>CBINNP010000086.1:0-13175 GCA_966252075.1 uncultured Solimonas sp.
GGAAGTACATCGGCACCAGCATCATTTCCCACAGGAAGAAGAACAGGAACAGGTCCAGCGTGAGGAACACGCCGACCACGCCGCCGAGGTTCCACAGCAGGTTGAGATGGAAGAAGCCGACGTTGCGGTTGATTTCACGCCACGAGCAGGCCACCGCCATCACGCCGAGCAGGTTGGTCAGCACCACCAGCATGATCGACAGGCCGTCGAGGCCCAGATGCAGCGAGATGCCGAAGCGCGGAATCCACGGCACGCGGTACTCGATCGTCCACTGCGGCACGCCGTCGACCGGCGCCAGCGAGTAGTCGCCGGTCACCCACAGCCAGACCGAGATGCCGAGCGCGAACAGCATCGTCGCCAGCGCCACCCAGCGCGGGAAGCCGCGACCGACGATGCGCTCGCCCTGCCACGACAGCAGGCCGCCGATGAAGGGGATGAGGATCAGCCAGAGAAGGATCATGGGCGTGGCTTCAGAGGATGATCACGGCCGCGACGATCAGGATCGCGCCGGCAGCGGTAGCGCCGGCGTACCAGCGCAGCTGACCGGTCTGCGTCTGCGTCAGCCGGGAGTTGAGGGCAAGGCTCAGCCTTGGAATCAGACCGATGGCCTGATCGGCGACATCGCGACGATTCAGATGCGCCAGGCCGAAGTACGGCTTCACGAACAGCCAGTCATACAGCCAGTCGAAGCCGAAGGCCGCGCGCCACCAGGCGAACAGCGGCCGACCGATGAACGAATTGCGGATCGCCGCCGACACGCCGCGGAACTTGAGGAACAGCAGCCAGGCCAGCGCAATGCCGGCAAACGACACCAGCACCGAGGTGATCTCCAGCTGATGCTTGGCATGCTCCAGCTCCTCGGCGATTGCCGCCTGCGGCAGCACCGCATCGAGCGGGATGTGGATGAAGCCGCCGAACAGCGCCGCGATGGCCAGCACCAGCAGCGGCAGGCCGTGATCGATGCCGTGCGGCTTGTGCACCTCATGCCCGTGCGCCTCGCCGAAGAAGGCGATGAAGATCAGGCGGAAGGTGTACAGCGCCGTCATGAAAGCGCCGGCCAGGCCCATCCAGTAGAACTCGGCGTGGCCGTAGGCCCAGGCCTGGAACAGGATCTCGTCCTTGGAGAAGAAGCCCGAGGTGCCGGGGAACGCGACCAGGCCCAGCGAGCCGATCAAAAACACCCAGAACGTGAAGGGGATCTGCTTGCGCAGGCCGCCCATCTTGAAGATGTCCTGCTCGTGATGGCAGGCGAGGATCACCGAGCCGGCCGACAGGAACAGCAGCGCCTTGAAGAAGGCGTGCGTCATCAGATGGAACACGGCCGGCTGGTAGGCCCCGGCGCCGAGCGCCAGGAACATGTAGCCGATCTGCGACATCGTTGAGTACGCCAGCACCTTCTTGATGTCGGACTGCGTCAGCGCGATGAAGCCCGCCATCAGCAGCGTGATGCCGCCGACCCAGCCGACCGCTTCCAGCGCCAGCGGCGCCAGCTCGAACAGCACATGCGTGCGCGCGATCAGATAGACACCGGCGGTGACCATCGTCGCGGCATGGATCAGCGCCGACACCGGCGTCGGGCCGGCCATGGCGTCCGGCAGCCAGGTCTGCAGCGGAATCTGCGCCGACTTGCCGACCGCACCGCCGAGCAGCAGGAACGCCGCCGCGGTGATCAGCGGGTCGCCGGCCTTGAAGGCCTGCGGCGCTGCCTGCAACAGGTCGTGCAGGTCCAGCGTGCCGAGCGCCTGGTAGAGGATGAACAGGCCGATCGCCATGAAGGTGTCGCCGACACGCGTGACGATGAAGGCCTTGCGCGCGGCCGCGCCGTTGGCGGCGTCCTGGAACCAGAAGCCGATCAGCAGGTACGAGGCCAGACCCACGCCTTCCCAGCCGAAGAACAGCAGCAGCAGGTTGTCGCCGAGCACCAGCACCAGCATCGCCGACACGAACAGGTTCATGTAAGCGAAGAAGCGCGCATACGCCTCGTCGCCGCGCATGTACCAGGACGCGAACAGATGGATGAAGGCGCCGACGCCGGTGATGACGCCGAGCATCAGCATCGACAGCTGGTCGAGGCGGAAGGCGAAGCGCGGCGCGAAGCCATCGACGCTCATCCAGGTGCCGACGACCTTGACGTAGCTTTCGCCGGCCGGCAGCTGGTAGAACTCCAAGCCGATGTACGCCACCAGCAGCGCCGACAGCGAGACCGAGCCGACGCCGATGACGGCCGCAAGGTTCTCGGACAGGCGCTTGCCGCCGAGGGCGAGCAGCACGAAGCCGATCAGCGGCGACAGGATGACGAGAAAGAGCTGTTCCATCAGTTCACTTCCCCAACACTCGCGCCTGCCGTCCATGGCGCGACCTCAGATGCCTGATCTACCCCCGGCCCGGCCAGTGTTTGGCTCAAGCGGGACTGACATTGAGTCAGTCCCGATCCGGCCAAACACGGCCGGGCGTTCGGAACCACTGAAAACTTCGTTTTCATAGCGTGGTCCCTCACCCCTTCATCTCGGACGCCGCATCCACATCCAGCGTGTGGAAGCGGCGGTACAGCTGCAGCAGGATCGCCAGGCCGACCGAGGCCTCGGCCGCGGCCAGCGTCAGCACCAGGATGAACATGATCTGGCCGTCGGCCTGCTGCCAGCGGCTGCCGGCGCTGATGAAGGCCAGGCCGGCGCCGTTCATCATCACTTCCAGCGACATCAGCATGAACAGGATGTTGCGGCGGACCATCACGCCGAGCAGGCCGAGCGAGAACAGCACCGCCGCCACGGCCAGGCCGTGTTCCATCGGGATGCCGCTCAGTTCCGGTGTCGTCATTCTTGTAGGACTCCCCTTCCTCGATCCGTGGTCAGTCGTTGCGACCGAGGTGGTAGGCCGCGACCAGCGCCGCGAGCAACAGCATCGACGCCAGTTCGACGGCGAGCAGATAAGGTCCGAACAGCACGATGCCAACCTGCTTGGCGTCAACCGTGGCCAGCGCCGCCGGCTGCGAACTGCCGCCCAGCAGCACATAGAGCAGGCCGGCGAGCAGCAGCAGCGACAACACACCGGGGCCGACCCAGACCTTGGGCTTGAGCCACTGCGCTTCCTGCCGGCTGGTCTCGGGGCCGAGATTGAGCATCATCACCACGAACACGAACAGCACCATGATCGCGCCGGCGTAGACGATCACCTCCAGCGCGCCGGCGAACGGCGCGCCGAGCATGAACAGCATGCCGGCGATCGCCAGCAGCGCGACGACGAGGTTGAGCAGCGCGTGCACCGGATTGCGGCCGCAGATCATCAGCACGGTGCCGAGCACCGCGATGGTTGCGGCGACATAGAAGAACACGTTGTCCAGATTCATGGCAGCAGGCTCTTGACGTCGACCGGCGGCGCTTCGTTGGCAGCAGCGCCCTTGGGCTTGCCGGCGATCTCCATGCCGGCGACGCGGTAGAAGTTGTAGTCCGGGTACTTGCCGGGACCGCTGATCAGCAGGTCTTCCTTCTCGTACACCAGCGTCTGCCGCTTGAACTCGGCGAGCTCGTAGTCCGGCGTCAGCTGGATCGCCGTGGTCGGGCAGGCTTCTTCGCACAGGCCGCAGAAGATGCAGCGCGAGAAGTTGATGCGGAACCACTCCGGATACCAGCGGCCATCGTCCTTCTCCGCCTTCTGCAGCGAGATGCAGCCGACCGGGCAGGCCACCGCGCAGAGGTTGCAGGCGACGCAGCGCTCCTCGCCGTCCGGATCGCGGGTCAGCACGATGCGGCCGCGATAGCGCGGCGGCACGTAGGGCTTGACCTCCGGATACGGGATGACGTCGCGCTTGCGGAAGGTGTGACTGGCGATCATCACGATGCTGCGCAGCGTCGTGTAGACCCCGCTGAAGAATTCCTTGAAAGTCATCCTCAGGCTCCTTGCGACTGCCACAGCAGGACGGCGGCAGTTCCCAGCAGATTGATCAGCGTCAGCGGCAGGCAGATCTTCCAGCCGAAGCTCATCAGCTGGTCATAGCGCGGCCGCGGCAGCGAGGCACGCAGCAGGATGAAGACCAGCATGAAGAAGAAGGTCTTCATCGCGAAGTACAGCAGCCCCAGCAGCGGGTAGTCGTCGATGAAGGGACCGCGCCAGCCACCGAAGAACAGCGTGACGAGAACGGCCGAGATCAGCACCACGCCGATGTACTCGCTGAGCATGAACATCGCGAACTTCATGCTCGAATATTCGGTGTGGAAGCCCTGCGCCAGTTCGGACTCGGCTTCCGGCAGATCGAACGGCGCACGGTGCACGACGGCAATGCCGGCGATCGCGAAGGTGCAGAAACCGAGGAACTGCGGAACGATGTTCCAGAGGCCCGCCTGCGCGTCGACGATGGTGCGCAGGTCGAACGAACCCGCCTGCATGACGATGCCCATCAGCGACAAGCCCATGAAGACCTCGTAGCTGACCGTCTGCGCGGTGACGCGCACGCCGCCGAGCAGCGAGTACTTGCTGTTGCTCGACCAGCCGCCGAGCATCACCGCGTAGACCTCCAGGCCGGCCAGCGCCAGGAACACCAGCAGGCCGACGTTGAGATCGGCGATGCCCCAGCCCGGCGCGATCGGGATCACCATGAACATCAGCAGCGTCAGGCCCATGCCGAGCATCGGCGCCATGACGTAGGTGAACTTGTCGACGAACGGCGGCGTCCAGTCTTCCTTGAACAGCGCCTTGACCATGTCGGCCAGCACCTGGCCGAGGCCGAAGGGGCCGACACGGTTCGGGCCGTAGCGGTCCTGCCAGACGCCGAGCATGCGGCGCTCCAGCCAGGTGGTCCAGGCCATCGTCAGCATGACCACGACCAGAATCACCAGCGTCTTGGCGATCGCGATCAGCGACTCGACGACGCGCGGGTGCTCGGCGAACCAGGTGCAGAGAGCGTCGATCACGCGTCAGCCTCCGAGCAGCGTCGCCGTCGCGCCGGGCGCGAGGAACGGAATGCCATCGAAACCCGCCGGCAGGCCGACGGTGCCGGCCGGCAGCGCATCGCTGAGCAGCGTCGGCAGCTTGAGCAGCTGGCCGTCGATCGACAGCGTGGCGTGACCGTTGACGCCGGCACGCGCCGCGTCGGCGCGGTTGAGCGCGACGAAGGCCGGCACGCTGCGCTCGCGGATCGGCCTGGCGCGCTTGGACAGCTCGTCGCCGCCGAAATGCTGCGGCAGCGCCAGCACGCGCAGCGTGCCGTTCTGGGCCGCGAACGCCGCCGGCACTTCGCTGAAATAAGCCCGGCCGTTGCCGCGCGCCAACAGCTGCTTGCCGGAGTTGCCGCCGCGCAGGCTGCCGCCGATCTCGTCCTGGAACTTGTTCCAGGCGCTCGGCGAGTTCCAGCCCGGCGACCAGGCGTACGGCACCAGCTCGCTCGGCCGGTCGAGGCTGCCGACGCCGTTGTAGCCTTCCATCGAGAAGTTCAGCGGCGCGTCGACGTCCTGCGGCTGGCGCGGCTCGTGCACCGACTGGTTGGCGCGCATCGCGGTGCGGCCGGAGTAACGATGCGGCTCGCGCGCGACCTTGAGGCCGTCGATGCGGAACGCCGAGTTGGGCGCCGCGGCGACGATGCCGGCCAGCGCCGGCACCGCCTGCGCGACGGACTGGATGACGACGTCGAGGTTCGGCCAGCTGGCGCCCTTGAGCTGCGCCAGCCAGCGCCAGGCATCGCTCAGCGCGATCTTGCCGTCGTAGTAGGTCGGATCGAAGACCTGGAAATAGCGCTGCGCGCGGCCTTCGTAGTTGACGACCGTGCCATCGGACTCGAACACCGTCGCCGCCGGCAGCACCAGCTGCGCGCGCGCGGTGGTCTCGGTGGCCTGGTGGTCGATCGCGATCAGCGGCTTGCCGGACGCCAGCGCGGCGTCGACGCGCGCCTTCGGCGCGCGACGGTAGAGATCGTTCTCCAGCACCACCAGCGCATCGAAGTCCTTGGCGGCCAGACGGTCCAGCGCGGCGTCGAGCGGCTTCGGATCCAGGAGCGCCAGACCGAAGCTGTTGGCTTCCGGCAGGCTCAGCGCGAGGCCGGCCTGCGCATTGGTCTTGTGCAGCGCCCAGGCAACGTTGGCGGCGGCCTGCAGCACCGCGGCCGAGGCCGCGCCGGTGCCGGACAGCACCAGCGGCTTCTTGGCCTTGGCCAGCGTTTGCGCGACCTCGTCGGCCAGCGCGCTGGTGGCGGCGTCGAGGCCGCTGACGGCCGGTGCCGAAGGATCGAGCCTGGCGGCGACGGCGAAACCGAAGCGCGCCAGATCATCCGGCGCGGCACGCAGCGTCTGTGCGGCGATGTCATCGATGCGCGTCGCATCGACGCTGGCGACGAACACCGGCGACTTGCCGCGCTGGACCAGATCGGCGAGTGCGATGACCTGCCATTCCGGCACGTTCTTGGCGGCGCCCATCTCGCGCGACTTGCCGCGTGCGGCCTGACGCAGCGCCAGCGCGAAGCGCGGCGCGGTGGCGGTCGGGTCTTCGCCGAGCACCAGCACGGCGTCGGCGTCCTCGATCTGGCTGATCGTCGCCGCCTTCACGGGACCGTCGCGGACGATGGACAGTGCCAGCTTGACCAGCGCGCCCTCATGCGTGGCGTGGCCGTCGTAGAAGTTGTCGGCGCCGACCAGCTCGCGCAGCGCGAAGTTGGCTTCGACGCTGGCGCGCGGCGAGGCGATGCCGATCAGCTTCTTGGCGCCCTGCAGGATCACGCGGCCGGCGGACAGCGCCTCGGCGGCGCTGGCGATGGCGTTCTGCACCAGCGGCTGGCGCGGACGCCCATTGTCGTTGGTGTAGCCGTAGCCGAAGCGGCCGCGGTCGCAGAGGAAGTAGCCGTTGAGCTCGCCGTGGTAACGGTTCTCGATGCGGCGGATCTCGCCGTAGCGTTCGCCCGGCGAGACGTTGCAGCCCACCGCGCAGCTGGAGCAGACGCTCGGCGAGAACTGCATGTCCCACTTGCGCGTGTAGCGCTCGGAGTGGGTCTTGTCGGTGAACACACCGGTCGGGCAGACCTCGGTGAGGTTGCCGGAGAATTCGGATTCCAGCGTGCCGCTCTCGACGCGGCCGAAGTAGACGTTGGCAGCAGCGCCGTAAACGCCCAGATCGGTGCCGCCGGCGTAGTCCTTGTAGTAGCGGACGCAGCGGTAGCAGGAGATGCAGCGGTTCATCTCGTGGCCGATGAACGGCCCGAGATCCTGGTTGAGATGGGTGCGCTTGTCGAAACGGTACTGCCGGCTGTGGTGGCCGGTCATCACCGTCATGTCCTGCAGATGGCAGTGACCGCCTTCCTCGCAGACCGGGCAGTCGTGCGGATGGTTGGTCATCAGGAACTCGACGATGGCGCCGCGGAAAGCCTTGGCCTCCTCGTCGTCGATCGAGATCCAGGTGCCGTCGGACGCCGGCGTCATGCACGACATGACGATGCGGCCCATCTTGTCGGACTCGTCGCGGTACTGCTTGACCGCGCACTGGCGGCAAGCGCCGACGCTGCCGAGCGCCGGGTGCCAGCAGAAATACGGGATGTCGAGTCCGAGGTTGAGACAGGCCTGCAGCAGGTTGTCGGCGCCGTGGACTTCGAACTCTTTGCCTTCTACGAAAATCTTGGCCATGGCGGGTCTCAGGCGGCCTGCGCCGGCGTGTTGCCGGCGGCCAGCGTCAGCGCCGGATCGCTCGCGTCGATCGCCGCGGCGACCGAGGGTTTGGCGATGCCGGCTTCGAATTCGGCGCGGAAGAACTTCAGCGCCGACTGCAGCGGTTCCATCGCACCCGGCGCGTGCGCGCAGAACGTGCGGCCAGGGCCGAGCAGCTTGGTGAGCTTTTCCAGCTGGGCGATGTCCTCGGCCTTGCCCTGGCCGCTTTCGAGCGCCTTGAGCAGGCGCACCGACCACGGCAGGCCGTCGCGGCACGGCGTGCACCAGCCGCAGGATTCGCGCGCGAAGAATTCTTCGAGATTGCGCACCAGCGAGACCATGTTGGCGGTCTGGTCGACGGCCATGATCAGGCCGGTGCCCATGCGCGAGCCGGCCTTGGCGATGCTGTCGAAGTCCATCGGCAGATCGAGATGCTCGGGCATCAGGAAGTCGGTCGAGGCGCCGCCCGGCAGCCAGCACTTGAGCGTGTAGCCATCGCGCATGCCGCCGGCATGCTCCTCGATGATCTCGCGCGCGCTGGTGCCGATCGGCAGTTCATAAACGCCGCCGCGCTTGACGCGTCCGCTGGCGCCGTAGAGCTTGGTGCCGCCGTCCTTGGACTTGCCCTGCGACAGGCCTTTGAACCAGTCGGCGCCGTTGTTGACGATGTACGGCAGGTTGCACAGCGACTCGACGTTGTTGACGACGGTCGGCCGGCCCCAGGCGCCGGAGATCTGCGGGAACGGCGGCTTGGCGCGCGGATTGGCGCGACGGCCTTCCAGCGAGTTGATCAGCGCGGTCTCTTCACCGCAGATGTAGCGGCCGGCACCGGTGTGCACCACCAGATCGAAATCCCAGCCGCTGCCAAGGATGTTCTTGCCGAGCAGGCCGGCGGCGCGCGCCTCGGCCAGCGCCGCGTTGAGGCGGTTGGCGGCGACCACGTATTCGCCGCGCAGGAAGATGTAGCCGAAGGTCGCCTGAATCGCCCAGGCACCGACGATCATGCCTTCGATCAGCTGGTGCGGCGCGTCCTCCATCAGCAGCCGGTCCTTGAAGGTATTCGGCTCCATCTCGTCGGCGTTGCAGACCAGATACTTGGCGCCGGCATCCGGCCCCATCGGCACCAGGCCCCACTTCACGCCGGTCGGAAAGCCTGCACCGCCGCGGCCGCGCAGGTTGGATTCCTTGACGCGACCCTGCACGTCCTGCGGCGACAGTTCCTTGAGCGCCGAGCGTACCGCGCGGTAGCCGCCGGTGGCCTCGTACGACTGGATGTCGACCGGCAGCCTGGCGTTGATGCGCGCAGTGAGCGGGCGGACCAGCAGATCCTTCTCGATAGCGGCGACGCTCATGGGTAGGCCTCCAGCACCGACGCCAGCTTCTGCGGCGTCAGGTCGTAATGCAGATCGTCGTCGACCATCAACGCCGGCCCCTTGTCGCAGGCGCCGATGCAGCAGATCGGCAGCAGCGTGAAGCGGTTGTCCGGCGTGGTCTGGCCGTAGCGGATGCCGAGCTGCTTTTCGAGCGCGCTCTTGATCTCCTCGTAGCCGACCAGGAAGCAGGTGATGCTGTCGCAGACCTTGATCACGTGGCGGCCGACCGGCCGGCGATAGATCAGCGAGTAGAAGGTGGCGACGCCTTCGACCTCGGCGGCGCTGATGCCGATCATCTGCGCGATCGGTTCGAGCGCGCCGTCCGGCACCCAGCCGCGATGCTTCTGGACGATCTTCAGCGCCTCGATGCTGGCGGCGCGGCCGTCGGGGAAATGCGTCAGCTCGTGCTCGATCTCGTGACGCTCCTCGTCGGACAGCACGAAGGGCACGGCGGCGGGCGCGGCCTTGCCGGTCAGTTCGGCGAGCTTGATGACGCGGTCGTTGCTTGCGTTGCTCATGGCTTAGCGGTCCACGTCGGCCATCACGAAGTCGATCGACGCGATGTACGCGATCAGGTCCGGAATCATGTGGCCCTTGATGACGCTGGGGATCTGCTGCAGATGCGCGAAACTCGGCGTGCGGATGCGCGTGCGGTAGCTCATCGTGCTGCCGTCCGAGGTCAGGTAATAGCTGTTGATGCCCTTGGTCGCCTCGACCATCGTGCAGGCTTCGCCCGGCGGGATCACCGGACCCCACGACACCTGCAGGAAGTGCGTGATAAGGGTCTCGATGTCTGCCAGCGTGCGGTCCTTCGGCGGCGGCGTGGTCAGCGCGTGATCGGCCTTGTACGGGCCGGACGGCATGTTTTCCAGGCACTGCTTGATGATGCGGACCGACTGGCGCATCTCCTCGACGCGCACCACGCAGCGATCGTAGATATCGCCGTTGACGGCGAGCGGCACTTCGAAGTCGAAATTCTCGTAGCCGCAGTACGGCCGCGCCTTGCGCAGGTCGTAGTTGCAGCCGGTGGCGCGCAGGCCCGGGCCGGTGACGCCCCACTCCAGCGCCTGCGCGGTGTCATAGGCGGCCACATGGCGCGAGCGGGCGACGACGACGCCGTTCTCGACGGCGGCCTTCTGGTATTCGTTGAGGCGCTTGGGCATGTACTCGACGAAATCGCGGACCAGCCGCTCCCAGCCCTGCGGTAGATCGTGGGCGACGCCGCCGATGCGGAACCACGCCGGATGCATGCGGAAGCCGGTCACCGCCTCGATCACGTCGTAGGCCTTCTGGCGATCGACGAAGGCGTAGAACACCGGAGACATGGCGCCGACGTCCTGCAGGAAGGTGCCGAAGAACAGCAGGTGCGAGGTGATGCGGAAGAACTCCGACATCATGATGCGGATGGTCTGCGCACGCGGCGGCACGGTGATGCCGGCGAGCTTCTCCACCGACATCAGGTACGGCAGGTTGTTCATCACCCCGCCGAGATAGTCGATGCGATCGGTATACGGGATGTACGAGTGCCAGCTCTGGCGCTCGCCCATCTTCTCGGCGCCACGATGGTGGTAGCCGATATCCGGCACGCAGTCGACCAGCTCCTCGCCGTCGAGCTGCAGGACGATGCGGAACGCACCGTGCGCGGCCGGGTGATTGGGCCCGAAGTTGAGGAACATGAAGTCCTCGTTCTCGGTGCCCTTCTTCATGCCCCATTCCTCGGGCTTGAACAGCAGCGCTTCCTGATCAAGATCCTGGCGCATCTGGTCGAGCACGAAGGGATCGAACTCGGTGGCGCGCGCCGGATGCTCCTTGCGCAGCGGATGGCCCTCGAAGCGCGGCGGCGTGAGGATGCGGCGCAGCGTCGGATGCCCGTCGAAGACGATGCCGAACAGATCCCAGACCTCGCGCTCGTACCAGTTGGCGTTGGCGTAGACGCCGATCGCGGTCGGGATGTGCGGCACGTTGCCGAGGTCGGCGCCGTGCAGCGCCACCTTCAGGCGCAGGTCGCCGGCGTAGCCCCGCTCCAGATCGCGCTCGACCGACAGCAGCTGGTAGACGACGGTGAAGTCCGCCGACGGCAGGCCCTCGCGATGCTTGCGCAGACGCTCGTCGACCGCGGTGAGGTCGTAGAGCATCTTGTACGGCTTGGGCACCTCGTTCTTGAGGAAGCGCAGCACCTCGATGATGCGCGCCTTGTCGACCCACAGCGTCGGCATGCCGTCGCGCGTCTGCTGGAAGCGGAACAACGCCTCGCCGAAGCGCGCATACAGCTGCCGTACGACGGCGTGCTCGATGCCCGCAGCAGCCTTGCCTGCGTCGTCAGCCATCACATCCGTCCTTTAGACCTGATCCGGGGTGCGCAGGATTGTCTGCGCGCGGCGTTCGTCACCCTTGAGGACGCGCTGCGCCGGCATCTGCGCCTTGTAGATGCCCTGATCGCCGACCACCCACGACAGCGGCCGGCGCTCCTTGCCGATCGAGTCCTGCAGCAGGTTGAAGGCCTGCAGGAAGGCCTCCGGGCGCGGCGGACAGCCCGGCACGTAGACGTCCACCGGCAGGAACTTGTCGACGCCCTGCACGACCGAATAGATGTCGTACATGCCGCCGGAATTGGCGCAGGAGCCCATGCTGATGACCCACTTGGGTTCCAGCATCTGCTCGTAGAGGCGCTGCACCACCGGCGCCATCTTCATGAAGCAGGTGCCGGCGACCACCATCAGGTCGGCCTGGCGCGGCGAGGCGCGGATCACCTCGGCGCCGAAGCGGGCCAGATCGTGGGTCGGCGTGAAGGCGGTCGCCATCTCGACGTAGCAGCACGAGAGGCCGAAGTTGTACGGCCAGATCGAGTTCTTGCGGCCCCAGTTGACGACGTTGTGCATCACGTCTTCCAGCTTGCCGAGCCAGACGTTCTTCTTGATCTGCTCCTGGATGGGGTCCGCGACCGTCTCGCGCTCCTGCATCGGGTAGCGCTGGGCGTTGGGGTCGATTCGGGTCAGCGTGTATTCCATGGGGGCTCGCTCGTATGGCTGGCGTCTGGCGTCGGGAAGGTCGTCAGGCGCGGGACGTGCCACGTTCTGCATTGCGGTCGCGCGCGCGCAGCAATTCCTTGCGCGACGCCGGGGCCCAGTCGAGTGCGCCGATCTTCCACAGATAGACGAGGCTCGCGGTCAGGATGAAGATGAAAATCACAGCTTCGATGAAACCCGCCCAGCCCGATTCGCGCACCGACACGGCCCAGGCGTACAGGAACAGCGCTTCGACGTCGAAGATCACGAAGAACATCGCCACCAGGTAGAACTTGGCGGACATGCGCAGCCGCGCCTTGCCCTGGCCGACGACGCCGGATTCGAAGGGATCATTCTTGGCGCGGCCCCAGTCGCGGCCGCCGAGAACCCAGGACAACAGCACCATCAACGCCACGAGCCCGCAAACGGCCACGACGTAGACGATGAGTGACCACGTATTCGCCGTCCATGCGCTGATGGGTGGCATCGCTCGCCTCGCTGTTGAGTTGGAAGGGCCGCCGGCAGCGCCGTTGCGGCCTTGCGTCCAGTGAAGTCGCGGAATTGTATATGACTGCCCGCCCAATTCCGACAACCGTTCCCCGAAAATTCGCAAACGGCACGCATCGGTCGCGATGTTGGCCTGCAAACGGCCGGCCCGCCGGCGCGATACGCGACGTTCAGCGCAGGCGCCGGGCCTGGCCGCTCACACCACGCGCGGCTGGTTGCGGCGGTTGCGTTTGTGCGTACGGCGGGCGTCGCGGATCCGCCGCGCGACGCCCGCGGCGGTCTCCGGCGCGTCGAAACGGGCGATGTGGAACAGCGCGTCGCCCTCGTAGACCAGCGGCAGCGCCGAACGGCCGACCAGCACGCCATGCGCATTGGCCTGCACCTCAAGCTCGCTGCTGCCGAGCGGGTCGCCGATCACGCCGAGCAGCTGGCCCTTGCGGACCTCCTCGCCGAGCGCGAGCTGCGCGCGCAGCACGCCGCTGCCGGGCGCGCGGACCCAGGTGCTGCCGCGCGCGACGGCCGGTTCCGGCGGCGACGCGGCACGCTCGGCCGGCAGCATCTGCAACGCGCGCAGCACGTTGAGCAAGCCGCGCACGCCGACGCGGATGGCAATCTCGTCGAAGCGCAGCGCCTCGCCGGCCTCGTAGAGCAGCATCGTCGCCCCGGCCTCA
>CBINNP010000087.1:0-13168 GCA_966252075.1 uncultured Solimonas sp.
CGCCGAGCGTGTAGCCGGCCAGGCGCTGCGACATCTGCATCACCTGCTCCTGGTAGACGAAGATGCCGTAGGTCGGCTGCAGCACCTGCTCCATTTCCGGATGCAGGTACTCGACCGGCGAATCGCCGCGCTTGCGTGCGCAGTATTCCGGAATCAGCTCCATGGGGCCCGGACGGTACAGCGAGACCAGGGCGATGATGTCCTCGAAGGTGTCCGGCTTGAGATCCTTGGACGCGCGCTGCATGCCCGGCGATTCCATCTGGAACACCGCGGTGGTATCGCCGCTGGCGTAGAGCGCATAGGTGGCCGCGTCATCGATCGGCAGCTTCAGCACCTCGATCGAACGGCCGCTGCTTTTTTCGATGTTGACGACCGCTTCCTGGATCACCGTCAGCGTCTTGAGGCCGAGAAAATCGAACTTGACCAGTCCGACCGACTCCAGATCCTTCATGTCGAACTGCGTGCGCATGCCGGAGCCGTCGTCTTCGCAGTACATCGGCGCGTAGTCGGTCAGCGGCTGCGGGGCGATGACGACACCGCCGGCGTGGACGCCGACGCCGCGCGTCACGCCTTCCAGGGCCAGGCCCATGTCGATCACCGCGCGGGTGTCTTCCTCGTTGTCGTAGCGCGTCTTGAGCTCGGGCACCGAATCCAGCGCGTCGACCAGCGTCGCGCCCGGCGTGCCGGGCACCAGCTTGGCGATCGAGTCGGCAAAGCCGTAGCCGTGGCCCATCACGCGCGCGACGTCGCGGATCACGCCACGCGCCGCCATCGTCGCGTAGGTGATGATCTGGCCGACGCGCTCGCGTCCGTACTTGCGCGCCACGTACTCGATGACGCGGTCGCGGTTGTCCATGCAGAAGTCGATGTCGAAGTCCGGCATCGACACGCGCTCCGGATTGAGGAAGCGCTCGAACAGCAGGTTGTACGGCAAGGGGTCGAGGTCGGTGATCTTGATCGCGTAGGCGACCAGCGAACCGGCGCCCGAGCCGCGGCCCGGCCCGACCGGGCAGCCGTTGCTCTTGGCCCACTCGATGAAGTCGGACACCACCAGGAAGTAGCCGGCAAAACCCATCTTCTCGATGATGCCCAGCTCGTAGTCGAGCCGCTTCCAGTATTCCTCTTCCGGCGCGGCGAGCGTGATCATCTGGAAGCGTTCGCGCAGGCCCTCGACGGAGCGCTCGCGCAGCCAGCTGTTGGTGTCGTGTCCGTCCGGGACAGGGAAGTTCGGCAGGTGGTACGGCGGCGCGAACTTCAGCGTCAGCGAGCAGCGCCGCGCGATCTCCACCGAGTTGGCCAACGCCTCGGGAATGTCGGCGAACAGCGCCGCCATCTCCTCCGCCGACTTCAGATACTGCTCCGGCGTGTAATCGCGCGGCCGCTTCGGATCGTTGAGTACGCGTCCCTGGGCGATGCAGACGCGCGCCTCGTGGGTGTCGAAATCCTCGCGCGTCAGAAAGCGCACGTCGTTGCTGGCGACCACCGGCACCTGCTCGTGCCGCGACAGCGCGCAGGCCGCTTCGACCCACTCGTCGTCGCCCGGCCGGCCGCAGCGGGCGATCTCCAGATACAGGCGGCCGTCGAAACAGCGGCGCAGATCGTCGAGCGCCTCGCGCGCTGCCACGACGTTCTCGGCCTGCGCGGCGCGGAACACGCCGCCGTCGCGGCCGCTCAGCGCGATCAGGCCGGTGCCGAGCTCGTCGAGCCAGCCGCGCTCGACCAGCGGCTGGCCGCGCGTCTGCCCTTGGGTATAGGCGCGCGACACCAGCTTGGCCAGGTTGCGATAGCCCTGGTCGTTCTGCACCAGCAGCGTCAAGCGCTCCGTCGCCTCGCCGGCGACGCGAGGCGCCAGCAGCACATCGCAGCCGACGATCGGCTTGATGCCGGCGCCTTCGGCGCTCTTGTAGACCTTCACCATCGCGAACAGGTTGTTCAGATCGGTGACGGCGATGGCGCCGAACTTCAACTCAGCCGCTCGCGATACCAGCGTGCTGCCGGCGCCGCCGCCCTTGCGCTTGGGCGGCTCGACGCGAACGATGCCGTCGATGAGCGAGAACTCGGTATGCAGGCGCAGATGAACGAAGTTCATGCCGGCAGCCCGGGCCATTGCGGATCGGGCGGCAGCACCGGCAGATCGTCGCGGTCGGGCTCGAACAGGCCGCGCTGCGTGCACGGAGCGAAACCGAGACGATGCACCGGCGAGTTGCCGAGCCGGCGCAGCGCCTCGAGGTGAACGGCGGTGCCGTAACCCTTGTGCTGCGCGAAGCCGTAGCCGGGATACTCGAGATCGAGCCGCTGCATCTCGCGATCGCGCGCAACCTTGGCGAGGATCGACGCCGCCATGATCGGTGCATGGATCGCGTCGCCGTCGACCACCGCCTCGCCCGGACAGGGCAGCCGCAGCGGCAGGCGGTTGCCGTCGACCAGGCAGTGCAGCGGCGCCGGATTCAGGCTCTCCGCGGCGCGCTGCATCGCCAGCATCGAGGCGTGCAGGATGTTCAGCTGCGCGATCTCCTCGACTTCGGCGCGGGCGATCGCGAACGCCAGGGCGCGCCGCTGGATCTGCTCGAACAGGCGCTCGCGCGCGGCAGCCGTCAAGGCCTTGGAGTCGTCCAGACCGCGAATGCCGTGGCCGGCGTCGAGGATCACCGCGGCGGCATAGACCGGGCCGGCCAGACAGCCGCGGCCAGCCTCATCGAGGCCGGCGACCAGCGAAACGGTGTAGCGGGAGATCGCAACGCGGCGGGGCATTGAAAGACGGCGGAAACGTGCCGGTTTGGGCAGTGCCGGAATTGTACAGCCCGGCCAGGCCCTCAGGCCGCCGGCAGGTCCAGCAGTTCGAGGATCGCCTGGGCCGCCCGTGCCGCGGCGTTCTGGCGCAGGGTCTGCCGCACGGCGTCGAACTGCGCGAGCTGGCGCTGGCGCGCCGCGCCCGACTGCAGCAGCTGCACCACCTCGTCGGCCAGGCGCTCCGGCTGCGCGGCGGTATCGAGCAGCTCCGGCACCACGGGCTCGGCCGTCAGCAGGTTGGGCAGGCCGACATGCCGGGTCTTGAGCATGCCCATGCGCCCGAGCAGCCAGGTGGTCAGCGCCGACAGGCGATAGGCGATCACCATCGGCCGGCCCAGCAGCAGACATTCCAGCGTCGCCGTGCCGGACGCCAGCAGCACCACGTCGGCAGCACGCATCGCCTCGCGCGACTGCCCGTCGAGCAGGGTCCACGGCACGATCGGCGCGTGGTGGACGATAGCCTGCTCCATGCGCTCGCGCAGCGCCGGCTTGGCCAGCGGCGTCACGAAACGCACGCCCGGCACGCGCTGGGCGATCCGCTGCGCGGCCTGCACGAATGGCTCGGCCAGATACTTCAGCTCGCCGCCGCGGCTGCCCGGCAGGATCGCCACGAGCGGACCGTCTTCGGCCAGGCCGAGCGACGCGCGCGCGGCCGCCGGCGTCACGCTGTCGTCGAGTTCCTCTGCCAGCGGGTGACCGATGTAGTAGGTCCTGGGCAGCTCGCCGCCGTGCTCGGCGCCGTAGCGCGCGTAGAAATCCGGCTCGAACGGAAACAGGCAGAACAAGGCATCGGCGGCGCGGGCGATGGTCTTGACGCGTCCGGCCCGCCAGGCCCAGACCGTCGGGCTGACGACGTGCGCGGTCTTGATGCCGACGGCGCGCAGCCGGGTCTCGACCGCCAGATTGAAATCCGGCGCATCGATGCCGATCAGCAGCGCCGGCCGATCCTGCAGGAGCTGCGCGGCGATGCAGCGGCGCAGCTTGAGCAGGCGCGGCAGCTCCTGCACGACTTCGGCGACGCCCATCACCGACAGCTCGTCGATCGAGGCGATGGCCCGGCAACCGGCCGCCGTCATCCGCGGCCCGGCGACGCCGTAGAACTCGGCGTCCGGCAGGCGCGCGCGCAGCGCCTGGATGATCGCGGCGCCAAGCAGGTCACCGGACATCTCGCCGGCGATCAAGGCGATCTTCGGGCGCATCGCCACGCCTGCCCCCGGCTTCAGGGCTGGGCCTGCTGCGCCTTCCACTGCTTGATCGCGCCCAGGGTATTGCTGACGTGCTCGGCCGGGCTCATCGCGCTGTAGGTGTAGTAGATCTTGTGATCCGGCGTGATGACGTACGAGGTGCGGCTGGCCATGCCGACCACCGGCATCTGCGCGTCGTAGGCCTTCATCACCTTGCGGTCGGCGTCCGAACCCACCGGAAACTTGCCGCCGCACTCGGTCTCGGAGAACTTGTGCAGGGTGTCGAGATCGTCGTGCGAGAGGCCGATGACCGAGGCGTTGAGCGCCTTGAACTGCTCCATCGCCGCTGCGAACTGGTGCGCTTCGACCGTGCAGCCCTTGGTGAACGCCTTCGGATAGAAGTAGACCACCACCGGTCCCTGCTTGAGCGCTTCGTCGAGCGAGAACGCATAGTCCTTGCCGGCCAGCGACGCCGGCACGGCAAAGTCGGGCGCTGCCGCGCCCGGCTTGAGTTCGGCCAGCGCGGGGGCGGTGATACCGACGGCGAACAGGGCAGCGACGACAAGGCGAATGGCAAAGCGGTTCATGCGGCTCTCCTGTGGGGAGCGATTCAGCGCTGCAGCGAGCGCTTGGATCCCTCGATGAACTTCAGCATCTGCGCAACGTGCGCGCAATCCTGCGCCATCGTCGCCAGTTCCTGCTTGACCGTTTCCATCGGCTTGCCGGACAGATAGATCAGCTTGTAGGCCTCGCGCACGGCGCCGATGTCCTCGGCGCTGAAGCCGCGGCGACGCAGGCCTTCGGTATTGATGCCGCGCGCCTCGGCCGGATGCCCCTGCACGATCACGAACGGCGCGACGTCGCGCGTGATCAGGCTGCCGCCGCCGCTGAAGGCGTGGCTGCCGATCTGGCAATACTGGTGAATCAGCGTGTAGCCGCCGCAGCCCACGTAATCACCCATCAGCACGTGCCCCGCCAGTGCGGTGTTGTTGGCGAGGATGTTGTTGTTGCCGACAATGCTGTCGTGGCCGATATGGACGCTGTTCATGATCCAGTTGCGGTCGCCGACCCTGGTCAGTCCAGCATCCTTCATCGTGCCGCGCTGGATCGTCACGTATTCGCGGATGGTGTTGCCGTCGCCGATCTCGACGCGGGTCGGATCGTCCGGTTTCGCGGTGAGATCCTGCGAGATCTCGCCGAGGCTGGCGAACTGGAACACCTTGTTGCCGCGCCCCATCGTCATCGGTCCGCGCAGCACCACGTGCGGACCGATCCAGCAGTCGGCGCCGATCACCACACCCGGGCCGATGATGCTGTACGGCCCGACCTCGACCGAGGGATCGAGCTGGGCGCCGGGGTCGACGATCGCAGTCGGATGGATGCGCGACATGTCTTACCTTCCTTCACCGCCGTAATCAGCCTTGCGCAGCACGCACATCAGGTCCGTCTCGCTGGCCAGCTCCTCGCCGACCTGCGCCCGCGCCTTGAACTTCCAGATGTCGCGCTTGTGCTTCTCGACTTCGACGAACAGCGTCAGCTGATCGCCGGGCGTCACCGGACGCTTGAAGCGCGCGTTGTCGATACCGGCGAAGTACAGCACCAGACCGTCGTTGCGGCTCAGGCCCGACTTGCGGATCGCCAGGATGCCGGCGGTCTGCGCCAGCGCCTCCAGCTGCAGTACGCCGGGCATCGTCGGCAGACCGGGAAAATGGCCCGGGAAGAACGGCTCGTTGAAGGTCACGTTCTTGATCGCGACGATCGAAGCCTTGTCCATGTCGATCGACAGCACGCGATCCACCAGCAGGAACGGATAGCGGTGCGGTAGCAGCTTGATGATCTCGCAGATATCAATTGTTGTTGTCGTCATTTTCTGAGTCCCCGGAGTCGATGCGCAGTTGCTGCTCGACCTGTTGTAAGCGTTGTTCGAAGCGGTCCAGGCGCCGGATGCGGCCGACCGTGCGGCGCCACTCCCGCGCCTCGGACAGCGGCAGTCCCGAACCGTAAATGCCTTTCTGCCTGATGGAATTGGTGACCATCGCCCGGCCGAGGATCACCACGTCGTCGGCGATCTCGATATGGCCGTTGATGCCGGCGGCGCCGCCGATCATACAGCGCCGCCCCACCGTGGTACTGCCGGCGATGCCGGTGCATGCGGCGATCGCGGTATGCGCGCCGATGCGGCAGTTGTGGGCGATCTGGATCAGGTTGTCGAGGCGCACGCCGTCCTCGATCACGGTGTCGTCGATCGCACCGCGGTCGATGCAGGTGTTGGCGCCGATATCGACGTCGGTGCCGACGATCACCGAACCCAGCTGCGGCACCTCCTCCCAGCCATTGGGCCCGCGCGCGTTGCCGAAACCGCGCGAACCGACCACCGCGCCCGGCTGGATCTGGCAGCGCTCGCCGATGGTCACGCGGGGGCCGATCGTCACCCGCGCCGCCAGCCGCGTGCCGCGGCCGAGCACCGCATCGCGGCCGACCACCGAGCCGGGGCCGACATAGACCGCGTCGCCGAGCTGCGCCCCGGACTCGATCACCGCACCCGGCGCAATGCCGACGCCTTCACCCAGCCGCACATCCGCCGCCACCACCGCCGCCGGATGTACGCCGGGCACGAATTCGCGGTCGGGATCGAACAGCGCAGCGATGCGCGCATAGGCCAGATAGGGATCGGCGGCGACCAGGCCGGGCGTCACCAGCAGCTCGGCATCGCGGGGGGCGACGATGACGACAGCCGCGCCGGTACCGCGCAGCTCGCCGCGCAGCCTGGGATTGGACAGAAAGCTCAGGCAGCCCGGCTTGCCCGGCGACAGGCCGCAGACACCGGAAACGGGGGTCGCGGCATCGCCGCTCAATGGCAGGCCGAAGCGCTGCGCGATGTCGCCGAGGGTGAAGGTCGGCATCCTGCGATCTCGAACCGTGAATGATCCGCCGGGCACCGGACGAACCGGGAATCCTGCGGCGGGCTCGCTGCGGCATCCGCGACAAGCTTACGCAGCGGCGCCAGATGCGCAAACGGCGCCGCAACGGTGGATGCCGTTGCGGCGCCGCGCGCGCAGCGTGTTACTTGGCTGCGCCGCCGGCCGACAGGCGCTTGAGCACCTCATTGGTCACGTCGAGTTCCGGCTTGGCGTAGACCGGGTTCTCGATGATGACGTCCAGGCCGCGCTCCTTGGCGATCGCGTCGATGACCGTCTTGATGCTGCCCATGGTCTGCAGGAACAGCTCCTGGCGACGCTTGTTGAAGTCTTCCTGCAGCTGGCGACCCTTGGACTCGATGTCGATGCGGCGCGTGGTCAGGTCCTTCTCCTTCTTGGCGCGGTCGGCGCCGGTCAGGGTGTCGGCTTCCTTCTGGAAGTTGCGACCGTCGTCATTGAGCTTCTTGGCTTCCGCCTCGATGTCGTTCTGGCGACGCTCGAACTCGGCCTTGAGCTTGTCCTGCAGCGCCTTGAACTGCGGCGCCTTGTCCGCCAGTTCGGCCGAACGCACCGTGCCGACCTTGATTTCGGCAGACGCCGGCAGCGAGAAGGCGGCGAGCAGCAGGGTGGAAACGATGGCTAGCTTGCGAATCATGTCTCTCTCTCGTGTGAACGAACTGCTTTGCGAAATGGTTTGCGGGTTGATCGGGTCTGCAACGACGCCCGGCCTCAGAAGCCGGAACCGAAGTTGATCTGGAAACGGTCCTCGCGATCGCCGGTCTTCGGGTTGATCGGGAACGCGTAGCTCAGGTCGAGCAGACCGAGGAACGGCGTGAACCACGAGAACGCCACACCCCAGGACTGCCGCAGCTCGTTGGCTTCGAAGTCGCCGGGCTGCGCGAAGACGTTGCCGATATCCCAGAAAGCCTCGAGTCGCGTCGACTTGCCGTCGGATTCGAACGGCATCGGGATGATCAGGTTGGTCTGCGCGGTGGTGCGCAGCTTACCACCGTACGGGTTGTCGTACGGCGTGTCGCGAGGACCCAGGGTGCCGTCGTCGTAGCCGCGCACGGTGCGCGCGCCGCCGGCGAAGAAGTGCTGCCACGGCGCCACTTCGGTACCGCCGTAGCTGTCGACCACGCCAACCACGCCATCGATCTCTGCAACGAACTTCCAGAACAGCGGCACGTACTGCTGCGCGCGATAGGTCAGGTTGTAGTACTCGATATCGCTGCCCGGCACCGAGACGTCGAGGCTCAGCGAGTGCAGCGCGCCGCGCGTCGCGAAGAAGGTGCGGTTGCGCGAGTCGTAGCCGATGCCGGTACGCAGCTGGAAGTTCGAGAACTCGGTGCCGTTGCGGATGACGTAGTCGAGGATCTCGTTCGAGCTGCCGTTGGGGAAGGTCTCGACCGCCCACTGTTCATAGCCGAAGCCGGCGCGCAGGGCGATGAACTCCGACAGCGGAATGCCGTAGGTCAGGTTGATACCGAAGTTATTGGTATTGAAACCCGACGAGAAGCGGATCACCGACTCCGACTTGCGGTAGTACGTCGAGATCGTCTGGCTGATGCCGTCCGCGGTGAAGTACGGATTGCTCCACGACAGATTGGCCGCACGCGAGATCGCGTTGTTCTCGACCGACAGGTCGATGCGGTTGCCGGTGCCGAGGAAGTTGGTATGGGTGATCTGGCCGGTGACCAGGAAGCCCTGCGAGCCCGAGTAGCCGACGCCGAACTGCACCGAACCGGGCGGGCGCTCCTTGATCTTGTAAGTGACGTCGACCTGATCGTCGCTGCCGGGTACCGGCTTGGTATCGACCTCGGCGTCCTCGACGAACGGCAGGCGCGTCAGACGCACGCGCGAGCGGTCGATCGCCGACTTGGAGAACGGCGCCGCTTCGAGCTGGCGCATTTCGCGGCGCAGCGTCTCGTCATTGGTGCCGGAATTGCCGACGAAGACGATCCGCCGCACGTAGGTGCGCTTGCCCGGATCCACCATGTAGTTGAGCGAGACGAGCTTGTTCTCCTCGTCCACCTCGGGAATCGGCGTGACCTTGGCGAAGGCGTAGCCGATATCCGACAGCGCCGCCTCGATGCGATCGCTCGACTCGGTGGCTTCCTTGCGCGAGAAGATCGTGCCCGGATTGGTGCTGCTCAGGGCCTTGAGGAAGCGCTCGTTGAGCAGGGTCTCGCCGGAGAAGCGCTTTTCCTTGATCTTGTAGATGTCGCCTTCGGTGACGTTGATGGTCACGTAGATCGACTTCTTGTCCGGCGTCAGCGCGACCTGCACCGAGTCGATGCTGAACTTCAGATAGCCGCGGTCCTGGTAGTAGGACTGCAGCTTTTCCAGATCACCCGACAACGCCTGCTTGGAGTACTTGTCGGTCTTCTGGAACGGCATCCAGTTGGTGCGCTGCAACTGCAGCTGCTCCAGCAGGTCTTCGGTCTTGAAGACCGTGTTGCCGATGATGTTGATGTCGGTGATCTTGGTGGCCTTGCCCTCGGTCACCTTGATGTCGATGGAGACGCGGTTGTTCGGCTCCTCGGTGACCTTGGTCTCGATGCCGACGTCGTAGAAGCCGTTGGCGTAATACTGGCGGCGCAGTTCCTGTTCGACGCTGTCGAGCAGATCGCGGCGGAACAGCTCGCCTTCGGCCAGGCCCATGTCCTTCAGCGACTTCTTCAGCTCGTCGCCGCCGACCTTCTCGTTGCCTTCGAGCTTGAAGGTGGAGATTGCCGGACGCTCCTGCAGCTTGACGACCAGCGTGTCGCCTTCGCGTTCGAGCAAGACGTCCTGGAACAGGCCGGAGCCGTACAGCGCACGAATCGCCTGCTTGGAGGTGGCCGAGTTGATCTCGTCGCCGACCGACAGCGGCAGGTAGGTCAGGACGGTGCCGATCTCGAGGCGCTGCAGGCCCTCGGTACGGATTTCCTTGACGACAAACGGGTCCAGCGCGTGCGCCCGCGCGGTCAACGCCAGCGCGGCCAGCGCCGTCGCGATGGCGGTCTTAGAGGTCTTCAGTCTTTTCACCGGCTTGTATCTTTCTTGTCAGTCCAGCAGGCGCACGATGTCGTTGTAAAAAGCCAGCACCATCAACAAGCCGAGCAGTGTCAATCCGATCCTCTGCCCCGCTTCCTGCGCGCGCTCGGACAGGGGCGAACCCTTCAGAGCCTCAACGCCGTAATACAGCAGATGGCCGCCGTCCAGCATGGGCACCGGCAGCAGATTGAGCACGCCGAGACTGACACTGACAACCGCCATGAAACTCAGAAACGCAACCCAACCCACCTGGGCGGAAAACCCGGCGACTTGCGCAATCTGGATCGGACCGCTGACGTTCTTGACGGATACTTCGCCCGTCAGCATTCGCCACAGCATGCGCACCGTCAACGATGACATGCGCCAGGTCTCTGCCGCCGCGCGAGGAATCGCCTCTAAAGGCCCGGCCCGGTTCACGGCGCGCAAATCCTGCCACAACTCCCCCGGGTTCGCCACGCTGGCGCCGAAGCGGCCGATGCTGGCGGCACCTTCGTCGAGCTTGCCGATCACCACGGTCGCCTCATGCTCGGCGCCGTCGCGACGGAAGCGCAGCTGCACCGCCTCGCCCGGATGCTGCCGGACCCAGCCAGCCCACTGCTGCCAGGATTCGATCGGCGTGCCGTTGTAGCTGAGCAGTTCGTCGCCGCGCTTGAAGCCGGCGCGGGCGGCAGGCTCGCCGCCCGGCACCTGGTCCAGGACCGGCGGCAGCTTCGGCTGGAACGGCCGTAAACCCAGATCGTCGAAAAGGAACTCGGGATCGACACGAACCTCGTCGAGTTCGAGCGTGGCGGCGTGAAGCGCGCCATCGCTGCGCTTGACGGTGACCGGCAGCGTGCCGCGATCCAGCGCACGGCTGAGCAGTTCCGAGCGCAGATCGCTCCAGGTCGGCATCGGCTTGCCCGCCACCAGCGTCAGTTCGTCGCCGCCCTGCAGCCCCGCCTGTGCGGCGACCGAGCCTTCGGCCGGCACGGCGATTACCGGTTTCATGTCCTGCACGCCGACGACGAACACGCACCAGTACAACGCGATCGCCAGCGCGAAGTTGAACAAGGGACCCGCGGCGACGATGGCGATGCGCTTGCCGACCGGGGCATTGTTGAAGGCCATCGCCCGCTCCGCCGGGGCGACGATGCCTTCGCGCTCATCGAGCATCTTGACGTAGCCGCCGAGCGGGATCGCACCGATCGACCACTCGACGCCGTCCCTGGCGGTGCGCGTCCAGAGCGGCTTGCCGAAGCCGATCGAGAAACGCAGCACTTTGACGCCGCAACGGCGTGCCACCCAGTAATGGCCGAACTCGTGAAAGGCCACGAGGATGGCGATGGTGACGAGAAAGCCGCCGATCGACCACGCGCCGGTGGACAGAAAATCAAGCATCGATCATCTCCCGCGCCCGCTGCCGCGCCCACGCGTCAACGGCCAGGATGGCATCGAGATCCTCGGCCGGCGTGGCAGCATGTTGCTGCGACACCAGCATGGTCCGTTCAATCACGTTCGCGATTCCCAGAAAAGCTAGCCTGCCCTGCAGAAACGCTTCGACCGCGACTTCGTTCGCTGCGTTCAACACATTTGGTAAATCGCCGCCGGCCTCCAGGGCCAGGCGCGCCAGACGCAGGCAGGGGAAGCGCTGCGGGTCGGCGGACTCGAAGCGCAGGCGCGCCAGCTGCGCCAGATCCAGGCCGCCGACGCCGGATTCCCAGCGCTCCGGCCAGGCCAGCGCATGGGCGATCGGCACGCGCATGTCGGGCTGGCCCAGCTGCGCCAGCATCGAGCCGTCGACGTATTCGACGATCGAATGGATCGCGCTCTCCGGGTGCACGACGATGTCGAGCTGCGTCGCCGGCAGCCGGTAGAGCACCGCCGCCTCGATCAGTTCCAGCCCCTTGTTCATCATCGTCGCCGAGTCGACCGAGATCTTCGGACCCATCACCCAGTTCGGATGCTTGACCGCCTGCGCCGGCGTCACCCGCGCCAGTTCCGCCAGCGGCGTCTCACGGAACGGGCCGCCGGATGCGGTGAGGATCAGCCGCTTGACGAACGGCGGCTGCGCGCCGCAGCGGCTTTGCGGTGGCAGGCACTGAAAGATGGCGTTGTGCTCGGAGTCGATCGGAATGATCGTCGCGCCGGCCGCTTCGGCCTCGCGCATCAGCAGCGCGCCGGCCATCACCAGCGGCTCCTTGTTGGCGATCAGCACACGCTTGCCGGCGCGCACCGCGGCCAGCGTCGGCATCAGGCCGGCGGCGCCGACGATCGCCGACATCACCTGGTCGGCCTCGGCATCGGCAGCCAGCTGTGTGATCGCCTCGCTGCCGGCATGCACCTGCGTCGGGCACCCGGCGGCTCGCAGGCGCTCGCGCAGGTCCGTGGCGGCCGCGGCGTCGACCAGCGCGGCATGGCGCGGCCGGAACTCGATGCACAGCTCGGCGAGCGCCGCGGCGTCGCGCGCCGCGGTCAGCGTCAGCGCCTGCAGCCGCTGCGGATGCCGGCGCACCAGATCCAGGGTATTGCGGCCGATGGTGCCGGTGGCACCGAGGACAACGAGTTGCTGCATCGGCGATAACTCGGACGTGAAGCTCAGTGGATGCCGGCGAGGTGCAGGCCGACGACCATCACCGGCACGGCGGCGACGATGCTGTCGACGCGATCGAGGATGCCGCCGTGGCCCGGCAGGATCTGGCCGCTGTCCTTGACGCCGGCATTGCGCTTGAGCATGGATTCGGTGAGGTCGCCGACGATCGAGACGACGCCGACGACCACGCACAGCAGCACCAGCGTAGCGATCGACAGCGGCGTCCGCAGGCCGAACGCCCAGACACCGGCGGTGGCGGCCCAGATCGCCACGGCGACCAGGCCGCCGAGCGCGCCTTCGACCGACTTGCCGGGCGAGATCGCCGGCGCCAGCTTGCGCTTGCCGAAGCGGCGGCCGGCGAAGTAGGCGCCGGTATCGGCGGCGAACACCAGGAAGAACACGAACAGCAGCTTCAGCGCGCCGTTCGGATGCGCGTGCAGCGCGGCAATCGCCACCAGCGTACTGGCAATCATCAGCAGTCCGGCCGGCGCCAGCAGCGCCGCGGGCGGCGTCGCGGCATGCGGATAGCCGCGCAGGTACAGCGGCAGCAGCAGCCAGATCAGCGCGACCGGCAGCAAGCCATAGAACAGCACCGCGTACTGCGTCAGGCCGACCCAGGTCGCGGCCAGCAAGGCCGCGGTGGCGATCAGGTAGAGGCGGCGACGCAG
>CBINNP010000088.1:0-12927 GCA_966252075.1 uncultured Solimonas sp.
GTGCTGCGGCCGCCGCGCCTGTTCCTTCTGGTTGCTGATCCAGCCGGCGACGGTCTTGGCCGGCCACTGGTCCTCCGGCAGCTCCAGGTTCTTGATGATGCGCTTGACCAGCCGCACCTGATCGTCGGCGTCGAGGATCTGGAAGTTCTGCGGCAGCCCGGCTTCCTTCCAGTGCATGCGCAGCATGCGGTGGGCGATGCCGTGGAAAGTGCCGACCCACATCGCGCGGATCGGCACGTCCACCAGCTGCTCGATGCGCGCGCGCATCTCGGTGGCGGCCTTGTTGGTGAAGGTGACCGCGAGAATCGACATCGGCGACACGCCTTCGGCGGCGATCAGCCAGGCGACGCGATGGGTCAGGACGCGGGTCTTGCCGGAGCCGGCTCCGGCGAGCACCAGACGATGCTCCGGCGGCGCGCTGACGGCTTCGCGCTGCGCGGGATTGAGGCTGGCGATCAGCGGGGAAATATCGGGCGCTTCGTGCATCGCCGCATTTTACGCCGCCGCGCCGGCTGTCACCTTCGACGGCGCGATTCCTGACACAGTGCGCGCCAGTCATGCCCAGTGCACGCCGCGTGAGTTCACCTGCCATCTGCCGGCGCCGGATAGCCGCGCTGCTGGCGCTGGCCGCCTGTCTGTGCGGGGCGCACGGCGCGCTGGCTGCCGAACCGCCGCCGCTGGAGGCTTATGGCCGCCTGCCGGCACTGGAGCTGCCGCGGCTGTCGCCGTCAGGGGCGCGCATCGCCTACGCCGCCGAGGGCGTGGCCGGCCGGCGGCTGGTGGTGGCGACGCGGGACGGCGAGGAACGGGCGACATCGGCGCTGGGCCCGGCCAAGCTGCGCAGTCTGGCCTGGGCGGGCGAGCACTATGTGGTCGCCGGCAGCAGCGACACGGCCGATCTGGGCCCTGCCTACGGCTTCCGCAACGAGCTGTGGAGCTATCGCGCGCTGCGCTTGCGCGATGGCGGCCTCACATCCTTGCTCAGCGGCACGCGGATGTTCCGCGCCGCCTACGGGTTCTACGGCCTGTTCGAGCGCGAGCGACGCTGGTACGCCTACTTCGGCGCCTATCCGCGGGCCCAGCTCAAGCACGGCGCCGGAGCGCGCGACGCGGCCGAACGCGATCTGGTCGAGGTCGATCTCGATAACGGCGTGGTGCGCACCGCCGCCAGCGGCTGCGCGGCCTGCAGCGACTGGCTGCTCGGTACGCGCGGCGAGCTGCGCGCCAGCGTCCGCTACGAGGAGCGCAGCGGCCGCTGGCAATTGCGCGCCGGCGGACAGGCTGGCCGGCTGCTGGTCAGCGCCGTCGATCCCTTGTCGTACAACCGCATCGTCGGCACCGGTCGCAGCGCCGACAGCGTGCTGGCACTGCTGGCCGACCAGGATGCGGCGATCCGCTACATGGAAATTCCGCTGTCAGGCGCCGCGCCGCGCGAGATCCTCGACCAGGTCGAAGTCAGCGAGTTCATCCATGATGCCGGCACGCAGCGCCTGGCCGGCTACCTGCGCGAGGCCGACGAGCCGCAGCTCTTCGTGTTCGATGCCGCCTTGCGGGCGCGGCTGCAGCGCCTGCGCGATCGCTTTTCCGGCGCCCTCGTCCGCTTCGAATCGTGGAGCCAGGACTGGCAACAGCTGATCGTCCGCACCGAGGCCTATGCGGATGCCGAGGGCCGGCGCGGCGACGCCGGGACTTACTGGTGGATCGACGTCGGCAGCGGCCAGGCACGACAGCTCGGCACGGCCTATCCGCAGATCGACGGCGCCCAGCTCGGGCCCTGGCGCATGGTGGACTACCGCGCCGCCGACGGCCTGCCGCTCAGCGGCGTGCTGACCGTGCCGCCCGACCGCCCCGCGCTGAATCTGCCGGTAGTGGTGCTGCCGCACGGCGGCCCGGAGGCGCGCGACTACCCGCGCTTCGACTGGTGGGCGCAGGCCTTCGCCAGCCGCGGCTACGCGGTCTGGCAGCCCAACTTCCGCGGCTCGTCCGGCTACGGCGCGGCGCTGCGCAACGCCGGCCATGGCGAATGGGGCGGCAAGATGCAGACCGATATTTCCGACGGTGTGGCCGAGCTGGCGCGGCAGGGTATCGTCGATCCGCAACGCGCCTGCATCGTCGGCGCCAGCTACGGCGGCTACGCGGCACTGGCCGGGGTCAGCCTGCAGCAGGGGCTCTATCGCTGCGCCGCCGCGGTGTCGGCCATCAGCGATCTGCAGGCGATGCTGCGTCACCAGCAGCAAAAGCTCGGCGATGCGGCGACGCGCTACCTGCTGCGCTACCTGGGCGTCGACGACGTCCGCGATCCGCGCATCGCGCAACGCTCGCCGATCGAACTCGTCGCCCGCGTGCAGGTCCCGGTGCTGCTGGTGCACGGCCGCGACGACGTGGTGGTGCCGCATGCGCAGAGCCGGCGTCTGTACGAGGCCCTGCGGCGCGCCGGCAAGCCGGCCGAGCTGGTCACGCTGGCCGGCGAGGATCACTGGCTGTCGCGCGAGCAGACGCGCATCCAGATGCTGCGGACGGTGATGCGCTTTGTTCAGCAGCACAATCCCGCCGCGACGGGCGAGCCCTGAGCGCTGCCGCGCAGCGGTCGTCCCGGGCCGCGTGTCGCAATTCACGGAAAAGACTCCCGGGAGCTTCGAGACTGTCGACCGTCCAGGGAAGGAGGTCTCGTCGATGCCTTTACGCCACATCCTGTTTGCGGGATTCGCGCTGTGCAGCGAGGCCCTGTTGGCAGCCGCACAGCCGCCGCCGCTGGAAGCGTACGGCCGTCTGCCGGCGATCGAGAAGGTCACGCTGTCGCCGAGCGGAGAGCGGTATGCCTTCGCGGCCACCGTCCAGGATCGGCGGCGCCTGTATGTGCGTACGGTCGACGGCAAGCCGCTGGCGATGCCCGCCATCGACGAGGTCAAGCTGCGAGCCCTGCATTGGGCCGGCGAGCGCTTCGTCATCGCCGCGACCAGCGATACCTACAACTTTGGCCCGCATTACCGCGGGAGCCGCTACGAACTGAGCAGTTATCAGCTCATTGATCTCGACAAAGGGAGGGTCGGCCCGCTGCTGGATGGTCGACAGCTGTTCAATGCAGCGGCGGGCTACTACGGCGTGCGTCAACGCGACAAAGACTGGTACGCCTATCTCAGCGCGCAGCCGATCACCAGTTCCGATCTCAGCGTGGCAACGCTGGCCCATGAGCCGGCGGACCTGTATGAAATCGACCTGCAGAGCGGCAAGCCCCGCCGTCTGGCCAAGGGCTGCGAGGGCTGTGGCAACTGGTTGATAGGGGCAGACGGCACGCTCGTCGCCAGCGCGCAATATGAAGATCGTGGCGGCCGCTGGCGTCTCCATGCCGGTACACGTCACGCCCGTGAGCTGATGCAGGTAGCCGACCCCTTCGGTCAGAACGCCATACTCGGGAACGGTCGCGGTAAGAACACGGTGCTGGTGCAACAGGTCGATGCCGAGGGCCGCGTCCGGTATCTCGAAGTGCCGCTGTCCGGCGCGGCACCGGTGGAGGTCTTTGCCGGCGAACGTGTCTACGACTTCATCTGGGATCACAGTGGCGAGCGCCTGCGTGGCTTCATACGCGACGATGACAGCGCCGAGCCGGTGCTGTTCGACGAGCGTTCCGCCGCGCGTCTGCGCGGCACGCTCAAAGCGTTCCCCGATCTTTCCGTGCGCTTCGAGTCCTGGAGCGATGACCTGAGTCGCCTGATCGTATACACGCAGGGTGTGCCGGCAAAAGACCCGGCCCGCGCCGACGCTGGCACTTACTGGCTGGTCGACATCGCCAGCGGCCAGGCGCAGCCGCTGGGCGCGGCGTATCCGCGGGTACGGCCGGAGCAGGTGGGGCCGTGGCGGATGATCGACTACCGCGCCGCCGACGGCCTGGCCTTGCGCGGCGTGCTGACCCTTCCGCCAGGTGCTGTGGTGCCGCGCAAGTTGCCGCTGGTGGTGCTGCCGCACGGCGGCCCGGAAGCGCGTGACTACCCGGAGTTCAACTGGTGGGCTCAGGCATTCGCGAGCCGCGGCTACGCGGTCTGGCAGCCCAACTTCCGAGGTTCAGCGGGCTATGGCGCCGCATTGTTGCGTGCCGGCTACGGGGAATGGGGCGGCAAGATGCAGACCGACATTTCCGACGGCGTTGCCGAGCTGGCGCGGCAGGGTATCGTCGATGCGCAGCGCGCCTGCATCGTTGGCGCCAGCTACGGCGGCTATGCAGCGCTGGCCGGCGTCACCTTGCAGCAGGGTCTGTACCGCTGCGCGGTGTCTGTCAACGGCGTCACCGATCCGGGGCCGCTGGTGCAACGCACGCAGGATCACAACGGCGACGACGCGCTGCGTTACATGCTGCGTTTCCTTGGTGCCGGTTCCGCGCAGGACGAGCGCATCAGCCAGCGCTCTCCCGTCCACCTGGCCTCACGCGCCGACGCGCCGGTCCTGCTGATACACGGCCGCGAAGACACCGTGGTGCCGTATGTGCAGAGCGTGGCGATGCAGCGCGCCCTGAAAGCGGCCGGCAAGCCTGTCGAGCTGATCACGCTGGCCGGCGAGGATCACTGGCTGTCGCGAGAGCAGACGCGGACGCAGATGCTCAAGGCCGCCGTCGCCTTCGTGCAGCAGCACAATCCGGCGGGGCCGCTCAGGTGAACCACGGCCCGCTGACGCAGTAGGTGATGCCGGCGGTCCCGGCAGGCGTCCTGGCGCCGGGGCCACGCTGCGAGCTGAAGTAGAAGTGACGGCCATCCGGCGAGAACGCCGGGCCGGTCACTTCCGAACCTTCCTGGCCGGCCAGTTCGATCAGCGGAAAGATCCGGCCATCCTGCGTGATCGCAACGGCCTGCTGGTTGGCCTCGTCCTTGTCCTCGACGACGATCAGATCGCCGCCCGGCGTGACGATGATGTTGTCGACCGAATCCAGGATCGGCTGCGGATGCAGGGCGTCGTCGTAGACGGTGGCGATGCGGCCGGCGGCCAGATCCAGCGCCCAGACGCGGCAATCGCCCTTGGTGGTGAAGTAGACGAAGCCGGCGTGATGCCAGACGCCTTCACCGCCGCGGAACGCGGTGCTGTCCGGCAGCTGTTCGCGCAGCGGCTTGCCGAGCAGCGTGGCGCCGACCACCTGCGGCGACGGCACCGGCACATCGAGCCAGCTGACCCGGGTCGCCGGCAGTAAACCCGGCTGGTCCACCGTCGCCTGCGGCGCATGCACCTGCAGCGCCTGCAGACGGCCGCGCTGCAGATCCGGCTTGCCGCCGACGTTGGGCGTGTCGGAGACGAAGCGGTAGAAGCGGCCGTCCGGCTTGTCCTCGGTGAGATAGACGATGTTGGTCTTCGGATCGACCGCGGCGGCCTCGTGCGCGAAGACGCCGAGCGCCGGCAGGCGGGTCGGCGCGGCCTTGCCGTAGGGATCGCATTCCCAGATCACGCCGAGGTCGTATTCCTCGCCCGACAGCCAGGTCTGCCACGGCGTGGCGCCGCCGCTGCAGTTCATCCGCGTCAGCGCACCGGGCAAGCAGTTGTAGGCGGCGACGACGCTGCCACGGGAATCGAAGCGCATGGCATTGACGCCGCCGGGCACGAACTCGCGGTTCGACGCGTAGATCCAGCCGCCGTCGTCGCTGGCGAAACAGGCCGAGCCGTCCGGATCGGTATGCCAGATGAAGCCGGTGTCGCCGACCGGCAGGCCGGCGCGAGCGACGACGCGGGCCGTGAATCCCTGCGGGATGCGGATGCCGATGCCCAGGGCGGCGCCCAGAGGGCCGACCTCGCGCAAGCGTCCCGCCGGCGCGGCCGGTTCGGCGCCGGCGCTGGCGCAGCCGCCAAGTGCCTGCGCGAGCGCGAGGTAGGCGCCGGCCTGCAGCCCGCCGCGCAGCAGCGCGCGGCGGCTCAGGGCGGAGGGAATGCGGGTGGCATGCGGCAGGCGGATCATCGGCGCGTACGGGTCAGGGACAAACCGTGGCAGCTTAGATCGCGGCCGTGACTGCGTGGTGACGAAGACCGCGATGGACGCTCGCCGGGCCGGACCGCGGCGTCGCGGCCAAGCCTGGCGCCGGGTTCAGCCGACGATCTCGCGCAGCGCCGCCAGCAGCGCATCGGTCTGCGCGTCGGTGCCGACGCTGATGCGCAGGAAGGCATCGATGCGCGGCTTGGCGAAGTGGCGGACCAGGATGCGCCGCTCGCGCAGTGCCGCGGCCAGCGCCGCGCCCTCGTGCCGCGGATGGCGGGCGAAGACGAAGTTGGCGGCCGACGGCAGCACTTCGAAGCCGAGCTCAATCAGGCCGCGCGTCATCGTCTCGCGCGTCGCGATCACCGCCTGGCGCGTCTGCTCGAAGTAGTCACGGTCGTCGATCGCAGCGCTGGCGCCGGCCAGCGCCAGGCGGTCGAGCGGGTATGAGTTGAAGCTGTTCTTGATGCGCTCCAGCGCCGCGATCAGATCGGCGTGCCCGACCGCGAAGCCGACGCGCAGGCCGGCCAGCGAACGCGATTTGCTCAGCGTCTGCACCACCAGCAGGTTCGGGTAGCGCGCCACCAGCGCGATCGCCGTCTCGCCGCCGAAGTCGATGTAGGCCTCGTCGACCACCACCACCGAATCGCCATTGACCTGCAGCAGCCGCTCGATCTCGGCCAGCGGCAGCGCGCGGCCGGTCGGCGCGTTCGGGTTGGGAAAGATCACGCCGCCATTGGGCTTGCAGTAATCGTCGATGCGGATCGCGTAATCGCCATCCAGCGCCGGCGTCTCGTAGGCGACGCCGTAGAGCCCGCAGTAGACCGGATAGAAGCTGTAGCTGATGTCCGGGAACAGGATCGGGCGCTCGTGCTGCAGCAGGCCCTGGAACACGAAGGCCAGCACCTCGTCCGAGCCGTTGCCGCAGAACACCTGCGCCGGCTGCAGGCCGTGCAGGCGGGCGACGGCCTGCTTGAGCGCGTCCGCGTTCGGGTCCGGATACAGGCGCAGCGCCTCGCCGCTGGCGTCAGCAATCGCCTGCAGCGCGCGCGGTGACGGCGGGTACGGGTTCTCGTTGGTGTTGAGCTTGATCAGCCCGGCGATCTTCGGCTGCTCGCCCGGCACGTAGGGCGTCAGCGTGTGGACGACCCTGCTCCAGTAGCGGCTCATCGCGGCAGCCTCAGGGTTTGATCGCCGGCTGCTGCTTGCGACGCATGCGCAGGTTCAGCAGCTCCACACCGACCGAGAACGCCATCGCGAAGTAGACATAAGCCTTCGGCACGTGGAAATGCATGCCCTCGCCGATCAGCACCATGCCGATCATGATCAGGAACGCCAATGCCAGGATCTTGATCGTCGGGTGGCGCTCGACGAAGGCGCCGACCGCGCCGGCGAAGAACATCATGACGCCGATGGCGATGACGATCGCCGCGATCATCACGCCGACGCGATCGGTCATGCCCACCGCGGTGATCACCGAGTCCAGCGAGAAGACGATGTCGAGGATCATGATCTGCACGATCACCGAGGCGAAGCCGACCGCGACGGTCTTGCCGATCACGTCTTCCGGATCGTGGCCGTCGCCCTCGACCTGCTCGTGGATCTCCAGCGCGCTCTTGCCGAGCAGGAACAGACCGCCGCCGAGCAGGATCAGATCGCGACCGGACACACCGAACTCGCCGATGTGGAACAGCGGCGCGGTCAGCTTGGCGAGCCAGGCCAGCGACAGCAGCAGCAGCACGCGGGTGATGCAGGCGCCGGCCAGGCCGATCGTGCGCGCGCGGGCGCGCTGATGCTCCGGCAGCTTGTTGGCCATGATCGACAGGAAAATGATGTTGTCGATGCCGAGCACGATCTCCAGTGCCGCCAGGGTGATCAGGGCAGCCCAGAGTTCGGGGTCGAGGAGCGCGTGCATGTGGTTTTCGGTCGGAGGAAGGCGCGCGATTCTAGCCGGTCGCCAGCCGCTTTAGCGGCGCAGCTTCGACAGCAGCCGCAGCAGCTCCAGATACAGCCAGACCAGCGTCACCACCAGTCCGAAGGCGCCGTACCACTCCATCTGCCTGGGCGCGCCGCCGGCCACGCCCTGCTCGATCAGGTCGAAATCGAGCAGCAGATTCAGCGCCGCCAGGCCAACCACGAACAGGCTGAAGACGATGCCGACCGTGCCGCTCTCGTGGATCATCGGCACCTGGATGCTGGTGAACGCGCGCAGGCCGAGGTCGACCAGATAGAACAGCGCGACGCCGAGCGTGGCGACGACGATGCCGCTGCGCAGCTTGTCGGTGACGCGGATCACGCGGCTGCGGTACAGCAGCAGCATCGCCACCATCACCGCCACGGTCAGCGCTACCGCCTGCATGACGATGCCGGGAAAGCGCAGCTCGAAGAACGCCGACAGGCCGCCGAGCGCGAAGCCCTGCGCGATCGCGTACAGCGGCGCGGTGATGTGCGCGAAGCGGCTGGCGAAGCTGGTGATCAGCGCCAGTACCAGACCGGCGATCAAGCCGCCCCAGATGAACGGCGACACCGCCGCCAGCGCCGCCTGCGGGCCGGCCTCGGCGAGCACGCTGCCGAAGCGAACCCAGGTCCAGCCGCCGGCGCCGAGCAGCAGGATCAGCAACAGCGCGGTCTTGCCGACGACGCCGTCCATCGTCATCGGCTCGCCCTGTGCCAGCGGGCCGCCGAGATCGCCGAATTTCTTGTTGCGCAGTACGGGATTGCCGGATTGCATGGCCTGCTCCTGTTGATCGAGTCCTGCCCATGCTACGCCAGGTCCCGCGCCGGCGGCCGTCATCGTCGCGTCACGCCGCTGTCATCTGCCGAACACCGCCGCCGCCGAGACTGCAGCCGTGAAAAAGGACGAACAGGCACGAGGACGCGCATGCGGATCGCCTACGGAGTGATGGGCTACGGCCGCGGCCACGCGATGCGGACCATGGCCGTGTTGCCGGCGCTGATGGCGCAGCACGAAATCACCCTGTTCGCCGGAGGCGACGCCTACGAGGTGCTGGCGCCGCGCTTCCCGACGGTGCGCATTCCCACCATCGGCTACGAGTACAGCCGCGCCGGCACGCACTCGCCGCTGCGCACGCTGAGCCGCAACCTGGCGCCCGTCGGCGATCTGCTGTTCGGCGGCAAGGGCATGGCGGCGATGGAGGCGGAGTTCCGCCGCCACGGCATCGAGCTGGCGATCTCCGACTCCGAAGCCTGGACCCACCGCACGGCGCAGCGCCTGCGCCTGCCGCGGCTGAGTTTCGATCACGTCGGCATCATCGCCTACTGCAAGCCGCACTTTCCGCCGGACCTGTGGGCGGTCGGCATGCGCGACGCCTGGGGCTACCGCCGCTTGATGGGCGTGCCCGAACGGATCCTGGTGTCGAGCTTCTACCCGGCGATCCCGGCCTATCCGCAGGTGCGCATCGTCGGGCCGATGCTGCGCGATGAAGTCGCCGCCGCCCGGCCGCGCAGCGGCGACTATCTGCTCGCCTATTTCAACAAAGGCGAGCACCAGTACCTGCCGCACATCGACCGCGCGCTGCGCCTGCTCGACCGCAAGGTCATCGTCTACGGCACCCGGCACCGCGGCGTCGACGAGAACCTGGAATTCCGCGCGCCCAGCCCGACCGGCTTCGTCGACGATCTGGCCGGCTGCCGCGCCGTGCTGTCGACCGCCGGCAACCAGCTGATCGGCGAGGCGATCCATCTGGGCAAGCCGATCCTGGCGATGCCGGAGCCGGCCTTCGAGCAGCGTCTCAACGCACACATGATCGAGCGCATGGGCGTCGGCATGCGCGGCGAGCTGATGCGGCTGACGCCGAGCGACATCGACCGCTTCCTCGGCAACGACAGCTGGTACCGCTCCAACATGCGCGGGCACCCGCGCAACGGCCGCGACGACGCCGTGGAGATCCTGCTGCGCGACATCGACGAACTCGCGCAGCAGCGCCAGCGCAGTCGGCGGCCGCGCGGCAGCGCCCAGCCGCAATTGACGCGCGCCTGAGCGGCGTCCCCGGCCAGGTCTGCCTGGCGATGGTTCCGCGGCGCCGCCGCGTTCGCTAAGGTGTCCGACTCCACGGCAAGGGATTGCGCGGTTCATGGAAACGGAACGCTTCTGGCACGAGGTGCGCGTGCGCCGCAACGCGGTATACGGCTGGTGGGCGGCGTGGATTCCGGTCAGCCTGCTGCTGGCGGCGATCTACCGCCAGCTCATGCAGCAGGAACCGACGCCGACGATCGCCTGGAGCGGGCTGATCGGCTGGGCCGTGCTGTCGCACTTCGTGATCCGCCGTCTCGCCACCCTGCCGTGCCCGCGCTGCGGCAGGCCGGCGGTGCCGCACGTCTTCTTCCGCATGAAGAAGGTGCAGTGCCAGTTCTGCGGGCTCAAGCCCGGTGAGGCCGGCTCGCACTGAGCCCTGCGGGCCTCAGCGCAGCCAGTTCGCCAGCAGTTGCAGCATCAGGCGGTTGTTGGCGGCGAAGTGGTCGAGCTGGGCGAGGATGTGTCCGGCGCCCTGCACGTAGCGCGAAGGTTCAGGCGCGCCCTGCTCGAACCACACGCGGGCATTGGCGGCAGTGACCTCCAGATGGAACTGGATGCCGACCACGCGCTCGCCGACCGCATAGGCCTGGTTGACGCAGGCGGCACTGCTCATCAGCGTGCGGCCGCCGCCGGGGATCGCGAAGGTGTCGCCATGCCAGTGGAAGGCGGTGAAGCGCGGCGGAAAGCCGGCGAACAGCGGCTCGCGGCTGCCTTCTTCTGTCAGCGCCAGCTCGAACCAGCCGATCTCGGTGTCGGCATTGCGCGTGGTCGGCGCACCCAGCGTATCGGCGATCAGCTGCGCGCCCAGGCAGATGCCGAGCACGCGCTTGCCGGCGTCGATCGCCGCCTTGATGAAGGCCTTTTCGGCGCGCAGCCAGGGATATGCGTCGTACTCGTAAATGTTCATCGGCCCGCCCATGACGATCAGCGCGTCGAAGGCGTCGGCGTCCGGCAGCGGATCACCGGCATAGAGCCGCGTGTGGCTCAGCGTGTGCGCGGTCAGCGCCGGCGCGATGCAGCCCAGCTCCTCGTAGTCGGCGTGCTGCAGCCAGTGAATCCTCATGCGCGTTCCTGGAACGCCAGGGCCGCCGAGTTGATGCAGAAGCGCAGGCCGGTCGGCGCCGGGCCATCCGGAAAGACGTGACCCAGGTGGGCGTCGCAGCGCGCGCACAGCACCTCGATGCGACGCATGCCGTGGCTGCGGTCCTCGCGGCTGGCCACCGCTTCGTTGCTGGCCGGGTTGAAGAAGCTCGGCCAGCCGGTGCCGGACTCGAACTTGGTCCGCGAATCGAACAGCGGCAGTTCGCAGCAGACGCAGGTGAATACACCGTCGCGATGATCGTCCCAGAGCGCGCCGGTGAACGCGCACTCGGTGCCGCCCTGGCGCGTCACGCGGTACTGCTCGGGTGTCAGCCGGGCGCGCCACTCGGCGTCGGTTCTGGTGATCTTGTCCATCGTCTGGCTCCGCAATCTGATCCGCGCAGGGGACGCGCATCGTAGCGCCGCCGCGCCAAAGGCGCCTGTCGTCGCAGCCCTGCCGCGGGCGTCGCGGCCGCGCCGATACTGCGCGGCACACCGTGTCCGGGGGAAGCGCATGCCATCACCACTGCTCGCGGCCATCGCCGTCTCGGCGCTCGCGGCGATCGTCGCCGACTGGCGCGAGACGCGGCCGCCGCTGTTCAAGCTGCTCAAGCCGCTGACCACGGTGCTGGTCATCGTCCTGGCGCTGATGGCGCCGGACAGTGTCTATCGCAACTGGATCGTCGCTGCGCTGTTGCTGTCGCTGCTCGGCGATATCGCCCTGATGTGGGAATCCGACGGTGCTTTCATCACGGGCCTGTCGAGCTTTCTGCTCGCGCACCTGCTGCTGATTCCGGCGCTGCTCGACGGCGTGACGATGGCGCTGCCGCCGTGGCCCGGCGCACTGCTGCTGGCGTACGCGCTGGCGTTCTCGGCGGTGCTGCTGCCACGGGCGCCGGCACCGCTGCGGCTGCCGGTGTTCGTCTACGGCGCGGTGCTGTGCGCGATGGCGCTGGCGGCGCTGCTGCGCTGGCAGCAGCTCGGCGGTACCGCGGCCGGCTATGCGCTGGGCGGCGCGCTGCTGTTCGTGCTGTCGGACTCGGCGCTCGGCGCGCGCCGCTTCATCGGCTACTACGCCGGTGCGCAGGGCCTGATCCTGGCGACGTACTGGACGGCGATCAGCTGCATCGCCGCGTCGGCCTGGTTCTGAGCGGAGGTCGCCAACCTCAGACGTCCGAGCCCTCGATCCAGATCTGCGCCAGCCGCTCCAGGCCGGCGCGATCCTCGTCGTCGAAGCGCGCCCGCTTCGGGCTGTCGAGGTCGAGCACGCCGAGCAGGCGGCCGTCCTTGAACAGCGGCACGACGATCTCGGCGTTCGAGGCCGCATCGCAGGCGATATGGCCGGGGAACGCGTGGACGTCGTCGATCAGCTGCGTGGTGTTGCTGGCCGCCGCGGTGCCGCAGACGCCGCGGCCCAGGGCGATGCGCACGCAGGCCGGCTTGCCCTGGAACGGCCCGAGCACCAGCTCGCGGCCGTCGAAGAAATAGAAGCCGGCCCAGTTGAGGTCCGGCAGCGTCAGCCAGAGCAAGGCCGCGAGGTTGGCGGCGTTGGCGATGCGATCGCGCTCGCCGTGCATCAGCGCCTGCGCCTGCGTGCCCAGCTCCTCGTAGAAAGCCGGCTTGTCGGCAGGATCCAGGGCGCTGGGCGAGACTTCGAACATGGCGCGAGTATAGGCGGCCGATGGCGGCATCAGGCCCGGATCGCCGGGCTTTAGGGCCTGTTAACGCTATGGCCGCCGCTGCGACGGAGACCGTTTTGGCGCAGCGCAAGGAAGGACGAGCGCGGTGTACTGGACGTACACGAGCGAGTTCTGACGCCGCGATGCGCCAAAACGGTCCCGCCCCTCCGGGGTGCCACCCGCTTTGC
>CBINNP010000089.1:0-12838 GCA_966252075.1 uncultured Solimonas sp.
CGGCCATCGCTCTGCCGGCCCCAGCGGCGTGGAGGCCCAGTTGAAGCGACGAATCAATGTGCCCAGCTCGCTGCCCTGCAGCCAGCGAAACGGATCTGCCTCTGCGGCGGTTTCCCCAGCCATCCGTTCTCCTTGCGGACATTCGTGGCGCGAGGTGCTGCACCGTCACTGCGCGCGCGTCCCGGCTGGGTCGGCTACGCTCTATCCGATGTGGCGACGCATTTTTTGCCGGCGATGAATTTATCACCGCCACCTGAACCGTCGCACACCGGCGGAACCGTCGACCTGATGGTGTCCCGGCGACTGCAGCCCGCGCGCCTTGCGGGCGCGCCGGCGACGCGCGGCTTGCCTTGGGTGACCGACGGCCGCTCGCCGGCGGCAGGGCGGCTCCATCATGCTTGGGATCACCAAGGGCGACGGCCGGCTTGCCCAGCGCTCAGCCTCCAGAAAGGAGCCTGCGCTACGGTCGAGCCTCTCTTTCCACTTCTTGAGACTCTACGATTACCCATGTCCGAATCCATTACAGAACGCCTTCGTCGGCTCAGACCGCTGGTTCCCAACGCCGTGAAGGACAAGATCCTCATGCTGAGGATTCGCCAGGGCTGGGACGATCAGAGAATCGTCATGTCCGATCTGGTGGCGATGCCGGTCGCCGCCTCGCTCGCCCAGCCGCTGCGCCGGTCGCGTCGCGCCCGCTGAGCGGCCTAGGACCCGGCTGGGCCGGCAAGCCAGTCGACCAGATGCTGCGGATCGTCGCCCTGACGATGCACGCGCAGCTTTTTGCGGGAGCCGGCGAGTTCGCCACCACGCGCCAGCACGACGCCGCGCCTGGGGCATAGATTCAGGCAAGCGCATTCGACGACGCGTAGCCGCTTGTTCAGCCCAAGCGCTTTGAGCCTGCGCTTGAGCCACTTGCGCAGCGAGGACAGCGCATCGTCCTGGCTGCGGCGCATGCAGTCGCCGCAGACCAGCACCAGCTCGTCCCATTGGGCGGCGGCGCGGATCGGCGCCTGCTGCGTGGAGCGCATCATCGCGCGCGCGGTTCGCCGTGCAGGGTGGCGATGATCCGGCGACTGCCGCCGTGATGGCGGTGCTCGCACAAATAGATGCCCTGCCAGGTACCCAGCCGCAGGCGCCCGCGCGCGACGGGAATGCTGAGCTGGCAGCCCAGCAGGCTGCTCTTGATATGTGCCGGCATGTCCTCGGCGCCCTCGTCGCGGTGGCGGAAGTAAGTGGCGCCATCGGGTACCGCTTGTGCAAGCCAGCGCTCGAAGTCCTCGCGTACCGCCGGGTCGGCATTCTCGTTGAGGCTCAACGCGGCCGAAGTGTGCTGCAGGAACAGATGCAGCAGGCCGGTCTCGATGTCGCGCAGTTCGGGCAGCGCGGCCAGGACTTCCTCGCTGATCAGGTGAAAGCCGCGCCGACGCGGCCGCAATGCAATGCCGGTCTGTTGCCACATGGTGCCAAGTTCGCTCAGGGCTGCTGTGGGCACGCTGAACTGTTGCCCCTGCGCACGATTTGTATCAGAGCGTAAATCCGGGCGCCGCCGCCACGGCGCTCCGATAAGATCGCCGGCAATCAAGTCTCCCGTCCGGGCGGGGCGCCGGTGCCGCTGCTGCGCGCCGGGTCCTGTGTCGGTCGGTGAGCCGTTCCCCGCTTTGCAAGGATCAGGATGCAGACGACGCCCACCCACTCGCCCCAGGCCCCGCGCCAGCCTGCCGTGCCGCGTCGTCGCGGCAAGTGGATCGGCGCCCTGATCGCCGCGCTGGTACTGGCGCTGCTGGCGGCCTCGGCCTGGTATCTGATCCGTCGCAACAGCCAGCCCAGCGGCATGTTCATGCGCGGCGGGATGGTCAGCACGGTCGGCATCGCCAAGGCCGAGGCGCTCGACATTCCGGTGACGATCGAGGCGCTGGGCACGGTGACGCCGCTGGCGACGGTGACGGTGCGGCCGCAGGTGTCCGGCGTGATCACGGCGATCCACTTCCGCGAAGGCCAGCTGGTCAAGAAGGGGGAACTGCTGGCGCAGATCGAGCCGCGGCCGTTCGAGAACGCCTTGCAGGAAGCGCAGGGCAACCTCAAGCGCGACGAGGCGCAGCTGGCCGATGCCAGACTGCAGCTGGACCGCAATCGCACGCTGCTGGAGCTGGATTCGATCGCCCAGCAGGATGTCGACACGCAGGCGGCAACGGTACGCCAGCTGGAAGGCACGGTGGCCGCCGATCGCGCGGCCGTCGACACCGCCAGGCTCAATGTGGAATTCAGCCGGATCACGGCGCCGGTCGCCGGCCGCGTCGGCCTGCGCCTGATGGACCAGGGCAACTACATCGGCGCCGGCGATGCCACGGGCATGGCGGTGATCACGCAGATCACGCCGATCGACGTGCGCTTCACGGTGCCCCAGGATCTGGTCGCCGAGATCCAGCGCTATGCCGCCAAGGACGCGCTGCTGGCCACCGCGCTCGACCGCACGCGCACGACGACGCTGGCCAGCGGCGAGTTCCTCACGCTCGACAACCAGGTCGACACCACCACCGGCACCGTCGGCGGCAAGGCGCGTTTCGCCAACACCGACGGCGCGCTGTTCCCGAACCAGTTCGTCAATCTGCGCATCCAGCTGTACACGATCGCGCAGGCGGTGGCGGTGCCGCTGAGCGCGGTGCGCAACGGTTCCCAGGGTGATTTCGTCTACACCCTCAACGACGACCGCTCGGTCAGCGTGCGCAAGGTCACCCGCGGCGCGCAGACCGCCGACAAGGTGCAGATCACGCAAGGCCTCAAGCTCGGCGAGACGGTTGTCACCGAAGGTTCTGATCGTCTCGAAGACGGCGCCTTCGTGCAGTTGCCGGGCGAGTCGGGCCTGCAGCCGGGCAACGGCACGGCACGCGAAGGCCAGCGTCGCCGCCGTGGTGAGAACGGCCAGCGCGGGCCGGGCGGAGAAGGTGGCCAGCGTGGTGATCGCAGCGGTCCGCCGCGCGGTCCGGGAGGTCCCGGTGGCGGTCCCGGCGGCCCGCCGGGCGCGCCGTAAATCTCGTCGCAACGGACTCGCGGCATGAATCCTTCGCGTCCCTTCATCGAGCGGCCGGTCGCCACCGCGCTGCTGATGCTGGCCATCGTCCTCGGCGGCCTGATCGGCCTGCGCTTCCTGCCGCTGGCGGCGCTGCCGCAGGTCGATTACCCGACCATCCAGGTGCAGACCCTGTATCCGGGCGCCAGCCCCGAGGTGATGAGCCAGACCATCACCGCGCCGCTGGAGCGCCAGCTCGGCCAGATGGCCGGCCTGCAGCGGATGAGTTCGGTCAGCTCGGCCGGCGCCTCGGTGCTGACGCTGCAGTTCTCGCTGGGCATCGCGCTCGACGTCGCCGAGCAGGAAGTGCAGGCGGCGATGAACGCTGCCGGCTCGCTGCTGCCGTCCGATCTGCCGGCGCCGCCGGTGTATGCCAAGGTCAATCCGGCCGACGCGCCGGTGCTGACGCTGGCGATCACCTCGGACACGCTGCCGCTGACCGAGGTGCAGAACATGGTCGACACCCGGCTGGCTTTGAAGATCAGCCAGGTCGATGGCGTCGGTCTGGTCACGCTCAGCGGCGGCCAGCGACCGGCAATGCGCATCCAGGCCGATACCCAGCTGCTCGCCTCGTACGGCATCGACCTGTCGACGGTCCGCAGCGCCATCGGCAATGCCAACGCCAATGCCGCCAAGGGCAGCTTCGATGGTCCCAGCCGCGCCTACACCATCAATGCCAATGACCAGCTGACCGAGGTCGAGGATTACCGTCAGCTGATCGTCGCCTACGCCAACAATGCGCCGGTGCGGCTGTCCGACGTCGCGCAGATCGTCGCCAGTGCCGAGAACACGCGGCTCGGCGCCTGGGCCAACGACAAGCCGGCGATCATCCTCAACGTGCAGCGCCAGCCCGGTGCCAACGTGATCCAGACGGTCGACGCGATCAAGGCGCGGCTGCCCGAACTGCAGGGCTCGCTGCCGGCCTCGGTCAAGGTCGAGGTGCTGGCCGACCGCACCAACGGCATCCGCGCCTCGGTCGAGCATGTGCAGATCGAGCTGCTGCTGGCGGTGGTGATGGTGGTGCTGGTGATCTTCTTCTTCCTGCACTCGCTGCGCGCAACCATCATCGCCAGCCTCGCCGTGCCGATCTCGCTGATCGGCGCCTGCGGCCTCATGTACCTGCTCGGCTACAGCCTCAACAACCTCAGCCTGATGGCGCTGACCATCGCCACCGGCTTCGTCGTCGACGATGCCATCGTCACCCTGGAAAACATCTCGCGCTACCTCGAAAAGGGCGAGAAGCCCTTTGCCGCCGCGCTCAAGGGTGCCAAGCAGATCGGCTTCACCATCATCTCGCTGACGGTGTCGCTGGTCGCGGTGCTGATCCCGCTGCTGTTCATGGCGGACGTGGTCGGTCGCCTGTTCCGCGAGTTCGCGGTGACGCTGGCGATCACCATCCTGATCTCCGCGGTGGTCTCGCTGACGCTGGTGCCGATGCTGTCGGCGCGCTGGCTGCGCCATGACAGCGGCCACAACGCGCTCGGTGCGCGCGTGCAGGCGTTCTTCGACCGCGTGCTGCGCCACTATGACCGGGGTCTGTCGTGGGTGCTCGATCGTCAGCGCAGCACGCTGCTGGTCGCGCTCGCCACCCTGCTGCTGACGGTGCTGCTGTATCTGGCGATCCCCAAGGGCCTGTTCCCGACGCAGGACACCGGCCAGCTGCAGGCGCGCACGCAGGCCGACGAGTCGGTGTCGTATGCGCGCATGGCCGAGCTGCAGCAGCAGGCGGCGCGCGCGATCCTCGACGATCCGGATGTCGAGAACCTGAGCTCGTTCATAGGCGTCGACGCCGCCAACAACACCATGCTGCATACCGGCCGCATGCTGATCAATCTGCGCGGCGACCGCGGCAGCTCTCAGGACGCGATCATCGCCCGGCTGCGCGAGCGCGTCGCCAGGGTCGCCGGCATGCAGATCTGGCTGCAGCCGACGCAGGACCTGACCATCGATGCCGAGACCGGCCCGACCGAATACCGGCTGTCGCTGGAAGGCTCCGACACCAGGCTGGTGGCGAGCTGGGCGCAGAAGCTGACGGCGGCGATGGCGAAGCTCGACAGCGTACGCAATGCCACTACCGATGCCGGCGCCGAAGGCCGCGCCGCGTTCATCGAGCTGGATCGCGACAGCGCCTCGCGGCTGGCCATCACCGCGTCCACGCTCAACGACGCCCTGTACAGCGCCTTCGGCCAGCGCATCGTCTCGACCATCTTCACCGAGACCAACCAGTACCGCGTGATCCTCGAAGGCCGTCCCGGCCTGCTGACGCGGCCGGACAATCTGGGCCTGCTGCATCTGAAGGGCAGCGGCGGCCCGACGCCGCTGTCGGCCATCGCCAGCATCCGCGAGCAGAGTGCGCCGCTGCAGGTCACGCACGTGGCGCAATATCCGGCGGCGACGATCGGCTTCGACACCGCCGACGGCGTCGCGCTCGGCCGCGCGGTATCGGCGATCCGCGCCGCCGCCGAAGACATCGGCCTGCCGAGCAGCGTGTCGCTGCGCTTTCTCGGCGCCGCCAACGCCTACGAGGATTCGCTGAGCAGCACGCTGTGGCTGATCCTGGCCGCGGTGATCTGCGTCTACATCGTGCTGGGCGTGCTCTACGAGAGCTTCGTGCACCCGCTGACGATCCTGTCGACGCTGCCCTCGGCCGGCATCGGCGCGCTGCTGGCGCTGATGCTGACGGGCCATGAGCTCGGCGTGATCGGCATCATCGGCATCATCCTGCTGATCGGCATCGTCAAGAAGAACGCGATCATGATGATCGACTTCGCGATCGACGCCGAGCGGCTCGAGAAGAAGCCGCCGCGCGAGGCGATCCACCAGGCGGCGCTGCTGCGCTTCCGGCCGATCCTGATGACGACGCTGGCGGCGCTGTTTGCCGCGGTGCCGCTGATGCTCGGCTTCGGCGAGGGCTCCGAACTACGCCGGCCGCTGGGCCTGTCGATCTTCGGCGGCCTGATCGTCAGCCAGCTGCTGACGCTGTTCACCACGCCGGTGATCTACCTCGCGTTCGAAAAGCTCGCCGGCCGCCGCGAAGACCAGCCGGTGCCGCGTGAGGCTGCCGACGACGCGGAGCCGGGGCGGGTATGAGGCGAGACATGTCCGCCTGGCCTGGCAAGCGCGCAAAGAACGGCCCCCTCTCCCCTCAGGGAGGGGAGAGGGTTGGGGTGAGGGGTCGCATGATCGGGCATCGCGGCGAGCGGACGCCCCCTCACCCTGACCCTCTCCCCCATCGCGGCGCGACGGGGGAGAGGGGAGTGTGTTCGGTGCCAGGCGTTTCGCCATGAACCTGTCGGCGATCTTCGTCCGTCGTCCGATCGGCACCATCCTGCTGACCATCGGCATCGCCCTGGCCGGCATCGGCGGCTTCTTCGCGCTGCCGGTGGCGCCGTTGCCGCAGGTGGATTTCCCGGTGATCTCGGTGCGCGCCAGCCTGGCCGGCGCCAGCCCCGAGACGATGGCGACCAGCGTGGCGACGCCGCTGGAGCGGCGGCTCGGCGTCATCTCCGGCGTCAACGAGCTGACCTCGCGCAGCTCCAGCGGCTCCACCGAGATCAACCTGCAGTTCGATCTCGACCGCAACATCGATTCCGCCGCGCGCGAGGTGCAGGCGGCGATCAATGCCTCGCGCGCCGATCTGCCCGCAACGCTGCGCAGCAATCCGACCTACCGCAAGGCCAACCCGGCCGACGCGCCGATGATCGTGCTGGCGCTGCAGTCGGACTCCAAGACGCCGCAGCAGATCTATGAGTCGGTTTCCAACCTCGTGCAGCAGCGGCTCGCGCAGGTCGAAGGCGTCGGTGACGTCGAGATCGGCGGCGGCTCGCTGCCGGCGATCCGCATCGACCTCTTGCCGTTCCAGCTCAGCCGCTACGGCATCAGCCTAGAAGACATCCGCGCGGCGATCGAGGCCGCCAATGCCAATCGCCCCAAAGGTGCGCTGGAAGGCGAGGGTGAGCACTTCCAGATCTACACCGCGCTGACCGGTCGCAATACCGACGAGTACAGACGGCTGGTCGTCGCCTGGCGCAACAATGCACCGGTGCGGCTCGGCGACGTCGCCGAAATCAGCGACGGCCCCGAGAACGCGCGCACGCTGGGCCTGTTCAACGGCAAGCCGGCGGTGATCGTGCTGGCGCGCAAGAAACCGGGCGCCAACGTCATCCGGACCGTCGACGCGGTGCGCGCGCTGGTGCCGGTGCTGCAGCAGGAGCTGCCGACCGACATCAGGATGCAGGTTGCCTCCGACAGCACCACGACGATCCGCGCCTCGCTGCACGAGATCGAGGTGACGCTGCTGGTGTCGGTGGTGCTGGTGGTGCTGGTGGTGTCGCTGTTCCTGCGCAATCTGCGTGCGACCGTCATCCCGGCGGTCGCCACGGTGGTGTCGCTGCTCGGCACCTTCGGCGTGATGTACCTGCTGGGCTTCTCGCTCAACAACCTGTCGCTGATGGCGATCACCATCGCCACCGGCTTCGTCATCGACGACGCCATCGTCGTGCTGGAGAACACCAGCCGTCACATCGAGGCCGGCATGCGCCGGTTCGACGCCGCGCTGCTCGGTGCGCGCGAGGTCGGCTTCACGGTGCTGTCGATCAGTTTGTCGCTGGTCGCGGTGTTCATCCCGCTGCTGTTCCTCGGCGGCCAGGCCGGCCGGCTGTTCCGCGAGTTCGCGATCACCTTGTCCGCCGCGGTGATGATCTCGCTGGTGATCTCGCTGACCACCACGCCGGCGCTGTGCGCCTGGCTGCTCAAGCCGCATGCGGCGGATCATCCGCCGGGTCGCCTGGCGCGCTGGGCCGAGGCCGGCTTCGGCTGGACGCTGCGCGTCTACGAGCGCCAGCTCGACTGGGCGCTGTCGATGCGGCGCTTCGTGCTGCTGCTGCTGCTGGCGGTGATCGCGCTCAACGTCTATCTCTATATCGCCTCGCCCAAGGGTTTCTTCCCGCAGCAGGACAGCGGCCAGCTGATGGGCCAGCTGCGCGCCGACCAGAGCATTTCGTTCCAGGCGATGGCGCAGAAGCTGCAGATCATCGTCGACACCATCCGTGCCGATCCGGCGGTGGCCAACGTGGTCGGCTTCACCGGCGGTTCGCGCGCCGGCGGCGGCTTTCTGATGGTGACGCTCAAGCCGAAAAGCCAGCGCAAGGAAACCGGGCTGGAGGTGATCACGCGGCTGCGGCCGGCGCTGTCGTCGATGATCGGCGTCAACGCATTTCTGATGCCGGTGCAGGATCTGCGCGGCGGCGCGCGCTCCTCGTTCGCCAGCTACCAGTACACGCTGAAGTCCGAGGACGCCGCGCAGCTCAAGCTCTGGGCCAACAAGCTCGCCGATGCGATGTCGCAGCAGCCGGAGCTGTCCGACGTCAATACCGACCAGCAGGACAACGGCGTCGAGGCTTTCGTAACCATCGACCATGATGCGGCGGCGCGTTTCGGCATCACGGCGCGCGACATCGACAATGCCTTGTACAACGCCTTCGGTCAGCGTTCGGCCTCGACGATCTACGAAGAGTTGAACCAGTACAGCGTCATCCTCGAAACCGCGCCGCGCTACACGCAGGGGCCGGAGGCGCTCAAGGACGTGTTCGTGCCGGCCAATGCCACGCGTACGGCCGCTTCGGAGTCCGCCAATCCCTCGCTGCGCGATCCGTCCACCGGTGCGGCGCTCAACACCGCCGAGAGCGCGATGGTGCCGCTGGCGGCGATCGCGCGCTTCAGCGAGCGCGCCGCCGCGGCCTCGGTGCGCCACCAGGACGCCTCGCTGTCGACCACGATCTCCTTCAATCTCGACGAAGGCGTGCCGCTGTCGCAGGCACAGGCAGCGGTGAAGCGCGCCGAGGCGCAGATCGGCATGCCGATCGCGATCGCCGGTTCGTTCGCCGGCTCTGCATCGACCTACCAGAAATCTCAGAACCAGCAGCCCTTCCTGATCGCACTGGCGATCATCGTCATCTACATCGTCCTCGGCGTGCTCTACGAGAGTTATGTGCATCCGGTGACGGTGCTGTCGACGCTGCCGTCGGCCGGCGTCGGCGCGGTACTGGCGCTGCTGATCTTTCGCATGGAGTTCTCGCTGATCGCGCTGATCGCGGTGTTCCTGCTGATCGGCATCGTCAAGAAGAACGCTATCCTGATCATCGATTTCGCCCTCGATGCCGAGCGCGCGCGCGGCCTGTCGGCGGTCGAGGCGGTGCGCGAGGCCTGTCTGCTGCGTTTCCGGCCGATCCTGATGACCACGCTGGCGGCCGCGCTCGGCGCGTTGCCGCTGGCGATCGGCTTCGGCGAAGGCTCGGAGCTGCGCCAGCCGCTGGGCGTGGCGATCATCGGCGGTCTGATCGCCAGCCAGATGCTGACCCTGCTGACGACGCCGGTCGTCTACATCTACATGGACAAGCTGCGCCGCCGTCGCGGCGATGAGCACCTGCTCAGCCGCAAGCTGCAGCCCGAGTCCGGAGTGCACTGATGCTCACCTCTCTCTCCTCGCCGACGCGCCCGCCGATCGCCCAGGCGGTGCTGCCGGCGCTGCTGCTGGCTGTGCCGCTGCTGCTGGCCGGCTGCGCGGTCGGCCCCGACTACGAACGCCCGCCGATCGACATCGGCGGCAGCTTCAAGGAGGCCGGCGACTGGGTGCCGGCGACGCCGGCCGAGGCGATCGAGCGCGGCCAGTGGTGGCAGCTGTTCGCCGATCCGCAGCTGGACGCGCTGATGGCGCAGCTGGACGTCTCCAACCAGAACATCGCTGCCGCCGTCGCCGCCTACGACCAGTCGCGCGCGCTGGTGCGCCAGCAGCGCGCCTCGCTGTTTCCCAGCGTCGATCTCAGCTTCGGCGTCACCCGCACCGGTAGCGGCTCGTCGCGCAACAACGTCGTCACCGGCGGCACCGTCAGCAGCAGCAACAACCGCATCCGCAACAACTATCAGACCAGTATCGGCGCCAGCTGGGAGCCGGACATCTGGGGACGGTTGCGCCGCAACGTCGAGAACGCCGAAGCCGGCGCGCAGGCCAGCGCCGCCGACCTGGCCTTGGCGCGGCTGTCGGCACAGGGCGAGCTGGCCACCAACTATCTGTCGCTGCGCCAGGCCGACGCCGAGATCGCGTTGCTGCAGCAGACGCTGGAGGGCTATGCCCGCGCGCTGGAAATCGCCAACAACCGCTACAAGGTCGGCGTGGCGCCGAAGACTGACGTGCTGAGCGCACAGACGCAGTTCTACAACACGCAGGCCGAGCTGGAGGGACTCCACCGCACGCGCGCGACGCTGGAACATGCGGTGGCCGTGCTGCTCGGCAAGGTGCCGGCGCAGTTCAGTCTGCTGCCTGCCGAGTGGAATCCCCAGGTGCCGCAGGTGCCGGTCGGCCTGCCGTCGGCGCTGCTGCAGCGACGCCCGGACATCGCCAGCGCCGAGCGGCAGATGGCGGCGGCCAATGCCAGCATCGGCATTGCCAAGGCCGCCTGGTTTCCGTCGTTCAGCTTGTCGGGGTCGTACGGCGCCAACTCACAAACGCTCGGCGATCTGTTCGAAACCTCGGCGACGGTGTGGTCGCTGGGCGCATCGGCCGCACAGACCCTGCTCGACTTCGGCGCGCGCAAGGCGCAGGTCGAGCAGGCGCGCGCGAGCTATCGTCAGGCGGTCGCCAACTACCGGCAGACGACGCTGACCGCCTTCCAGGAAGTCGAGGACAACCTCAGCGCCACGCGCGTGCTGGAGCGCCAGTACGAACTGCGCCAGCAGGCCTCGGCGATCGCCGACGAGAACGAGCGCCTGATTCTCAACCAGTACCGTGCCGGCAAGATCGCGTTTGTCGAAGTCGTCACCGCCTCGGCTTCGGCGCTGAGTGCGCGACGCACCCTGAGCCAGGCCGCGCTGGATCGCCAGACCACCGCGGTGGCCTTGATCCAGGCGATCGGCGGCGGCTGGCAGGGCGTCGACGACGCTGCAGCGACGCGCGATCGCTGACGCCCCCTGACGCCCCGGCATGGCGGCGCGCGGGCTCGCGTTGCGCCCGCGCCGCGCCGCCGCGAGCAGGGAGCATTTCCGGTGCCTGGCCGAGTCGGCTTTGATTCAGCCGCGGCGCTCTAGCGTGAAGGCTCGAACCCTTAGCCATCCAGGAGGCATCCATGAAAGCCCTCGAGACAGCCAAGAACTTGATCGCCCGTTCGGATACGCACGCCATCAAGCTGCTGATGAACGACCATCGCGAAGTCGAAGCGCTGTTCCAGGAATTCGAAGCCAGCAGCGACAAGGCACGGCAGCTCAGCCTGCTCTCCGAGATCTGCCTCGCGCTCACCGTGCACACGCAGATCGAAGAACAGCTGTTCTATCCGCAGTCGCGCAAGGTGCTCAAGCAGGATCAGGAAGACATGGTGGACGAAGCCATCGTCGAACATGCCAGCCTCAAGGACCTGATGAATGCGCTGCGCGGCATGCGTGCCACGCATCCGCTGTTCAAGGCCCACGCAACGGTGCTCAAGGAATACATCCAGCATCACGTCAAGGAGGAGGAGAGTGAATACTTTCCGCAGGTCGACAAGACTTCGCTCGACCTTGAGGCCTTGGGCACGCAGATGCAGGCGCTCAAGCAGCGGCTGATGAAACAGCTCAAGCCCGGCCGCAGCAGCGGCGCCACCGTCGCGGTGCCGGCAGCGACGCAGGGCGGCGCGGCTGCAGGCGCCCGCAAGACGGCGAGCAAGGCGCAGAAGACCGCTGCCACAGCGCGCGGCCGCCGCCGCGCCACCGGCGCCAAGCGCACCAACGCTGCCCGCTGAGGGCTCGATCGCAAGGAAAAGGCCCGCCCAGCGGGCCTTTTCCTTTATCGGCGGTTCAGTGTCCCGGGGGCTGCGACGCCGGCTCGCCGAATTGCCAGTCACGCGGGCGGGGCGCACACTGCTGCGGCGCGACGCTCTTGAAGGCAGGGTTCCTTCACCCGCGGGATGCTCAGACCGGGATCTGCGCTCGCATGCCTGGCTGGTCTCAATCTCCATCGGTGCTGCCCTGCAGCCCGATCTCCAGCACCGGGGTCCCGCCCGGTCGCGCCAAGGCGCCCTGTCCTCATGTCGCTGCTTTCCCATGCCGCCTATGCGGTGATGCGCCTGCTGCAACTCAGCTACCGCTTCGAATATCACGGCCAGCAGCATCTGGCCGCCTGCAAGGGCGCCTTCATCTTCGCGACCTGGCACCAGAACCTGTTCGCCGGCATCCTCGCGCAGAGCGATCGTCGCCACGTGGTGATGATCTCGCGCTCGCGGCATGCCGATGCGCTCAGCGATGCCTGCACGCGGCTCGGCCATCTGGTGGTGCGCGGCAGTTCGGGCAAGGGGGGCGTCGACAAGGGCGGCGGGAGAGCCAGCACGCAGATGATGCGCGCCCTGCGCCAGGGCATTCCCGGCGCGATCACCGTCGACGGCCCGCGCGGCCCGGCGCGCCAGGCCAAGCCAGGCGTCATCGACATCGCTGCCAAGACGCAGGTGCCGATCATTCCGTACGCGGCGATCGCCAGTCGTTACTGGACGTTCAAGACCTGGGATGCGTTCCGGCTGCCCAAGCCGTTCGCCCGGATCCGCGTCTACTGCGGTGCGCCATTGCAGGTGCCGGCCGACATCGGCGCCGAGGCCCTGCTTGGCCTGCAGCAGCAGTTGAGCCTGCGCATCACCGCGCTCAACCCCGACCCGCTGCCGGCAGCGGCCTAGACCTAGGGCCTGTTAACGCGATGGCCACCGCTGTGACGGAGACGGTTTTGGCGCAGCGCAAGGCGCGAGGAGCGCCGTGTAC
>CBINNP010000090.1:0-12828 GCA_966252075.1 uncultured Solimonas sp.
CTCATCCGGCGCTGCGCGCCACCTTCTCCCGCAACCGGGAGAAGGGAGAACGAGCCCCTCTCCCGCGCGCGGGAGAGGGGTTGGGGTGAGGGTCTGGCATGCGCAAGCCCATCTCAGTTCCTCGTGCCATTGAGGCCATCGAGCCCGGGCGTCTGCAGGCGCAGCATCGCCTTGTGGCCGAGGCCGTTGTCGGCGAGGCTCTTCGCCGCGTCCGGCGCGAACGGCTGGCCGGAGCTGAGCCAGCGCACCGTGCTCCAGTCGATCTTCGCGAAGTCCGGATGATTGCCGAACAGGCCCGGCAACACCTGCTCGACCAGCGCGCCGAACGGCATCTGCGGCGGCACCGGGATGCAGACCGGCGCCGCGTACATCAGGTGGCGGTCCCAGCCGATGTTGAGCAGCTGATTGCCGTGGAACTTGTCGACCGTGTCCTTCATCTCGCCGTGGTAGTCCGGCGTGATCGCGCGCACGCTCATGACTGCGCTCCCGTCGTCGGTGCCGGCGACGGGCTGCCCGACTGACTGCCCGACTGACTGTTGTAGGGCCGTCCGGTCCAGCGCTCCCAATTGCGCGCGTCGGCCGATTCCTTCAGCAGGCCGCCGTCGACGCCGGGCTTGATGCCCATGTACTTGAGCGCCTCGACCAGCGGATTGAAGTCCGGCGACGCCGGGTCGGCGCCTTGCGGGAAGCAGTTGCCCTGGTAGATCTGGTGCACCGGCAGCCAGGCGTTGACGAACTTCTCCGGCTCGTCGTCGAAGACGTCCTTGCAGCCGTCCGAGCAGAAGTGGAACTTCTCGCCGCGATAGGTGCTTTCACGGTGGCAGATCTGCGTCGGATCGTCCGGCTCGGTGAACAGCATCGGCCACTGGCAGGTCTGGCACAGGCACGGCAGGTTGCTGTTGGTGAACGGCGTGCCCTTGGCCTCCAGCTCGCGCCAGTATTCGAAGCGCGGGCGGTAGAGCGTGTCGAAGGTGTCCGGATACTTCTCGGAGAACCAGTTCATCTCCTCGTCGGACGGCAGCCACAGGTGGAAGCCGGCGGCGTCGCGGTACTGGTAGAGAATGCTCCACAGTTCGTGCGAGAGCCGGCCCTTCTCCTTGACGGTGGTTTCCCAGTGCCGCGGCATGCGGATGCCGTAGCGGGCCAGATCGGCGAACAGCGCGCCGCCGTTCTGCTCGAAGTAGATCTCCCAGGCCTCGGCCCAGCTCATCACGCGCTTGGGCAGCATGTAATCCATCATCGTGCCGACCAGCGCCAGCACGCGGTAGCCGCGCCAGAACCATTTGTCGATCCACTTCTGCACGATCGGCACGTTGCCCGGGTCCTGCTGCAGCAGGAACTTGATGACCTCGATGCCCAGTGTCATGTGCCGTGCTTCGTCGGACTGCGCGCTGAAGCCGAAGCTGACCGTCGCCATATCGCCATTGAGCGCAGCGCCGGACATCCACGGCATGAAGATCAGATTGGTCAGCACGTACTCGAGCGAGAACGAGATCGCCGTGATGAACTCGAACGGCCCGGCAGTCACCGCGTCCTCGAAGAAGCTCTTCGGGATCGACAGGTACCAGGTGCGGTCGTACATGCTGCGGAACTCGGACATGCCATCGAAGTAGCGGTTGTACGGCGACAGCGTGTGGATCTGCGTCTGTGCGTGGCGCAGCTCGTCGATCGACTGCATCTGTGCGGCGACGCGCGGGCCGACGCCGGCGAACTCGCGCGACAGGATCGCGAAGCCGCGATGCGAGGTGTATTCCAGCGGCGAGAAGCCAGTGATGAAGATCTTCAGCGCCTGCAGGTAGCGCGCGTCGGTGACGTTGAACGTGCCGTTGTTCTGCTGGAAGGCATCGACGATGGCGTAGAGCTTGCGCTCCTTCTCGCCCTGATATTTCCAGTAGGCATCCATGGTCAGGCGGAACGGGTCTTCCCACTGATCCCAGTCGTGGATCTTGATGCCTTCGAACTTGAGGTAGCGGAACACCTCGTCCATCGGCTGGTAGCTGGTTTCCCAGCCCAGGCCGCGCGTCATCAGCGCATAGTTCTCCTTGAGGCTGAGCTTCTTGGCGGGTTTGGAGTTTCCATCGGCCATGTCGTTCTCCTGCTCAGCTGCGCCACTGCAGCGTGAATTCGGTTTCGGTTTCGTCGACCTCGCCAGCGAGCGAGATCATGTTGACCTGCAGTTCGCGCAGGTCGTAATCGCGGCCGATGAGTTCCTCGACCGACTCGCGGCGGATCACCAGGTGGCCGGGTGCCGTGATGCGCACCATCGCCGGGTACTCGTGCACGGTCGCCAGCGGGTTGTCGGCGCGGATCGCCTCGATCACCGGCTGCGTGTCGTGATTGGCCTGCAGGGCGATGAACACGGGCTGGGTGCTGGCCGCCGGCGTGCTCATGCCGCGTCTCCGCCGATGCCGAGCCTGGCGATGCGCGCGTCGAAGGCGCTCAGCACTTCCTGCATCGCCGTATCGGCCTGCTCGCCCAGGGCCTGCACTGCGAGCGGGCTCAAGGCCGCGACGTGCGCGGTGCGCCACTTGGCGGTCCACTGCGTCAACAAACTGCGGTTGTGCTCGCTTTCCGCGGCGGCAGTCTTGATCACCGCGTCGACCCACTTGGCGGTTTCCTCGTACCAGCGCATCAGGTACTCGGTCATCATCGTCAGCGCGGCGCCATGCGTGGCGCCGATGCGCGCGTCGAAGTGCTGGTACATCAGCGGGTAGAGCAGGGCATCGCAGACCAGGTTCTGCGCCACCAGCAGCTCGAACCAGTCGCGGGTGACGAACATGTTCTCCATCTCGCGACGCAGGCCCTGCCACTGTGGCGCGTCCAGCCACTGCGCCTTGGCGGCGACCAGCGACTCGCCGCTGCTGTTGTCGATCAGCAGGCCGATGCGGCTCAGATGCTGGGCCATGCCGAGCCGGTCCATCGTCGCCATCATCGTCGCCTGCGTGATCGCCACGCCGTAGCCGTAGGCGGTCATGTGCGCGTTGTTGGTATTGGCACCCCACTCGTAGTGACGAAGCGGCACCAGCGTGTCGACGATCAGCTTCTGCACCTCGGCCGGCAGCATGCGCAGCAGGCCGCGCTTGTCGACCAGATCCAGCTGGCGGTCCATGCCGTCCTGCCAGCGCGCGCGCGTGATGGTGTAGGCGCCGTAGTAGAACTGCCGCGGATCCTTCAGCGCGTACCAGTCGCGCATCTGGATCGCCGTGCGGCGGCGGTCGTACATCTCGTGTTCCGGATCCCACAGCGGCTTGTAGTGGAAATTGATTTCCGGCTGCAGGTCGTACGTGGCTTCCTGATAGCGGCTCGCCGGCTTGTCGCCGAAGCGCCGCTGCAGATGCGCGAAGTTGTTGCGGACCGGATCGATACTGCGGGTCTTGATGTCGACCTGCATGGGGCTTGCCTCAGTGAGTTACTGGTAGATGCCGGGAATGCCATAGCGCCATTTCTGCGCCTCGGCATCGAGCAGGCTGGCCTGCGCATCGCTGATGAAGCGCACGGCGTTGTGGCGGCAGAACTGCAGATAAGCCTCACGCGGCAGGATCAGCTCGACGCCGAGTGAGGGATCGTCGATCGAGAACACGAACTCGACGAAACCGTCGGCACGCTGGCGCAGCAGGCGCACATAGCGCTGCGCATCCGGCGTCTCTGGCTCGATCGTCATGCTGTTCTCCTCGCTCTGGGCTGGGCGGTCGCTGGGCGACTCTGTGGGGCTACAGGAGCACCGTCCGTGCCAGCGCCTCAGCGTGATGCCGGAGAGAACCTGCACAGCGCCTGCAAATGCAGGTGCGGCTTGCGTTTGCGCGGTTACGCCGAGGCGCGGAGCGAGCACTGATTGCTGCATTGCAGCGTTGCAAGCATTCATCGGCAGATGAAATGCTGCGCTGCGACGGCGTCGCGACTTTCAGCAAATGCGTAAGCGCCGCGAGGCCTCAGGAGCGAGAAGACGATGCTTACCCGAACCCCTGCCAGGGGCACCGCCCCGGCGAAGAACGGCGATGCCGTGCCGGACTATCCGGATATCAGCGATCTGCTGTCGCGCGTGCACTTCACGCCGCAGCACGGGCGCATCTGGCTCGACGATCAGCGGATGCTGTTGCTGCAGAGCTCGATGCTGGGCGCCTTGCGCCGCGAGCTGATCGAAAGCCTCGGCGTGGAGCGTGCGCGCGGGCTGTTGACGCGGATGGGCTACAACGCCGGCGCGCGCGAGGCCGAGCTGACGCGCAAGCTGCGCACGGAGTTGAGCAAGGTCGAGTCGGTCTATCTCGGCGCGCAGCTGCACATGCTGGAGGGCATCGCGCAGGTTGAGCCGGTGCGTGCCGAGATCGACGTCGAGAAGGGCCGCTTCTACGGCGAGTTCCTCTGGCATGGCTCGGCCGAGGACGAGGAACACATGCGGCTGTATGGCGTCGGCACCGAGCCGGCATGCTGGATGCAGATCGGCTACGCCTCGGGTTTCGCCAGCGCCTTCATGGGCCGGCCGGTGCTGTTCCGCGAGGTGGAATGTGCCTCGCAAGGGGCTGCGCATTGCCGCATCGTCGGCCGCGAGGTCGAGGCCTGGGATGATGCCGAGGACGATCTTCGCTACCTGCGTGCCGACAGCCTGACGCAGGGCCTGTCGAGCCCGCGCCGCAGTGCGGCGCCGATGCCGGCGGTCGGCAGCAATGACGCCCAGACCTTGCTCGATGACCGCAACGTCGTCGGCGCCTCGGCCGGCTTCAACGCGGTCTGTCACATGGTGCGCCGCGTTGCCGATACGCAGGCCTCGGTGCTGTTCCTCGGCGAAAGCGGCGTTGGCAAGGAAGTGCTGGCGCAGGCGCTGCATCGGATCAGCCCGCGCGCCCAGGGGCCCTTCGTCGCGATCAACTGCGCGGCGATTCCGGAAGATCTGATCGAGTCCGAGCTGTTCGGCGTCGAACGCGGCGCCTACACCGGTGCCCAGCAGGCACGCGCCGGCCGCTTCGAGCGCGCCAGCGGCGGCACGCTGTTCCTCGACGAGATCGGCATCCTCAGCTGGACTGCGCAGGGCAAGCTGTTGCGCGCGCTGCAGGAGCGCGAGATCGAGCGGGTGGGCGATACGCGCACGCGCAAGGTCGATGTGCGCGTGGTCGCGGCGACCAACCTGGACCTGCGTGCCGAAGTCGCCGCCGGCCGCTTCCGCGAGGATCTGTTCTTCCGCCTCAACGTGTTCCCGATCCGCGTGCCGCCGCTGCGCGAACGCCGCGACGACATCCCGATCTTCATGAACCATTTCCTGCGCAAGTTCAACGCGCGCAACAATCGCACCGCCACCGGCTTCACCACCCGCGCGATCGACGCGATGCTGACCTACGACTGGCCCGGCAACATCCGCGAGCTGGAGAACCTCGTCGAGCGCGGCGTGATCCTGGCGCCGGAGGATGGCGCGATCGACGCCGTGCACCTGTTCGCCGGCGGCGAGCGCATCGAGGCCAGTCTTTTCGCGATCTCCGGTGACGGCTCGCTGACGCCGGGCAGCGACCCGACGATGGCGGGCAGCGCCGGCAAGGACCGCATCGGTCGCAAGATCGAGCAGCTGCTGCAGGGCGCCGAAGACGACGGCAACGAGACGACGCTGGAGGAGATCGAGGCGGCGCGGCTGCGCAGCGCCGTCGACAAGACGCGCGGCAATCTGGCGGCAGCGGCACGCCTGCTGGGCATCAGCCGGCCCAAGCTGGAATACCGGCTGCGGCATCGCAGCGACAGCTAGGTGCAAGCTGCGGCTGCCGTCCGGCGGCTACACTGTGCGGCTCCATCGTTCCGTCCGGCCTTCATCATGATGCTGCCCACGCTGTCCTTCGCCGGCATTCCGGCGTTTCTCGCCTACCTCGGGCTCAGTCTCGGCCTGCTGCTGCTGTTCGTGCTGATCTATGTCCGCATCACGGCGCATCACGAATTCGCCTTGATCAAAGAGAACAATGTGGCGGCGGCGCTGGCCTTCTCTGGCGCGATCCTCGGCTTCTGCCTGCCGCTGCATGCGGCGGTCAGCAACTCGATCAATCTGGCCGACTGCGCGATCTGGGGCGCGGTGGCGCTGATCGTGCAGGTGCTGGCCTACATGGTTGCGGCGCTGACGGTGCGTGGCCTGTCGGAGCGCATCACGCGCGGCGAGCTGGCGCCGGCGCTGTTCACCGCCGCGCTGGCGGTCGGCGTGGGCCTCCTCAATGCGGCGGCGATGAGCTACTGATGAAGAAGATGAAGAAGACGATGAAGAGAACGCGCACCGCGCGTCTGCTGCTGATGGGGCTCAGCCCCCTGGTGCTGGCCGCCTGCAACAGCGGCACGCAGCACAATGCCAACCTGGGCGTGGCGGGCGAGGAACGCCTGTTCCGCAACGCCGAGGACTGCACGGCCTCGGGCGAACACAATGCCCGGGACTGCCAGGCTGCGTTCGAAACGGCCAGCGCCGAGCACGCCGCCAGCGCGCCGCGCTACGCCACCCAGCAGGAGTGCGCGGCCCAGCACGGCGAGGCGGCCTGCACCGAGGAAAAGACCGCCAGCGGCCATTCCAGCTTCATGCCGTTCATGATGGGCATGCTGATGGGCCGGGCGTTCAACACCGGCTTCTCGCGTCCGGCGTATTCCGGCGACGCCGGGCAGCCGGTCAAGGGCGGCAACGGCCAGTACTGGTCGGGCGGCAGCAATCCGGCGCAGCGGCCCGGCACGCCACCCGGCCAGGGTCTGCCGCCGCCGCCCGCGCAGGGCAAGGTGGTGACACAGGCCCGCGCCGGTTTCGGGCAGAGCATGGCCAGCGGCGCCGGTAGCTGAACCGCATGCGACGGATGGCGATCGCCGAGCGCCCGCAGTGGCGCCGGCAGGCCGAGGAATACGGCTTCGATTTTCATACCATCGGCGGCCAGGCCTACTGGGACGAGTCGGCGTATTACGCGTTCTCGCTCCAGCAGATCGAGAACGACATCGAGGCGCCGACCGAAGCCCTGCATCAGATGGCGATGGCGCTGGTCGACGAAGTCGTCGACAGCGAACGTCTGCTGGCGCAGCTGGCGATTCCGCAGTCTTACTGGGAGTGGATCCGCAACAGCTGGCGGCAGGAGCGCCGCCATCTCTACGGGCGCATCGATCTGGCGTATTCGGGCCAGGGGCCGGCCAAGCTCTACGAGTTCAACTACGACACGCCGACTTCGCTGTACGAGTCGGCATTCTTCCAGTGGTTGTGGCTGGAGCAGCAGATCAGCCTCGGCGCGCTGCCGGCGCACGCCGATCAGTTCAACTCGCTGCAGGAGCAGCTGGTCGAGCGGCTGGCGCAGCTCGGGCCCGGCCTCGCGCAGCCGCTGTATTTCGCGGCGGTGCACGGCCATGCCGAGGATCAGGCGACGATTGCGTATCTGCGCGACTGCGCGGAGCAAGCTGGCCTTGCGCACGCGGTGATCGCCATCGAGGACATCGGCCTGTCCACCGACGGCCGCTTCACCGATCTCGGCGATCAGGTGATCGGCAGCCTGTTCAAGCTCTATCCGCTGGAGGCGATGTTCGCGGAGTCCTTCGGCGCGGCGCTGCCGGGGTCCGGCGTGCAGCTGATCGAGCCGCCGTGGAAGGCCATTCTCAGCAACAAGGGCGTGCTGCCCCTGCTGTGGGAGCGGCATCGCGGTCATCCCAACCTGCTGCCGGCGCAGGTGTCGAGCGCGCAGGCGCTGGCGGCCGGCTGGGTGCGCAAGCCGTACTTCTCGCGCGAAGGCGCCAACATCTCGATCCGTACCGCCGACGGGCAGGCGCTGCACTCGGCCGGCCCGTACGACGGTGGCCCGACGATCGACCAGGCTTTCCATCCGCTGACGGCCTTCGGCGGCCGCTATCCGCTGATCGGCAGCTGGGTGGTCGGCGACCGCGCCGCCGGCATCGGCATCCGCGAGGACCGCACGCTGATCACGCAGAACAGCAGCTGCTTCGTGCCGCACGCCATCGTCTGAGCGGCGCGCGCTACTCGTCGTCGCCGCTCTTGAACTGCGCCGGATCGAGCCGGTAGCGGTTCAGCAGCTTGTAGAAATCGGTGCGGTTGCGCCGCGCCAGCCGCGCCGCGCGGCTGATGTTGCCGCCGGACAGTTCCAGCAGCTGGCGCAGGTAGTTGCGGGCGAACTCGTCGCGCGCCTCGTCGAAAGCCGGCAGCGACTCGGTGGTCTCGCCGAGGCAGCGGCGCACCAGCGATGCACCGATCACTCGGCTCGGTGCCAGCGCCACGCACTGCTCGATGACGTTGAACAGCTGGCGCACATTGCCGGGCCAGGCCGCTGCGGCCAGCACTTCCAGCGCTTCGGGCGAGCAGACGCGGCGCGCGGCGCCGTTGGCGCGCATCGTGTCCAGATGATGCGAGACGAGCGCCGGGATGTCCTCGCGGCGCTGTTCCAGCGGCGGCAGCTTCAGGCGCACGACATTGAGGCGATAGAACAGATCCTCGCGAAAGCTGCCGTCGGCGATGCGCGCTTCGAGATCGCAATGCGTGGCCGACAGCACCCGCACGTCGATCGGGATCGTGCGGGTTTCGCCGACCGGCCGTACCTCGCGCTCCTGCAGCACGCGCAGCAGCTTGGCCTGCAGGCCGGCCGGCATGTCGCCGATCTCGTCGAGGAAGATGGTGCCGCCGTGCGCGGCACGGAACAGACCGGGGTGATCGGCATGCGCGCCGGTGAAGCTGCCCTTGCGATGGCCAAACAGCTCGGACTCCAGCAACTCGGCCGGCACCGCCGTGCAGTTGATGGCGACGAAGGGTTTGCCGGCGCGGGCGCTGCCGTCGTGGATGGCGCGCGCCAGCACTTCCTTGCCGGTGCCGCTGGCGCCGGTGATCAGCACCGCGGAGTCGGTCTGGGTGACACGCTGGGCGTCGTCGAGCACGGCGCGCATCTGCAGGCTGCGGGTGACGATGCCGGGCGCCCAGCGCAGGCTGCCGCTGGCGTCGTCGCGCACATGGCGGCCGATGCAGGCCAGCAGCTTCTCGCGGTCGACGGGCTTGGTCAGGAAGTCGACCGCTCCGGCGTGGGTGGCGCGTACCGCGTCGGGAATGTCGCCGTGCGCCGAGAGGATCGCGACCGGCAGGCTCGGGTGACGGATCTGGATGCGGCCGAGCAGCTCGACGCCGTCGAGTCCGGGCATGCGCAGATCGGCCAGCACCAGTTGCGGGCGCACTTCGTCCAGCCGCATCAGCGCTTCCTCGCCACTGCCGGCGGCGACCACGCCGAAGCCCTCGGCTTCCAGGCGCAGCGTCAACACGCGCAGCAGCTTGGCGTCGTCATCGACCAGCAGGATTTGATTTCTTGCCATACCCATCGTTGTCCAGTGTCCTTTCGATCTCGACGATCTTGTCCAGTCGCTGTTGCAGCGCCTCGGCGCTGGCGTTGCATTGCGCCTCGGTCTTGAGTTCGGCGACGCGCAGGCGTGCCAGGGCCGCGTTCTCGCTCGATGCCGAGCCCTGCGCGTAGGCCTGCAGGCGCTTGCGAGCCTTGTCCGGATCGTGGCCGCTGTGCCCGGGCACGCTCTGCATCAGCGCGCGGCGGAAGTCGGCGTCGGCGGAATGCTTGTCACGGCGCGCGTTGCGCCACATCGTTTCGCGTCGTTCGGGCGTGGCGGTCATGGCTGTGGCCAGATATTCGACCGAGCTTTGCGCATCACTGCGCAACAGCGTGAAGGCCTGAGTGCTGGCGCAGGCCGTCAGCAACAAAGTGCTGAGGGCGAGGGCAGGGCCAGGCCAGGCGGAAGCGCGCGCCGGGCTCGGCGTCCTCGACCACCACCGTGCCACCGTGAGCCAGCGCCACTTCCTTGACGATCGACAGCCCGACGCCGGTGCCGCGGATGCCTTGCTCCTCGACTTCGGTGCCACGCACGAACGGTTCAAAGATGCTGTCCTTGTCTTCATTACTCACTCCGCGTCCGTGGTCGCGCACGCTCAGCTGGCATTGGTGGTCCGGCGCACTCGCCGCGATCTCGATCGTCGAGCCCGGCGGCGCGTGCTTGATCGCATTGGTCAGCAGATTGTCGAGCGCCAGGCGCAGCTGCGAGCGCTGGCCGTACAGCGACATCGGCGGCAGTTGCAGGTCGACGCGCAGCCGCCGCTTGGCCATCGGCAGGGTATGCAGCGTCAGCAGCTCTTCGACCATCGGCCGCGGCTCGAACCAGGCGCGCTCGCCGTGCTTGCGCTCCGAGCGCCACTCGGCATAGGCGAGCAGATTGGAGATCAGCGACTCCAGCTCCACCGTCGACTCGGCGAGGATGCCGGCGACTTCGCGCTGGCGCTGCGTCAGCTCGCCGAGCGTGCCGTCGCGCAACAGGTCGGCGCCTTCGCGCAGGCTCGCCAGCGGCGTCTTCAGCTCGTGGCTGACCTGGCGCAGGAACTGGTCCTTGTCGGCCTCCAGCTGCGCCAGACGGCGGCGCAGCCAGTCGAGTTGCTCGCCCAGCCGGCGCATCTCGCGCGGAAACTCGATCTTCACCGGGTGTGCGTAGCGGCCGTGGCCGAGCGCGGCGATGGTGCGGTAGAGGTCGCGCAAGGGCCGGGTGACGACGATCGAGAACACATACGCCAGCAGCGCCGCGAACGGGATCAGCGTGAGGGCCGACAGCAGCATCTCGCGGCGCGCGTGGACGGTGGCGCTGCGCAGGGCATCGAGGCGCTGATCGATACGACCGCGCGAGCTGGCGACGATCGACTCGGCCAGCGGTTGCAGCGAATTGACGCCGCTGGAGGCGCTTTGCATCGCCCCGGGGTTGGCGGTGCCGGACTGCCAGTTCTGGCGGGCCTCGGCCAGACCGCGGCGGATCTGCGCGGCGTTTTCGGCGGTCTCGGTGTCCAGCTTGCGGCTCTCGATCTTGCGCAGGATGTCGCCGGCGATGTCGAAGCGCCGCTCGGCCAGCGGCAGCAGTGCAGGGTCCTGCAAGGCCTGGTACTGGCGGATGCCGCGTTCGAGGTTTTGCAGTTCGTCATTGAGTTCGTTGCCGGACTGGGCGACCGCGACGCCGTCGTCGATCAGGGCCTCGGTCTGCTGCGTGACCCGCTCCAGGGCCAGCTCGGCGAGCAGCAAGGCGGCCAGCAACGGCAGCGCTGCGAGGATGCAGCCCGCTGCGACCAGCCCGGTCATGGTTTTGGGTATTCGAATGTGCACGGCCGCCTGCTTGGACGATTCGCGAAAAGCCCGAACGAATCGCGAGTTAACGCGCGATTTGCACCCATCCGCGCTGAACTTCACATGAATATTTCTTCAGTGTTTTTCGTGCACTGAAATCGCCCGGCAGACTGTCTGCGGCTGGCGACACCACGGCTTCCGGAGCACGCCACCGCATCGCGGTGTCGCTGATGGTGCGGCGCAACAACTGATTTGTAGGTGTTCATCGCCGGCTGATCGTCATAACGCGTCGTATTTGTGCAAATACATCAGGCGGAACGCCTGCGCTGGCCACCTCGGGTGCAGGCACGAAGCAGCGCGCCGCGCCGCCGCTGCGGCTGCTGTCGCCGAACAGCGACAGATGCCGATTTGTGCTGCGGCGCAGGTTTGCGCTCGCTCCTCACGCCGGCTGTCGCGCAATGGCGACAGCTTTTGCCGTCCGATCTGCTCCCGGCCGCTGCCGTGGCCCGCGGCTTCCAAGAGAAAATATTAAATATCAAAAGGATAGTGGCCGGTGGCACATGCGTTGCCCTTTCTGATCACAAGGCCGCGGCGGCTGAGGGGCGAAAAGCTCGTCAGCGATCAACACCGCAGCCCGGCGCGCAGCCCGGCGCCAGGCCCCGAACACCATGCTCAAGGATGAGGTGACTTCATGCAGACCCCGCCGCGACTCTTTCCGATGACCCAGGCCCGCGTCGTCGTGCCGGTATTGCTGGCCGGTGGCAGCGGCACGCGGCTGTGGCCGCTGTCGCGCGAGCAGCATCCCAAGCAGTTCCTGTCGCTGCTGGGCGCCGCCAGCCTGTTCCAGGACACGGTGCTGCGCAGCGACAAGATCGAGGAGACGGTCGGGCCGGTGGTGATCGGCTCGGCGCAGCACCGCTTCGTGATCGCCGAGCAGCTGCGCACCGCCGGCATCCGCGACGCCGCGCTGCTGCTCGAACCGGACGGCCGCAATACTGCCCCGGCCGCTGCGGTCGCCGCTCATTTCATCAACGAGGAGTTCGGTCCGGACGCGATCGCCTTCGTGATGGCGGCCGACCATGCGATCGCTGATCCGCAGGCGTTTGCAGAAGCGGTGAAGTCGGCGGTCGAGGCGGCCAACCAGGGCTATATCGTCACTTTCGGCATCAAGCCGACGCGCCCGGAAACCGGCTACGGCTATCTGAAGGTCAAACCGGGTTCCCGGCTCGGCACCACGCAGGCGCAGGAAGTCGAGTGCTTCGTCGAGAAGCCTTCGCTGGATCGCGCGCAGCAGTTCGTCGAGCAGGGCGATTACTACTGGAACGGCGGCATGTTCCTGTTCCGCTCGGGCCGCTTCCTCGCCGAACTGCGCCGCCTGGAGCCGGAGACCTATGTGCGCGCGCAGGAGGCGCTGCACAAGGGCAAGCGCGAGAGCGGCGCGATCGCGCTCGATGCCAAAGCCTGGAAGGGCTGCCGCAACGAGTCGATCGACTACGCGGTGATGGAAAAGACCGACCAGCTGGCGCTGGTGCCGCTCGACGCCGGCTGGGATGACGTCGGCTCGTGGAACTTCCTGGAGCGGCTGCCGGCCAACGACGCCGACAACAATCGCATTCGCGGCGACGTGCTGCTGGAGGACTCCCACAACAATCTCGTGCATTCCAGCGGCCGCATGGTGGCGCTGGTCGGCGTCGACGATCACGTCGTGGTCGAGACCGACGACGCGATCCTGGTCGCGCCCAAGGAC
>CBINNP010000091.1:0-12805 GCA_966252075.1 uncultured Solimonas sp.
CGCCGCGCGACACGCCGGCGGTGCAGGCGATCGCCGAGGACTCGCTCGGCCTGGCCGGCGCAGCCAGCCCCGCGGTGCCGCAGGACTGGTGGAAGGCCTTCGGCGATCCGCAGCTCGACCGGCTCGTGCAGGACACCCTGAACGACAATCCCAGTCTCGCGCAGGCGCTGACGCGGGTGCAGTCGGCGCAGGCGCAGGCCTATGCCGCCGGCGCCGGCCGCCTGCCCGGTGTCACGCTCGACGGCGACGAGACGCGGCAACGCTTCTCCGAGCACTACTACATTCCGCCGCCGTACGCCGGCAGCGCGGTGTGGCTCGGCCAGCTCGGCGTCAATCTCGGCTGGGACCTCGATTTCTGGGGCCGCCAGGCCAGGCTGATCGAGCAGGCGCGCGATCAGGCGCAGGCGGCGCAGCTCGACCATGCCGCGTCGCGGCTGGCGCTGTCCGGCGCACTCGCGCAAGCCTATGTCGATCTGTACCGCGCGCATGAGCTGGGCGCGATCGCCGCGGCCGCCGTGCAGCAGCGTGAGACGATCCTGCAGCTGACACAGAACCGCGTGCGTGCCGGCCTCGACACCGAGGCGGAGCTGCACAGCGCCGAGGCACTGCTGCCGCAGGCGCGCAGCGCCAGCTTGCAGAGCGAGGCGGCGCGGCAGCTGGCGGTGCATCGCCTGGCGGCGCTCAGCGGCCACGGCGCCGAGCGTTACGACAGCATCGTCGCGCCGCAGTTGCAGCTCGACGCCGCACTGCCCTTGCCGGAACAGCTGCCGCTGGATTTGCTGGCGCGGCGGCCGGACGTGCGAGCGGCACGGCTGCGCGTCGATGCGGCCAGTGCCGGTGTCGAGGCGGCGCGCGCGGCCTTTTATCCGGACATCAGCCTGCGCGCGCTGGTCGGCTATCAGGCGATCGGCCTCGACAAGCTGCTCGACAAGAACAGCGCGATCTGGGGCGTCGGTCCCGCCGTGCACCTGCCGCTGTTCGAGGCGCGCCGCCTCAAGGGCGCATTCCGCGGCGCTGCCGCCGAGCGCGACGCCGCGGTGGCCGCCTACAACGACACCGTCCTCAAGGCGGTGCGCGAGGCCGCCGACGAGCTGACGCTCAACGACAGCACCGCCGCGCAGCTGGCCGAGGCCCGCACCCGCGCTACGGCAGCAGAAGCAGCATACCGGCTGAGCGAACGTCGATACGCCGCCGGCCTCAGCTCGCAGTTGCAGCTGCTCGGCGCCGAGACGCAATGGCTCGACGCGCGCCGCGAACTGATTTCCCGGCAGGCCGATCTCGCCGTCACCCGCGTCACGCTGCTGCTGACGCTCGGCGGCAGTTTCGACCCGCATACCCCCGATCACAACAAGACCCGCACCGTCGCCGGAGTCCAGCCATGACCCAAGCTTCTTCCGCCCCGCCCACGGCCGCCCATGGCGCCAACGGCAAGCGCCGCAAGCGCCTGATCGCGCTCGCCGTCGTCGTCGTGCTGGGCCTCGGCGCCTACAGCGCCTGGTGGGCGCTGCACGGCCGCTATTTCGAGGAAACCGACGACGCCTATGTCGCCACCGATCTGGTGCAGATCACCAGCGAGGTCGCCGGCACCGTCACCGGGCTTTATGTCGACGACACCCAGCACGTCGATGCCGGCCAGCTGCTGGTGCAGCTCGATCCGGCCGACGCCGAGATCGCGCTGGCCGGTGCCGAGGCCGAACTGGCGCGCACGGTGCGCACGGTGCGCGGCGTGTTCGCGCAGAGCGATGGCCTGTCCGCGCAGATCCGCGAAAGCGAAGTGGCGCTGGCCAGCGCGCGTGCCGATCTCAAACGCCGCCTCGACGTCGGCGACGGCGCGGTCTCTGCCGAAGAACTGGCGCACGCGCGCCAGCAGGTCGCGCGGCTGGAAGCGGCGCTGGCGGCCGGCAGGGAGCAGCTGGCGACCACGCGCGCGCAGATCGACGACACCACCATCGAAACGCATCCGCAGGTCGCCGCGGCGGTCGCCCGCGTGCGCGAGGCTTCGCTGGCGCTGCGCCGCACCAGGGTGGTGGCGCCGGTCGCCGGCATCGTTGCGCGCCGCGGTGTGCAGATCGGCGCGCGCATCGCCGCCGGCGCGCCGCTGATGGCGGTGGTGCCGCTCGATCACGCCTGGGTCGACGCCAATTTCAAGGAGCCGCAGCTGGAGCGGGTGCGCATCGGCCAGCCGGTGAAGCTGCATGCGGACCTGTACGGCAGCAGCGTGGTCTATCACGGCCGCGTCGCCGGCCTGTCCGCCGGCAGCGGCAGTGCGTTCGCCCTGCTGCCGGCGCAGAACGCCTCCGGCAACTGGATCAAGATCGTGCAGCGCGTGCCGGTGCGCATCGCGCTCGATCCGCAGGAGCTGGCCGCGCATCCGCTGCGCGTCGGTCTGTCGATGACGGCGCAGGTGGACCTGCATGACAGCAGCGGCTCGCTGGTCGCGCGCGAGCTGCGCGCCGCGCCGCAGCAGCTGGCGGTGTCGCCGGCGCATGATGCCGGCGTCGACTCGCGCATCGCCGCCATCATCAGCGCCAATCGCGGCAAGTCGCTGTGAGTCAGGCGGCGACCGCACCTGCAGCGCTCGCGCCGCCGGTCGGCGGTCGCGCGCTGGTCGCCACCGCCCTGGCGCTGGCGACCTTCATGCAGGTGCTCGACACCACCATCGCCAATGTCTCGATCCCGACCATTTCCGGCGATCTCGGCGTCTCGCCCGACCAGGGCACCTGGGTGATCACCTCGTTTGCCGTCGCCAACGGCATCTCGGTGCCGCTGTCCGGCTGGCTGGTGCAGCGCTTCGGCCTGGTGCGCACCTTCGTCATGTCGGTGCTGCTGTTCACGCTGGCCTCGCTGCTGTGCGGCGTGGCCTGGAGCATCGGCTCACTGATCGTCTTCCGCGTGCTGCAGGGCGCCGTGTCCGGGCCGATGATTCCGGGCTCGCAGGCGCTGCTGCTGTCGCTGTTCCCGCCGGAGAAGAAGGGCGCGGCGCTGGCGATCTGGTCGATGACGACGCTGGCGGCGCCGATCTTCGGGCCGATCCTCGGCGGCTACATCTCCGACAACCACTCCTGGCCGTGGATCTTCCTGATCAACCTGCCGGTCGGCCTCGCCTGCGCGGCGATCTGCTGGCAGGGCCTGCGCCATCGCGAGACGCCGGCGCAGAAACTGCCGATCGACCGCATCGGCCTGGGCCTGCTGATCATCTGGGTCGGCTGCCTGCAGGTGATGCTCGATACCGGCAAGAACGCCGACTGGTTTGCCTCGCCGACCATCGTCGCGCTCGCCGTCATCACCGTCGTCGGCTTCGTCGCCTTCGTGATCTGGGAGCTGGGCGAGCAGTATCCGATCGTCGACCTGTCGCTGTTCAAGAACCGCAATTTCTCGGCCGGCGTGCTGGCCTTCTGTCTCGGCTACGGCGTGTTCTTCGGCGCCGTGGTGCTGCAGCCGCTGTGGATGCAGACCTGGCTGGGCTACACCGCGACCTGGGCCGGGCTGATCTCCTCGCCGAGCGGCCTGGTCGCCATCGTCGTCTCGCCGCTGGTCGGCCGCTACATCGGCCGCGTCGACGCGCGCCTGCTGGCGATGGCCTCGTTCCTGTTCTTCGCCTGCTCGTACTTCATGCGCGCCGGCTACACGGCCGATGCGAGCTTCGCGGTGTTTCTGGCGCCGCTGCTGGTGCAGGGCATCGGCATGTCGATGTTCTTCGTGGCGATGCTGACGATCCTGCTCGACGGCGTGCCGCCGGCGCGGATTCCGGCGGCCTCGGGCCTGTCGAACTTCCTGCGCATCACTGCCGGCAGCTTCGCCGCCTCGCTGGTGACGACGTTCTGGGACGACCACGCAGCGCTGCACCAGTTGCGGCTGGCGGAGACGTCGAGCGTCTATTCGCCGCCGCTGCAACTGGCGCAGCAGTCGCTCGGCAACGCCGGCCTGAGCGAGCCGCAGGCGCTGGCGGTGCTGTCGCGGGCGCTCGGCAACCAGGCCTATCTGTTGTCGACGCTGGACTTCTTCTGGCTCGGCGGCTGGCTCTGCGTGCTGCTTGCCGGCCTGGTGTGGATCACGCGGCGGCCGCGCGGCGGTGCTGCACCGGCGGCTGCCGACTGATCAGGACGACGGCACCAGCAACAGCAGCGCCGCGCCGGCGACGATGCGGTACCAGGCGAAGATGGTGAAGGTGTGCGTCTGCACGTAGCGCAGCAACCATTTGACGGCGATGAAGGCGGTGATCGCCGAGACCACGAAGCCGGTCCAGAACTCGGCCCAGTTCTCGGTGGCGAAGGCGCCGTCCTTGGCCAGCTTGAGCGCCTCGTAGCCGCTGGCGGCGAACATGGTCGGAATGCCGACGAGGAAGGCGAACTCGGTGGCGCGCGGCCGCGAGGTGAGGCCGGCGAGCATCGCCGCGAAGATCGTCGCCGCCGAGCGCGAGGTGCCGGGGAACACCGCGGCGAGAATCTGTGCCAGGCCCACCCATAGCGCGATCTTCCAGCCGACCGATTCGCTGGGCTGCATGCGGCCGGTGGCGTATTCGATCAGCAGGATCGCCACGCCGCCGACGATCAGCGCGATCGCCACCGGCTGCACGGTGTCCGGTAGCTCCAGGCCCATCTTCTTCGCCGCCAGGCCGCCGACGCAGGTGATGACGAAGGCCACGAACAGCTTGGCCAGATAATCGAACTGCTCCGGCTGGCGCCAGTTGCGGAACAGGTTCCACAAGCGCTCGCGATAGATCAGCACCACCGCCAGCATCGCGCCGGCCTGGATGCCGACGTTGAACAGGTCGGAACGGTGGCCGAGCCAATGCTCGGCGATCAGCAGATGGCCGGTACTGGAGATCGGCAGAAACTCGGTGATGCCCTCGATGATGCCGAGCCAGATGACGTCGATCAGGCTGTTCACGTGGTTGTTACACTCCGGGTCATGAAAAAGGACGCGCAAGAATACAGGGCCGCGCCGTGAAATCGCCCGCAACAACCGCACCGGTCGTACTGATCACCGGCGCTGCGCGGCGCATCGGCGCGGTGATCGCGCAGACTCTGCATGGCGACGGCTGGAACGTGGTGATCCACGCGCATCGCTCGGCAGCCGAGGGCGAGCGACTGGTGGCTGCGCTGAATACGCAGCGTGCCGATTCCGCGCAGCTGCTGACCGCCGACCTCGGCGCCGCCGCCGCGCTCGAATCGCTGGCGCAGGCCGCGCATGCGCGCTGGCGGCGGCTCGACGCGCTGGTCAACAACGCCTCGAGCTACTTCAAGACGCCGCTGGGCACGCTGACCGCCGCGCAACTGGACGATCTGCTGTCATCCAACCTGCGCGCGCCACTGCTGCTGACGCAGGCCTGCTTCCCGCTGTTCGGCGAACAGGGCGCGGTGGTCAACATCGTCGATACGCAAGTGCGGCGGCCGCATCCGCCGTTCACCGCCTACTTCGCCGCCAAGGCCGGCCTGTGGGCGCAGACCGAGGCGCTGGCGCTGGAAATGGCGCCACGGGTGCGCGTCAACGCCGTCGCCCCCGGCCACACCCTGTGGGCCGATCATGATGGCGGCATCGCCGCCGCCGAGCAGCCGGAGGAGCTGGCGAGAATTCCCTTGCGGCGCCTGGCAAGCCCGGACGACATCGCCCGCGCCGTGCGCTTCCTGCTGTCGGACCAGGCGTCCTACATCACCGGCGCGATCCTGCCGGTCGATGGTGGCTTGCGTCTGCGCTGAGCGTTCAGCCCAGCTGCAGGTATTCCAGGGTCTCGCCCAGGAAAGCCGCCTCCGGTCCGAAGCGGCGCTCGTGAAAATGCGCGTGGCCGCTGCCGTCGATGGCGAGCACGGTGCTACTGCGTGTGCCGTACTCGGTGCTGCGAATGAACGGCGACGACAGGAAGCGTTCGCGATCGAGGCCGAAGCCGGTGTCCGGCAGTTCGGCGTCGGCCGCCGGCCTGGGATCGGCCAGGGCCGCGAACAGCGGCGCGAAATCGGTGTCGCCTTCGCTGACCCACTGTTGCAGCCGGGACTTGAGCCGCAGCAGTTTCGGCCACGGTGTATCGAGGCTGGCGTTGCTGACCGCATACACGCCTGCCGGCAAGGGCTGCACGGCCAGTTCGGGTCGATTGCTGAGGTACCAGGCGCCGCCGGGGCCGCCGATCAGGAGATTGAAGCCGGCGTAGCGCATCGCCTCGCCCTGCAGCCATTGCGCGTAGCTGGCCGCATCGAGATCGCCGCGCAGGTAGTCGGAGATCAGTGCACCCCGTGATGGCGCGCGCGGGTCCGGCGGCTCCATCCGCCGCACATTGGTGACCGCCGCCCAGCGGCCGCCGCGCGCACAGGCCAGCCAGCTGCCGTGCTGCTGCAGGTCGCGGCCACCGAAAAGCTGCGGCGCGTCGTCCCAGTACGAGGCCGGGGCGGTCGGCCGTGCGTGGAATTCGTCGCGGTTGGCCGCCATGACGAGGGAGAAACGCGGATGCGCGTCGAGTGCGAAAGCGATCAAACACATGGCGGCGATGGTACGTGTTTTATTCAGACGAAGCGCCTAGAGTGAGTTCATGAAAAAGCACCACAAGCTGAGCGATTACGAGGCCGCGCGCTGGCACGAGATCGAGCGCTGGCGCGCCGCGCCGCCGGACTGGGGCACGCAGGTGCTGGCCGGCCCGAGCCGGATCGCGGCGCTGGCGGCGCAGAAGTTGGTGCCGGAGTCGGCCCTGCGGGCGGCGATGCGTGGTGTCGATCAGGCCGCTGGCTGGAGCTCGGCGCAGGCCGATGTGCTGCGCGCCGCCGGCGTTGCCGGGCTCGACGAGGTCGCCGCGCTGCCGCTGCAGGAGTGCGACCGCCTGGCGCGCCGCGTCGGTCGTCGCGCGATGGCGCTCGGCGGTACCGGCGGCGCGCTGTTCGGCGTCGGCGGCGCGCTCGGCCTGGCCGCCGATGTGCCGAGCCTGTTGACGCTGGCCTTGCGCACCATCCACCGCAGCGCCTTTTGCTACGGCGAGGACTGGCGCGACGACGCCGAGCGCAGTCTGGCCATCGGCGTGTTCGCGCTGGCCTCGGCCAACTCGCAGGAGGAAAAGCTGAGCGCCTGGCAGGCGCTGACCGAGCAGGGCGATCTGCTCGGCGCTGCCTGGCGCGACGGCATCGAGCGCGTCGCCGAGCGCCATCTGGCCAAGGAAGCCACGCAGTTCAGCCTGAAGACCCTGGCGCAGCGCATCGGGCTCAATCTCGGCCGGCGCAAGGTGCTGGGCGTCGTGCCCTTGCTCGGCGCGGCGATCGGCGGTGCCGTCAACGCCGGCTATCTGCACGACATCGCCGTGGTGGCGCGCCACGTGCTGCAGTACCGCTGGCTGCTGCGCCAGCATCCGGAACTGGCGCCGGGCACGTCACGGGGCAGTCATCTGGCTGTCATAGACTGATCGGTGCCCAGTCCCCAGCGTAGATGTCGCCGAGCGTGCATGTCGCCATGAAAACCCCACCCGAGCTTGAACTGCAGCCCGCCGACCTGTTCCTGAACCGCGAACTGAGCCTGCTCGAGTTCAATCGCCGCGTGCTGGCGCAGGCGCTCGATGAGGCAGTGCCGCTGCTGGAGCGCCTGAAGTTCCTCTGCATCTCCAGCGCCAACCTCGACGAGTTCTTCGAGATCCGTGTCGCCGGCCTGCAGCAGATGGCGGAACTCAACCCGGCCAACCGCGGCGCCGACGGCATGACGCCGGCGGAGACCCTGGCGGCCATCAGCACGCGCGCGCATGCGCTGGTCTCCGAGCAGTACCGCGTCTTCAACGAGGTCCTGATTCCGGTACTGGAGCGCGAGCGCATCCGCTTCGTCCGTCGCAGCGAGTGGACGCCCGAGCAGGATGCCTGGCTGCGGCATTACTTCCAGAACGAGCTGGCGCCGGTGCTGTCGCCGATCGGCCTGGACCCGGCGCATCCGTTCCCGCGGATCCTCAACAAGTCGCTGAACTTCATCGTCCAGTTGTCGGGCAAGGACGCCTTCGGCCGCAACACGGGCTTTGCCGTGGTGCAGGCGCCGCGTGCGCTGCCGCGGCTGATCCAGATCCCGCGGGAGATCGCCGGCAGCGGGCCGTACGATTTCGTGTTCCTGTCGAGCGTGATCCACGCGTATGTGGACGAACTGTTCCCCGGCATGGAGGCCGGCGGCTGCTTCCAGTTCCGGCTGACCCGCAACTCCGACCTGCTGGTGGACGAGGAAGAAGCCAAGGATTTGATGGAGGCGCTCGAAGGCGAGCTCTCGCAGCGGCAGTGGGGCGACATCGTGCGCCTCGAAGTCGCACACAACTGTCCCGAGCAGATGTGGCAATACCTGATGGACGTCGCGCAGCTGTCCGCCGATGACGTGTTTCAGGTCAATGGCCCGGTCAATCTCAACCGCCTGATGGCGATCCCGGACATGGTCGATCGTCCGGACCTCAAGTACCCGGCCTTCACGCCGCGGCTGCCGAAAGCACTGGCCGGCGACATCTTCGCGGCGATCCGCGAGCGCGATCAGCTGCTGCATCACCCCTACGACTCGTTCGCGCCGATGATCGAGTTCCTGCGCCAGGCGGCGCGCGACCCGCGCGTGCTGGCCATCAAGCAGACGCTGTACCGCACCGGCGACCAGTCGGCGATCGTCGACGCGCTGAGCGAAGCGGCCAGCAACGGCAAGGAAGTCACTGTCGTCGTCGAGTTGCGCGCCCGTTTCGACGAGGCCAACAACATCGACCTCGCCGAAAAGTTGCAGGACGTGGGTGCGCACGTCGTCTACGGCGTGGTCGGCTACAAGACGCACGCCAAGATGTGCCTGATCGTGCGTCGCGAGGACGGTGCCTCGGGCTTGCGCTACTACGCGCATCTGGGCACCGGCAATTACCACCCCAAGACTGCGCGCCTGTACACCGACTACGGCTTCTTCACTGCCGACGGCGCGATCTGCCGCGACGTGCACGCGGTGTTCCTGCAGCTGACCAGCCTCGGCAAGGTCACCAAGCTCAACCGCCTGCTGCAGTCGCCGTTCACGCTGGCCGGGGAGCTGCACGCCAAGATCGAGCGCGAGATCGACCATGCGCGCAACGGCCGCCCGGCGCAGCTGATCGCCAAGATGAACGCGCTGGTGGAGTCGGACATCATCCGGGCGCTCTATCGCGCCTCGCAGGCCGGTGTGAAGATCGACCTGATCATCCGCGGCATGTGTTCGCTGCGGCCTGGCGTCAAGGGCCTGTCCGAGCATATCGAGGTGCGTTCGGTGGTCGGCCGCTTCCTCGAACACCATCGCGCCTACTACTTCGCCAACGGCGGCGAGCCGGAGCTGTTCCTGTCCAGCGCCGACTGGATGGAGCGCAATCTGTTCAAGCGCGTCGAAGTGGCGTTCCCGGTGCTCGACGACCGCTTGCGCACGCGCATCCTCAGCGACCTGAACGGCTATCTGGCCGACACCGCGCAGAGCTGGCTGCTGCAGTCCGACGGATCCTACCGCCGCCCGGACTCGCAGAACGGCAAGCCGATCCAGCAGAAGCTGATGGAAGAGTAGGCGACTAACTCAGCCGCAGCCGCAACTAACTCAGCCGCAGCCGCAACGGCAGGATTTCCAGCAGCGCGGCCTCGCGTTCCAGGTCGGCGCGCGTCAGCGGATGCTGTTCCAGCCAGCGCGAGCGGCTGAAGCTCAGCTCCAGCGCGCCGCGCGTCAGCACCAGCTGTACCGGCGGCCGCAGGCCCGGCGTGCGCGAGCGGTGCAGCAGATAGGCCAGCCGCAGGATCACCGCCAGCTTCTTCACCGGCTCCTGCCAGGCCTCCGGCAGCTCGCGCAGCGTGTCCAGCGCGAACTTGCCGCGGTGCAGCCGCACCAGCGCCGCCAGGGCCTGCTGGTCGGTCTGCGAGAAGCCCTGCAGGTCACTGTGACGGACGATGTACTCGCCGTGCTTGTGATAGCCGTTGTGGGTGATGACCAGGCCCACCTCGTGCAGCTGCGCGGCCCAGGCGATGAACTGGCGGCCGAACGCGGCATCGAGCTGCCACGGTCCGGCGAGCTGTTCGTGCAGGCGCAGCGCGGTGCGCTGCAGATCGCCGGCGTGCTGGCCGTCGACGCCGTAGCGGCGCGCCATGGTCGCCACCGCCTCGTCGCGGACGTCGCGGTTGCTGAGGCGGCCGATCAGATCGTAGAGCAGGCCTTCGCGCAGGGCGCGGTCGGAGGTCTCCATCGACTCGATCGCCAGCGCGTCGAAGATCGCCGCCAGCACCGCGAGGCCGCCGATGAACACCGGACGGCGATCTTCGCGCAGCGCCGGAAAGTCGATCCGCGCAATCTCCTTGCGCGCCAGCGCCAGCTTGATCAGGCGCTCGAGACCGTCCGCGGTGATGTGCTCATCGATCCAGCCGCGCTCCTTGAGTACACGCCAGATGCCGCGAATCGTGCCTGAAGAGCCGATCGCCAGATCCCAGCCGGCGCGGCGGTAGGGCTGGGCGAGGAATTCGAGTTCCAGCTGCGCCGCCAGGCGCGCCTCGCGGAAGCGGGCAGCGGTGATGCGGCCATCGGCGAAGAAGCGCTGCGTGTGTACCACGCAGCCCAGCGACACCGATTCCAGCAGCTGCGGTCGCTCGCCATGGCCGATGATCAGCTCGGTGCTGCCGCCGCCGATATCGACCACCAGCCGCCGCGGCTTCTGCCGGCCACGGCCGTGCACCACGCCGCCATAGACCAGGCGCGCTTCCTCGGGGCCGGCGATGACTTCGATCGAATGGCCCAGCGCGGATTCCGCACCTTCGAGAAAGGCGTCGCCCCGGCGCAGCTTGCGCATGGTGTTGGTGCCCACCGCGCGCACCTGCGTCGCCGGGATGCCGCGCAGGCGCTCGCCGAAGCGGCCCAGGCAGTCCAGCGCGCGCTGCGCGACCGCCGGGGCCAGGTGACGCTCGTCGTCGAGCCCCGCGGCGAGCCGCACGGGCTCGCGCAGGCGGTCGATGATCTGCAGGCCGTCGCCGTCGGCACGCGCCACCAGCATATGGAAGCTGTTGGAGCCGAGGTCGACGGCGGCAAACTCCTGGGCGCGGGCCTGCGCGCGCGACAAGGGCGCGCCCAGGCGCCGCTGGACGAGCTTCATCGGCGAAGGCGCCGCGAATAGCCAGGCGCGCGATCGGCGACGGATGCGTTCGGCATGATGAAGAACGAGCGTGAAAGGATTGACGGGCAGGGTAGCAGTTGCACCCCGCGCGTCTCCAGCGCACAGGGCGCTGCTGTTGTCAGGATGAAGTCAAGGCCGGCTGCGCGTTGACCCGGCCGCGCGATTCCCGGAACATATCGCGGCTTTGCGCGCGCCTGACCCTTTCGGTGCCTGAATCTCGGTGCCTGAGTCGTGCCCAAGCCGCTGTATCACAAACATTCCATTTTCAGGCCCATTTAGTCATGGGGAGTCCGATCATGAAGTTTGCGCGTTGGGGCGCCTTCGCCCTTGCCGCCCCCTTGGCCGCGATGCTCGCAGCGCCGATGGCGTATGCCGCTGACGGCAATGCCGAGGCTGGCAAGGCCAAGGCCAACACCTGCATGGGGTGCCATGGCATTCCCAAGTACAACAACGTGTATCCGACTTACCGCGTGCCGAAGATCGGCGGCCAGCCGGCGGAATACCTCGCCGCGGCGCTGAAGGAATACAAGGACGGCAACCGTCCGCACGGCACGATGCACGCGCAGGCAGCCAGCCTGTCCGACCAGGACATCGCTGATATCGCCGCTTTCTTGGCCACCGCGCCCAAGCATCCGTAAAGGTCGAACATGAAGCATCTGACTGCCATCGTCATGCTGGGGCTCGCGCCGCTGAGCGCGTTCGCGCAGAGCGCCCCGGAGAAAGCCGCCGTTTGCGCGTCCTGCCACGGTGAGGGCGGCGCCAAGCCGATCGCGCCGACCTATCCGGTCCTGGCCGGACAGTACGCCAACTATCTCGAGCACGCGCTGCACGAGTACAAGGACGGCAAGCGCAAGAACCCGATCATGGCTGCCCAGGCCGCCAGCCTGTCGGCCGCCGACATCAAGGCGCTCGCTGCGTACTTCAGCGCGCAGCCGGACGCGCCGCTGTACACGCCGATCGCCGGCTCGGTGACCAGCGCAAAATAGTTCTCGCAAGCGCGGGGAAGGAAAAGCGTGGCATCGCTGATGCCGCGCTTTTTTTGTGTCCGCGCTCAGGCGGGTAGACTGCCGCATCGGAATTTCGGGAAGGCGACGATGACCAGGGCCGAGCGGATCGCTCTTGGGGTGCTGCTGCTGGCTGCCGGCGACGCCGCCTCGGCGGCAGGTAGCGTCAGCGGCGGTTTCGGCTGGCGCCAGCTGGACGACAAGCGCTGGGAGCAACTCGGTGTCGACAGCCAGGCGGCCGTACAGCTGAACGCCGATGTCCGGCTCGGCGCGAGTCCCTGGTACGTCAGCGTCGGGGCGCTGCTGTCGGCGGACGATCTTGAGGCGCCGTCGCAGAACGTCTACGACGGTGAGATCGCGGTGGTGGATCTGTCGGCCGGCCTCAAGTGGATGCCCGATACCGGCATGCTCAAGCCGTACCTGGAGGGCGGTCTGGCATCGACGGGCATCGCGCTGGAGTACGAGGACTCGTCCAACGACGATGTTGACGACAGCGACCAATCCTTCGGCGGCTTTGTCGGCACCGGCGCGCAGTTGCGCGTCAGCCGCCATCTGGTCGGCACGCTGAGCCTGCGCTGGCTGTTCGGGACCGAGACCATCGAAGTCGGCGGTATTCGCGGCGACCTCGATTCGTTCAGCGCGTTGCTGAGCTTCGGCTACGCCTGGGGCGGCGACTAGGGCCTGTTGACACTATCGTAATGCCTCGGCGATGAGGACGAGGGTAATG
>CBINNP010000092.1:0-12683 GCA_966252075.1 uncultured Solimonas sp.
TGCCGACCAGCTTGCCGTCGGCGTCGACCACCGGCGCGCCCGAGTGACCGCTCTTGACCAGCTGGTGGACGGCGTTCATCACCTCCATTTCCGGCGTGAAGGTCATCAGCCGCGTGCTCATGTAATCGCGGACCGTCACCGTTTCCAGTGTCGCCATTGCGCTCTCCTCGCCCTGGTCGGATATCGCCAGCGGTCCGCTCGACGATAGCCCGAGCCGGGGTGCGGCTCAAGCGCCGCCGCGGCGCGGGCGATCCGGCCTCGGCCCCTCAGGTCGCCCGCGGACGCGGCAGAACCTGATGCAGCTGGTGGCCCTGTTCGCGCAGCCATTGCTTGTGCATGGCGTAATCCGGCATCTGCCGGGCGACCAGCGCCCAGAATCGCGGCGAATGGTCGAGATGGACCAGATGGCACAGCTCGTGGACGACGACGTAGCGCAACACCTCGGGCGGCGCCAGCAGCAGCCGCCACGACAGGCAGATCACCGCCCCCGGATTGCAGCTGCCCCACAGGGTCTGCGGATCGTGGATCTTCAGTGCCGAGTAGCGCACGCCCAGCCGCGGCGCCTCGGCGTCGAGCAGGCGCAGCGCGTCGAGCCGCGCCTGGTGGATCAGCGCCGCACGCAGGCTCGCCGCCAGCCGCGCCGGTTGCGCGCGTTGCTCCGGCGGCACCAGCAGGACGATGCGCTGGGTCTCGAAGCGCACGGCGGCCCGGCGCAACCGCGCCGGCTCCACCACCACCGGCAGCGTCACGCCGCGCAACGGCACGCGATCGCTGCCATCCCAGGCGGCGGTCGGCGGCGAATGCGCGGCCGGCAGCCGCTCCAGCTCGGCCAGCTTGTCGCGCACCCAGCCGTCACGCTCGCGCAGAAAGCCCAGCGCCTCGCTGCGCGGCACCCAGCGCGGATAGACCAGCACGACGCGGCGACCCGGCCGGATCTCGATGCGGATATGGCGGGCACGCGCGCTGACCCGCTCGACCAGATCGAAGTCTTCGCGGAACAGCTCGAAGTCGAGCTGGGCGACCCGTGGAGCGGCGGCGCGGTCAGTCGGCAATTTTTTGGTCAGATCCGGAGCAAAGCCTGTGGTGGCGGGCGCTGTGGACGTTCATCACCGGCTTATCCACAGGCTTACCCCCGCGGGCTGTCGATAAGTCATTTGGCGACATAGCCGATCCGCGCCAGCACGCCATCCAGCTCGTCGAGCGTGTGGAACCGCACGCGCAGTTCACCCTTGCCGGCCTTGTCGGCACTCACCGAGACCGGACAGGCCAGATGGTCGGCCAGATCGCGCTCCAGGCGCTGCCAGTCGGCCGGCTTGCCCGGCTTGAATACCAGCTTGGCGTCGCGTGCCGCGTTGAGGCGCTGTTCGAGCGCACGCACGCTCAGCCTGTGGCGGACGATCTGATCGGCCCAGTGCAGCTGTCGATCCATCGCCACACCTGCCAGGACCTTGGCGTGGCCCAGCTGGATATGACCTTCATTGACCAGCCGCGCGACGTCCGGCGCCAGGTTGAGCAGGCGCAGGTAATTGGTGACATAGGCGCGCGATTTGCCGATGCGCTCGCCGATCTCGCCATGCGTCAGTTCGAACAATTCGCCGAGCCGCTTGAGACCTGCGGCGGTCTCGATGGGCGACAGCGACTCCCGCTGCAGGTTCTCGATGAGGCCGACGACGAAGGCTTCCGAATCGCTCAGATCGTCGCGGATGACGGCCGGCAACTCGTGCAGGCCGGCCTGCTGCGCGGCGCGCCAGCGGCGCTCGCCGGCCAGCAGCTCGTAGCCCCAGACCCGCGTGCGCAGCACGATCGGCTGCACGATGCCGGATTCGCGGATGCTCTCGGCCAGCTCGCGCAGGGCGTCGGCGTCGAAATGCCGCCGCGCCTGCTGGCTGCCCGGGCGGATCAGGTCGATCGGAATGACGCGGATTTCAGGGACGGCGGCGGTGCGGCTCATGGCGCGCATTTTACTGCGCTGCGGCATCTGGCCGGAGCAGACTGGCGCGGCGGCGTGGAATAATGCCCGACCGCAGAGGAGAGAAGCCGACAACCATGGAAGAGCATTTCCGCGCGATCATCGAGTCGCTGGGCGAGAACCCGGAGCGCGAGGGGCTGCTGCGCACGCCGCATCGCGCCGCCAAGGCGATGGAGTTCCTGACCCAGGGCTACGAGCAGGACATCAGCGAAATCGTCAACGGTGCGATCTTCGAATCCGCCAACGACGAGATGGTGATCGTCCGCAACATCGAGCTGTACTCGCTGTGCGAGCACCACATGCTGCCGTTCATCGGCAAGGCCCACGTGGCTTACCTGCCGGCCGGCAAGGTGATCGGCCTGTCGAAGATCCCGCGCATCGTCGACATGTTCGCGCGGCGCCTGCAGATCCAGGAAAACCTGACCCGGCAGATCGGCAACTGCGTGCAGGAGGTGACCGGCGCGCATGGCGTTGGCGTCGTCATCGAAGCGCAGCACTTGTGCGCGATGATGCGCGGCGTGCAGAAGCAGAATTCGTCGATGGTGACGTCGATGATGGTCGGCCGCTTCCGCGACGATCACCGCACCCGCGAAGAGTTCCTCAGCCTGGTTCGTGGCGGCTGAATCTGATTGCGTATAATCTGCCCACGGCGGAATCCGCCTCCCCGGCGGCCTTCCGTGCTATTGGGATGAGTCCCCCGGAGTCGTAAACGAATGTCTGCCCCTGCGCATGCTGCGCCTTTCGGCACCCCCGACCAGGTCGAAGTCCTGGTCTCCGTCGAAAGTGCCGTCGAACAACAAACAGCGCTGCACCTGGAGCGGCGCCGTCTGTGGTTCCCCAATGACCTGATGCCGGCCGACGCCGGCCTAGACGCCGCCGCCGACGTCGAGCTGTCGCGCATCCGTGACGCCGCGCGCGGCCTGCCCGACACGGTCCGCGTCGCCATCGCCTTGAATCTGCTGACCGAGGAAGGTCTGCCGCACTTCCACCGCCTGATCGCCACGCACCTGGGCGACAGCGCGCCCTGGAGCACCTGGAACAACATGTGGACGGCCGAGGAAGACCGCCACGGTTGCGCGCTGCGCGACTACGTGCGCGATGCCCGCCTGTTCGACATGGGCGCGCTGGAGCGCCTGCAGTACCGCTACATCGAGGCCGGCTTCCATCCGGCCTGGGAACAGGACCCGTACCGGCTGCTTGCCTATACCTCGCTGCAGGAGAAGGCCACGCAGATCTCGCACGCCAACACCGGCCGCCTGTGCGCGACGATCGAGCCGATGGCGCAGAAGGTGCTCGCGCACCTGGCCGGTGATGAATCCCGGCATTACCAGTTCTACCGCGCGGTGTTCGCCGCGATCCTCGAGCGCGATCCCAACCGCGCGCTGGTCTCGCTGCTCAAGGTCACGCTGGGTTTCGCGATGCCGGGCCACGCCATCGCCTGCTACGACGACATGAGCGAAGTCGTGCGCCGCGCCGGCATCTTCTGCGCGCGCCAGTACCAGGAGATCGTCGAGGAACTGCTGGAGTTCTGGAAGATCGGCCTGCTCACCGGCCTGTCGGCCGCCGGCCGCGAGGCCCAGGACAAGCTGATGAAGGTGCCGACGCGCCTGGCGCGGATGGCGGATTTCCAGAACGCCAAGTCGGTCCGCCGCGACTACGGCTTCGATTTCATCGGCAACCGCATCATCAATATCTGAGGCTTTGGCTCAGACGCGGACGGCGAAGCCCTCGTCGTCCGCGTTTTCGCTGGTGCCGCCTTCTCCGGTGGCGGGCTGCCACAGCAGCTGATCGACGCGTGCCAGGCGCGGACCCTGCTCCAGCCAGGCGCGGAAGGCCGCCAGCGTCGCGGCGTCGCCCCCGGCCACCCAGCCTTCGACCGCGCCGTCGTCGCGATTGCGCACCCAGCCGCGCAGGCCCAGCCGCAGCGCGGTATCGCGCGTGCTCTGCCGGAACGACACGCCTTGCACGCGACCGCGGACTTCGAAGCGATATGATGGGCTCATGCTTGCCGCACTCGCGAGAGGGAACGATGGGCATTCTAAGTCGCCGGCGTCGACCGCCCGCTGTAGCTCGTGACGAGCACGGCGCCTTGAGCTTTGCTGCCGAGCTGCCGGTCGGCCAACGCGAACCGCTGTGGCGCATCCGCCTGCAGTACGTGACCCAACCGCAAGGCGACGGCGAACGCATGGTGATGCGCGCGCATATCCAGACCAATTTCGCCAGCGCGCTGCGGCCGGCCCTGCAGGACAAGCCACGGCACGAACACGCAGCCCTGGCACACGATGGCCGGCGCAGCGGCACGTCGCTGCGCCTGCGCGAGCGCGCCGGCGGCGCTGCCCAGGAGCTGGCGCGACGCGTGCTGCAGGCACCTCTGGTGCGGCGTCTGGCCGAGCCGCTGCTGCAGCTCGATCTCAATACCTGGGTCGAAGTCCAGGCTTCGACCGCCTCGCTGCATGCCGGAAGCCACGAGCTGCTGCCGCAGGCCGAGCGCCTGGCCCGGCTCGGCATCCGCCCGCAGACAGCCGGCGCCGAACCGCTCGCCGAGACCTGGTCGGGCGATGCCGGCGACGGTTTCGCGCAGGTGTCGGTGCTGCAGATCGACAAGCGCCACCTGCCGCCCCGGCTGCGCCGGCTGCTCGGCGAGCAGCCCTTCGGGCTGGCCGCGACGATCGTCAATTCCGCAGAGCAGAAGCCCCCGCCTGAATCGTAGGGCTCAGGTCTGCTCGCGGCCGATCCACTTGCCGGTCGGAGCAGGCGGCCGGTAATCGCGGATCGCATTCAGCAGGCGCGCGGTGTCGGTCTCAACGAGCAGATGGTGGCGATGCACTGGCCGCACGAAGTCTTCGTGCGCCGCGTGATCGAGAAAGCCCAGCAGGCGGTCGTAATAGCCCTCGACATTGAGCAGCGCAACGGGCTTCTGGTGATGGCCCAGCTGCGCCCAGGTCCAGATCTCGAACAGCTCTTCGAAAGTGCCGAGCCCGCCCGGCAGAGCGACGAAGGCGTCCGCCAGCTCGGCCATCAGCGCCTTGCGTTCGTGCATCGACGCCACCACGTGCAGCGCGCTCAGGCCGGCGTGCGCCAATTCGCGATCGACCAGCGAGCGCGGCATCACGCCCGTCGCCTCGCCACCGCGCGCCAGCACGGCGTCCGCCACCGCGCCCATCAGGCCCACCGAGGCGCCGCCGTAGACCAGGCCGATGCCGGCGTCCGCCAGGGCGTGGCCGAGCGCGGTCGCCGCCCTCTTGTAGGCCGGCCGCGCGCCGGCGCTGGAACCGCAGAACACGCAGATCTTCATCAGAGCCTCAGGGCAAACAGGCCGCGCGAGCGTTGCCAGACCCGGGCGGCAATGCCGCAGGTGATCACGCCGCCGGCCAGCACCGAGGGCACCGTGCCGAGCAGCCTGGCGGCAACTCCGGATTCGAACGCGCCGAGTTCGTTCGACGAGCTGATGAAGATGCTGTTGACCGACTGCACGCGGCCGCGCAGGTGGTCCGGCGGCACCGCCTGCATGATGGTGTTGCGGATGACGACGCTGATGCTGTCGAACATGCCGGTGACGAACAGCGCCAGCAGCGATAGCCAGAGCTGCCGCGACAGCGCGAACACCACGGTGGCGGCGCCGAAGCCGAGCACCGCCAGCAGGAGGTTGCGCCAGGGCTTGTCGAGCGGCGGGTAGTGCGTCAGCGCGATCACCGTCAGCAGCGCGCCGGCTGCCGGTGCCGCACGCAGCAGGCCCAGGCCCTCGGGGCCGATGTGCAGGATGTCCTCGGCGAACACCGGCAGGATCGCCACGACGCCGCCGAACAGTACCGAGAACATGTCCAGCGAGATCGCGTAAAGGATGATCGGCGTGGCCCGCACATAGGCGATGCCCTCGCCCAGGCTCTGCCAGAGCGTGCCGGCGTTCGGACTGGGAGCCACAGGCCGCGGCTGCACCTGCGAGACCAGCAGCAGCGCCACGGCGATCATCGCCGTCACCGTGAACAGGCTGCCGCTGACCCCGCCGGCGGCGTAGAGCAGGCCGGCCGTGACCGGACCGGCGATGGCGCCGGCCTGGAAGAAGGTGGTCCACCAGGTCGCGGCATTGCCGTAGATTTCGCGCGGCACCAGAAAGGCGCGCAACGAGGCGGCAGCCGGCGAGTAAAACCCGCGCGCGAAGCCGACCAGCGCCAGCAGCGCATAGGCGCTGAGCAGCCAGGTCGCGCCGGGCAACTGGGCGCGCACCGCCGGCACCGACAGCAGCGCCAGCGTCAGCGAACCGAGCAGGACCACGCTGAGTGCGGCGCGGATGATGCCGCGTTTTTCGCGACGATCGGCCAGATAGCCGCCGAACAGCGCCAGGGTGATGAATGGCACCGCCACCACCAGGCCGACCAGGCCCAGCGACAGCGGATCGCGGGTGACGCGATACAGCTCGTAGGCGACCGCGATCTCCTGGACCGTCAGGCCGGTGCCGAACAGCAGCGCACCGAACGACAGCCCGCGAAACTCGCGATAGCGCAGCGCCGCATAGGGATCGTTTCGCGGTGACGCTGCCTCAGGCGGCAACGGGCGCCGCCTCCAGGCGGGCCAGCACGCGGTGTGCGATCAGCTCGCGGGCGCGGGCGACGATCTCTTCCAGGGCCGGCGTGCGTGCGAAACGGCGGCGCGCATGCCGGTAGAGCTGGTCGAGACTCGGCAGCTCGGCGTGCACCGCCTGCAGGACATGCTCGCGGCGCTGCGTCAGGTATTCGCCCCACTGGCGGCGCCAGTCGCGGCGCCCGGCGTGTTCGCGGTTCAGCTCGGCCCAGCGCCTCTGCATGCGGCCGACGATGCGATCGGCGCAGAAGCGGTGGGCAACGGCCTGGGCGATGCGCTCCTTGATCTCCGCCGAGGTCGCGCGGCTGCCGTCGAACACGTGCGCCGGCGGCGCGCGCAACTCATGGACGATGCCGAGCTTGGCAAGGCCGCAGAGCACGTAATAAGTAATGTCGACTTCCCACCAGCGGAAACCCTGGCGCGCGGAGGCCATGTAGTAGTGGTGGTTGTTGTGCCAGCCCTCGCCGAGCGACAGCAGCGCGAACAGCCAGTTATTGCGCGAATCGTCACCGGTCAGGTAGCGCTGGCGGCCAAAGACGTGCACCAGCGAGTTGATGCAGAAGGTGGCGTGCCACAGCAGCACGGTGGACCAGACGAAGCCCACGACCAGCGCCGACCAGCCGCCGATCGCCCAGACGCCGAGGCCCAGCACCGCGCCCGGCACCCAGCTGTAGCGGTTCAGCCACACCAGCTCCGGGTAGGCGGTGAATTCCGGCACGCGGGCCAGATCACCGTGCGCCGCCTGCTTGTCGAAGATCCAGCCGACATGCGCGAACCAGAAGCCGTAGTGGCGCGGCGAATGCGAATCCAGCTCGGTATCCGAGTAGCGATGGTGGTCGCGATGCTTGGCCGCCCACCACAGCGCGCCGGATTGCAGCGAGCTCTGCGCCAGCCAGGCCAGCACGAACTGGAACACGCGGCCGGTCTTGTAGGCCTTGTGCGAGAAATAGCGGTGATAGCCGCCGGTGACGCCGAACATGCGCACTGCATAAAGCCCGATGCACAGCGCGACATCCGCCCAGTGCACGCCCGTCCAGATCGCGGCGAAGCAGGCCAGGTGCATGAGCACGAACAGCACCAGCATCGGCACGCTGGCGGGGTCGAGGCGGCGGGTTTTCAGGGGCGTTTCCATGCAGCTCGGGTACTCGGTGGATCGATGCGGCTCAAGGAGTGTCGCGTTATCGACACGGCAGGACAGCGATGCAAGCGCTGCGCCAGCGGTGCAGTTTATTGGATGCCGTGCTCGCGCGTTTCAAGGAAGCGGATATCGGGGGAACGCTCCCGCGTCATGCTGAGGTTGACTGAACTCGATGCCAGGTAGACCAGCTGACCGTAGTGGTCGAGCGCCAGCCGGGTGTCGTTCTTGTCGCGGAACTCACGCAATTTCTTCGGATCGTCGCATTCCACCCAGCGTGCGGTATGCACCTGCACCGGCTCGAACACCGACTCCACGCCGTACTCGTCACGCAGCCGGTATTGCACCACGTCGAACTGCAGCACGCCCACCGCGCCGAGCACGATGTCGTTGTTGGTCAGCGGCCGGTAGACCTGGGTGGCGCCCTCTTCTGACAGCTGATCGAGCCCCTTGTTCAACTGCTTGGCCTTCAGCGGGTCCTTGAGCACCACGCGGCGGAACAGCTCCGGCGCGAAGTTGGGGATGCCGGTGAAGTTCAGCACCTCGCCCTCGGAGAACGAGTCGCCGATGGCGATGGTGCCGTGGTTGTGCAGGCCGATGATGTCGCCCGGATAGGCTTCCTCGACCGCCTCACGGTCGGCAGCCATGAACACCAGCGCGTTGGACACCCGCACCGGCCCGCCCAGGCGCACGCTGTGGATCTCCATGCCCTTGCGGTAGACGCCGGAGCAGACGCGCAGGAAGGCGACGCGGTCGCGATGCCGCGGGTCCATGTTCGCCTGGATCTTGAAGACGAAGCCGGTGAATTTGTCTTCCGTCGGCTGCACTTCGCGCTCGGTCTCGCCGGTGCGCGCGCGCCGCAGCTGCGGCGGCGGCGCCCAGGCGGTGAAACCGTTGAGCAGCTCGCGCACGCCGAAGTTGCTGATCGCCGAGCCGAAGAACACCGGCGTCAGCTGCGCGGCGCGATAGGACTCCAGATCGAATTCGGTGCCGGCCATCTGCAGCAGCTCGATCTCGTCACGCATCGTCTGGTAGACGCCGCCGAAGCGCTCGGCCATCTGCGGATTGAGCAGGCCGTCGACCGTCTCGATCTCCGACACACGATGCTTGTCGCCCGAGTACAGATAGAAGCGGTCTTCGAGCAAATGGTAGACGCCCTTGAAATCCCGCCCCATGCCTAGCGGCCAGGTGATCGGCGTACAGGCCAGACCCAGCACCTTCTCGACCTCGTCGAGCAGTTCCAGCGGCGGACGGCCGTCGCGATCCAGCTTGTTGATGAAGGTCACGATCGGCGTGTCGCGCAGCCGGCAGACTTCCATCAGCTTGATGGTGCGCGTCTCCACGCCCTTGGCGCAGTCGATCACCATCAGCGCCGAGTCGACCGCCGTTAATGTGCGGTAGGTATCTTCCGAGAAGTCCTCGTGGCCGGGCGTGTCGAGCAGATTGACGATGCAGCCGTTGTACGGGAACTGCATCACCGAGGTCGTGATCGAGATACCGCGCTGCTGTTCCAGCGCCATCCAGTCCGATGTCGCGTGGCGGCTCGCCTTGCGCCCCTTGACGGTGCCGGCCAGCTGGATCGCGCCGCCGAACAGCAGCAGCTTTTCGGTCAGCGTGGTCTTGCCGGCGTCCGGGTGGGAGATAATGGCGAACGTACGGCGCTGCGCCGCGCGCTCGGCGATGACACTCATGGAGTCCTCCGTGGGGGCGCGAATTGTAACCGCTGGCGGCATCGGCACAGAACGTGAGAAAAGCATGAATAAAGTTATGAAGTGGCTAGCAATCGGCACCGCAGCCCTCATGTTGGGCGCCTGCAACAACGGCAGCGATGTGCCCGACAGCCCCGCCAAGGACTACACGCGGTCGGTGACCGTCAACGGCGTCGCCTACCAGTACAACCTCCACGTGCCGACCAATCTGGCGTCCAGCCCGGCGTCGCTGGTGCTGTCACTGCATGCCGGCGGCACCGGCGGCCTGGTTCACGACGTGCTCACGCAGTTGCCGCAAAAAGCCAACCAGGCCGGCTTCGTGCTGCTGACGCCGGCCGGCTCGCAGGACGAGCTGTTCTCGTGGAACGCCGGCGCCTGCTGCCGCCCGGCGACGACCGACAACATCGACCACGTCGCGGTGATCCGCGCGATGCTCGACGATACCGCCGCGGTGCTGGCCATCAATCCCAAGCGTGTCTACGCGACCGGCTACTCCAACGGCGGCATGATGGCCTACCGCCTGGCCTGCGAGCTGTCCGACCGCATCGCCGCGATCGCGCCCGTTGCCGCCGAGATGATGGACAAGGACCTGACCCTGGGCGGCGAGCGCACGGTCTTCGCCTGCACGCCGCAGCGCCCGGTCCCCGTGCTGCACATGCACGGCCTCGCCGACACCTGCGCTCCGTTCGACGGCGGGCCCAGCACCGGCGCGCAGCAGCTGCCGCCGCGCTCGGCCGTGCCGGACAACATCGCCTTCTGGCGTGAGCGCAACCATTGCACCGTCGAGGGTGCGCCCAGCACGCAGGGCGATACCAGCTGCACGACCTATTCGGGCTGCGATGACGGCGCCGACGTGAAACTGTGCACCGTCGCCGGCGGCGGTCACATCTGGCCCGGCGCGCCTTATGCGGACGCGATCAAGGAGGAGTGCGGCGGCGCCGCGGCAGCCAATCTCAATGCCAACGATCAGCTATGGTCGTTCTTCTCGGCGCATCCGATGCGCTGAGCCGCCGCGCCGGTTCGCTGTTACCGCCAGGGAATCGACACGTTCCAGTTGATCGACTGATCGTCGCCGCCCGTCGTGGCGTCGTCGTAGCGTGCCCAGTTGTATGACATCGCCAGCGTCGGCCGGTACGTGCTCCACTGCCGCGCCGCCCATGGCGAGAAGTCCACCGTCACCGCGAAGCGGTCTGCGGTCTCGTTGATGTCGGGCAGGAACCAGTAGGGATCGCCGCGCTTCCAGCTCGCGGCGATCGAGGCCTGCGCCAGCCGGCGGCTGAGCTCGGCGCTGGCCGCCCACGGCGAGCCGATCGCCTCGGTGACCACGCCCCGCGGCGCCTCCGGCGCCTGCCGCCAGGCGACGCCGGCAACCGCGCTCCAGTCGCCCAGGGCGCGGCTCTGCGAAAGCTGGAACTCGTAGCCGGTCCCCGGCGCTGCCGCCGTCGGCGACAGGCCATCGGCCACCGCAGCCGTGCCATTGGCGGTGACGCCCTGCACGCGCAGGCTGGTCTGCAAGGCAGGCCGACCCCAGTTCATGCCGGCAGCCCAGGTGCTGGCGCTGAGCATCGCCAGGCGCTCGTCGCTGCCGACGACACGACAGGCACGCGTGCCGGCGTCGAGTCTGAGCGCGCGCAGACCGCCGACCCATTGCGCCAGCGGCACCTGCAGCCGGCCCGAGACATCGCATTGCAGGGCCTGCGAAGGGTCGATGCCGGCGCCTTCCGGCATCCAGTCCAGCGCCAGCGCCGCGAAGGCCGGCGCCCAGCTCAGATTCATCGACTGCTGGCCCAGCTGCGTCTCGCCGCTGAGCAGCAGCGCCTCCTGCTGCCGATAGCGGGCACCGACCAGCACCGGCGCGCCGTACAGCGAGGCAAGATCGAGATTGAGTTGCTGGCTCAGCGTCTGGCTGCCGACCGTCTGCGGCAGCGCCGGCGACCAGCTTTGCGCCGCCGACGGCATCAGGGCGCCGGGCTGCAATTCATAACCGGCGCTGTAGCTGAGGCGGTTGTCGAGCCCGGCGACGCTGACGCCGCTGTTGAGATAGGAGCTGCTGCCGAACACTGCGGCATTGCCGTCGACATGCAGGTCGCGCAGCGCCACCGGCGACAACAGCGGGGCACGCGCGTGCGGCGGCGCAGTGTCGACAGCGGGGCCTGTGGCAGGCGGGGCATCGGCGGCGGGCATGGTCGTCGCGCAGGCAGCCAGCAGCAGCGCAGCGCCGCAGCCGGCGGCGGCGACCGCGGAGCATGATCCGAGCGCGCGGTACCAGCAAAACCCCATAAACATCAGCCCGAAGAAACGCGAACCTTTACGACCAGCCGCCGGCGCAGCAGTTCAGCCGCAGGCGTTCAGGCCGCCAGCGCGCCTGACTCGAAATTGCGGACCCATTCGAGGAACTGGTCCTCCGGCAGCGCCCGCGTGAAGAAAAAGCCCTGCATCATCCGCGCGCCCAGCTTCTGCATCAGGCGGATGTCGTCCTCGGTTTCCACCCCTTCGATCACCAGACCAAGGTTGCTGGCCTGGGTGAAGGCGGACATGGCGCGGATGATTTCCTGCACGCGCTGGTTCTGCGCAGCGGCGCGCGTCAGCACCGGATCGATCTTGATGCCGGAGACGTCGAAACGGTACAGGTGCGTCAACGACGAGTAGCCGGTACCGAAATCGTCCAGGCTGAGCCGTATACCCAGATTGCGCAGGTCGTCGAGAATCAGGCTGACGTCGTCGATGTTGCCCATCAGCGCCGTCTCGGTGACTTCGGCAACCAGATGGGACGGCGACAGATTGCTCTCGCGCAGCGCCTCGCGGACGATCTCCATGATGTGCGGCGTCAGCAGCTTGGTCGACAGGTTGAACGACACGTAGATGTCGAACCCGCGATCGTTCCAGCCCTTGAAGGTGCGGCAGGCGCGGACCAGCACGTCGCGCGTCATGTCGGCGATCAGGTCCGAATTCTCGGCCACGAACAGGAACTCGCCCGGCAGCGTCACGCGGCCATCGGGCTGGCGCCAGCGCACCAGCGTCTCCGCCGCCACCACCTTGCGCCGCGCGATATCGACGATCGGCTGGAAGAACGGCACGAACTGACCCTGGCGGATGCCGCTGCGGATCTGCTCGGTCAGCGCCAGATGGCGGCGCAGCCGGTGCGTATGGCCGCGCTCGCCGAAGCGCAGATGGCCGCCGCCTTCAAGGCGCGCCTGACGCAGCGCCTCCAGGCAGACATTGACGTACTCCTCCGGGTCGCGCGCATCGTCCGGATAAACGAGCCACTCGCGGATGAACGCTTGCTGCATCG
>CBINNP010000093.1:0-12519 GCA_966252075.1 uncultured Solimonas sp.
CCTCCAGCGTGTCGCGCGCCTCGCCGATCGCCGCCGCCAGATTGTCGATGCCGGCCGGACCGCCGTCGAACCGCTCGATCAGCGTCAGCAACAGCTTGCGATCGAGCGGATCGAAACCCTGGCTGTCGACCGCCAGCAACTGCATCGCCTCGGCGGCAATCGTCGCCGAAATCGTTCCGTCGCCGCGGACTTCGGCGTAGTCGCGCGCGCGGCGCAGCAGGCGGTTGGCGATGCGCGGCGTGCCGCGTGAGCGCCGGGCGATCTCCTGCGCGCCGGCCGCCTCGATCGGCGCGCCAAGGATCGCCGCCGAGCGCGTGACGATCCGTGTCAGATCGTCCACCGAATAGAATTCCAGGCGCTGCACCAGACCGAAGCGGTCGCGCAGCGGACTGGTCAGACTGCCGGCGCGCGTGGTCGCACCGACCAGCGTGAACGGCGGCAGGTCGAGGCGGATCGAACGTGCCGCCGGCCCCTCGCCGATCATGATGTCGAGCTGATAGTCCTCCATCGCCGGATACAGCACTTCCTCGACGACGGGCGAAAGACGATGGATCTCGTCGACGAACAGCAGGTCGCGCGGCTCCAGGTTGGTCAGCAGCGCGGCCAGATCGCCGGGCCGCTCCAGCACCGGTCCGGACGTCTGCCGCAGATTGACGCCCATCTCGGCGGCAAGGATATGCGCCAGCGTGGTCTTGCCCAGACCTGGAGGTCCGAAGATCAGTACATGGTCGAGCGCATCGCCACGCCGCCGCGCGGCTTCGATGGCGATTCCCAGCTGCTCGCGCACCGCCGGCTGGCCGACATAATCGGCGAGCCGCTGCGGGCGGATCGCGCGGTCGACGCGATCCTCGTCGCCAGCGGCACCCGCCGACATCAGACGCTCGCTCACCGGTTCGCCTCCGCACTCATCGTACTGCGCGCTTCAGCGCTTCCTGAATGATCTGCTCGGTGCTCATGCCGTCTTTATACACGGCCTCCGTGAAGCGCTGGATTTCCGCCGGCTTGTAGCCGAGCGCCGCCAGCGCACCCTTGGCATCGCCAAGCGCGGAGCCGTCGCTGCTCAAGCTCGGCGCTGCCGCGCCGAGCTCGCCGATGTCACCGGCCTTGTCGCGCATTTCGACCACCAGCCGCTCCGCCGTCTTGCGGCCGACACCCGGCAGCTTGGTCAGCCGCGCCACGTCACCGGCGCGCACCGTGTTCCAGAACTCCTCGACGCTGACACCGGACAGCACCGTGAGCGCGAGCTTGGGGCCGACACCGGAGATCTTGATCAGCTCGCGGAACAGCCGCTTCTCCACCGGCGTGGCGAACCCGAACAGCAGATGTGCGTCTTCGCGGATCGTCAGGTGCGTGTGCAGCGTCACCGTCTCGCCGACCGCCGGCAGCTTGTAGAACGTCGACATCGGCGCCTCGACTTCATAACCCAGGCCGCTGACATCGATCACCAGCTGCGGCGGCTGCTTGAGCACCAGCTTGCCGTGCAGGCGGCCGATCACAGCCGCCTCCAGCTGCGTGCCGTCGACACCACGCCAAGCGCCGCGCGCGTCTGCCGCACCTGGGCATGCGCCAGCGCCGCCGCCAGGGCGTCCGAGGCATCGAGGGGCAGGCTGCCCTGCGTGTTCAGCAGAATCTTCACCATGTGTTGCACCTGCAGCTTGTCCGCACGACCGGAGCCGGTCAGGGCCTGCTTGACCTGCGACGCCGCGTACTCGGAGATGGCCACGCCGGCCTGCGCCAGCGCGCACAGCGCAACACCGCGCGCCTGGCCGAGTACCAGCGCGGTGTGCACGTTCTTGTTGACGAACACTTCCTCGACGGCGGCCTCGTCGGGCCGGAATTCGGCGATCAGCGCGCTGAGTTCCTGATGGATCTGCAGCAGGCGCTGCGGCACCGTGCCGGTGGCGGTACTGATGCGGCCGGCAGCGAGCAAGCGCGCGCGGCCACGCTCGGCCTCGATGATGCCGTACCCGGTATGTCGCGAACCCGGATCGATACCGACGATGCGGGTCATCGCGGCACCGGCGCTCAGCCGAGATCCGCGTTCGAATAGACCTTCTGGACGTCGTCGAGGTCTTCGAGCATGTCGATCAGCTTGATCACCGCCTCGCGCTGCTCGCCGGCGACGGCGACCGTGGTGTCGGGACGCAGCGTGATGTCCGCCTGCAGCGGCTTCAGGCCCTTGGCTTCCAGCGCCTGCTTGACCGCCTCGAACAACTCGGGCGCGCTGAGGACCTCGGTGTAACCATGCTCGGTGATCACGTCGTCGGCGCCGGCTTCGAGCGCGACTTCGAGAATCTCCTCGTCCTGTTGCGCATTGCCGGTCTCGAAGAAGATCTGGCCGACGCGGTTGAACATGTAGGCGACGGCGCCCGACGTGCCCAGATTGCCGCCGTTCTTGCTGAAGGCATGGCGGACGTCGGCGACGGTGCGCGTCGGGTTGTCGGTCATGCAATCGACGATGACCGCGACACCGCCCGGCGCGTAACCCTCGTAGCGGACTTCCTCGAAGTTGTCCGCGCCGCCCTCGCCGGTGCCGCGCTTGATGGCGCGCTCGGCGGTTTCCTTGGACATGTTGGCGGCGAAGGCCTTGTCGAGCACCAGCCGCAAGCGCGAGTTGGTTTTCGGATCGCCGCCACCGGCGCGCGCGGCGACCGTCAGCTCACGGATGAACTTGGTGAACAGCTTGCCCCGCTTGGCATCTTCGACGCCTTTGCGTGCCGCGATGCTAGGACCTCGCCCCATATATCCCCGTCAAAAACCTGCAGAACCGTGATGAAACGATGCCTCAGAACGTGAGGCTCAAGCCACCGAAGAAACCTGAATCGAGCGTGACATCCGGACCGTGCTCGACCCCGATGCGGATGTTGCGGTACCCCACGTACAGCGCCGCACTGCGCACCAGCTGGTAGCTGATTGCGGCTCCGATATCGCGATAGCTGTCGATGTCGTCGAAGCTGACCACGCTGGGTGCGTAGTAGGCATAGCCGAGGATGCCGACGCGCTCGAAGCCGGGCAAGCGCGCCTCGGCCTGCACGCCCGGCGCCAGCGCACCGCCGTTGTCGCCGTCGCCGCCGACGAACACGGCGCGCAAGCCGGCACCGGCGGTGACGTTGATGTCCTGCAGGCCCATGTCGCCGCTGACCAGCGCGCCGACATGGCCGGCATAGGTGTCGTCGCCATGGCGCTCGCGCTTGATGAAGCCGAGGTCATACTGGCCCTGGACATTGCTGATGATCCGCGACAGCGGACCGACTACGCCGAAGCGGAACGAGTCGTCCGACAACGAGAAGTCCACCGTCTCGGCACGCGCTGCGCCCGCTGACAGCAGCAGCGCGGCGGCACTCCACCGCGCTGCTGCCTTGATGGCATCGATCATCCGCTTGCTCCCGAGTTCTTACTTCTTGACCTTGTTGACGGCGTGAATCGCACGTCCATCAACGGACAAGACCGCCTCGTGGAAGTTCTCGGACAGCGTCGGGTGGCCGTGCATGGTCAGCGCGATGTCTTCGCAGGTCGCGGCGAATTCCAGACCCAGCACCGCTTCGGCGAGCAGTTCGGACACATAAGGGCCGACCATCTGCACGCCGAGGATGCGATCGGTCTTGGCGTCGGCGATGATCTTGATCAGGCCGTTGGCAGCTTCCATGGCCTTGGCGCGACCGTTGGCGGCGAACGGGCCGGTGCCGATCTTGACCTCGTAGCCCTTGGCCTTGGCCTGCTCTTCCGACAGGCCCGTCCACGCCACTTCCGGCGCGGTGTAGATCACGCTCGGCACGGCATCGTAGTTGACCTGCGTGTGGTGCCCGGCGAGCTGCTCGGCCAGCGCCACGCCTTCCTCGATCGCCTTGTGCGCCAGCATCGCGCCGCCGGTGACATCGCCGATCGCATAGACGCCCGCGACATTGGTCTTGTAGTGCGCGTCGATCTTGACGAAGCCGCGCTCGTCGATCGCCACGCCCACTTCCTTGGCGTTGAGGCCGTTGGTATTGGGCTTGCGGCCGACCGCGACGATCAGCTTGTCGAAGCTTTCCTTTTTCTTCTCGCCGCCCGCTTCGTATTCGAGTTCGACGGTCTTGCCAGTGTTCTTGGCGGTGATCACCTTGGCGCCGAGACGGATGTCGAGCCCCTGCTTGGTGAACTGGCGCAGCGCTTCCTTGGCAACCTGCGCATCGACCATCGGCAGGAAATTCGGCAGCGCTTCGAGAATGACGGTCTTGGCGCCCAGGCGGCTCCAGACGCTGCCCAGTTCCACGCCGATCACACCGGCGCCGATGATGCCCAGGGTCTTCGGCACTTCGGTGAAGTCCAGGGCGCCCCAGGAATCGACGATGCGCTCGTCGTCGAACGGCGCGATCTTGAGGTTCACCGGCTCCGAGCCGGTGGCGATGACGATGTGCTTGGCGCTCAGCGTCTGCTTCTCGCCCTTGTGCGAGGTGAACTCGACCTTGCCGTCGCCGAGCAGCTTGCCGAAGCCTTCCAGGCCGGTGACCTTGTTGGCAGCGAACAGCTGCTTGATGCCACCGGTGAGGCCCTTGGACACGGCCGTCTTGCGTGCCTGCATCTTGGCCAGATCGAGCTTGGCGTCGCCAACGCTGATGCCATGCGCGTTCACTTCATGCTGCAGGCGGTGCCACAGCTCCGAGGATTCGAGCAGGGCCTTGGACGGAATGCAGCCGGCATTGAGACAGGTACCGCCGAATGCAGGGGTCTGGTCCTTGTTCAGCCAGCCGTCGATACAGGCGGTCTTGAAGCCGAGCTGGGCGGCGCGAATCGCGCAGGGATAACCGGCCGGGCCACCGCCGACCACCACCACATCATACTGGTCCGTCATGTCGCTCCTTGGTTTTGCCGCGCATTCTAGTCGCTGATGGCGGCTTTGTGCGGGTGGCTTGAATCGCGTGTTTGCTGCGCCGCGCCCCCGCAAAAATGCTGATGGGCGCGACCATGCGGGTGGCGCCCATAATGAGAAAGGCCCGCGCGAAGCGGGCCTTTGCCGAGACGGCTTACAGCTGCAGCAGCAGCTTGGCCGGATCTTCCAGGCACTCCTTGATCGTGCGCAGGCCGAGCACCGCTTCCTTGCCATCGATGATGCGATGGTCGTACGACAAGGCCAGATACATCATCGGCCGGATCACGATCTCGCCGTTGACCACGACCGGACGCTCGGTGATGCCATGCATGCCGAGAATCGCCGACTGCGGAGGATTGAGGATCGGCGTCGACATCATCGAACCGAAGATGCCGCCGTTGGTGATCGAGAACGTGCCGCCCGACAGGTCTTCCATCGTCAGCTTGTTGGCCTTGGCGCGCACGCCGTAATCGCCGATGGCCTTCTCGATGCCGGCCAGCGACAGCTGGTCCGCATCACGCAGGATCGGTACCACCAGACCGCGCTCCGAGGACACCGCGATACCGATGTCGTAATAGCCGTGGTAGACGATATCGTTGCCGTCGACCGAGGCGTTGAGCACCGGATACTTCTTCAGCGCCTCGACGGCTGCGCGGACGAAGAAGCTCATGAAGCCGAGCTTGACGCCATGCGCCTTCTCGAAGTCGCCCTTGTACTTGGCGCGCAGCTCGTTGACGGCCTTGAGGTCGACCTCGTTGAAGGTCGTCAGCATCGCCGTGGTGTTCTTGGCCTCCAGCAGGCGCTCGGCAATGCGCGCGCGGATGCGCGTCATCGGCACGCGCTGTTCCTCGCGGGCGCCCAGCGCCGGTGCCGGCGTCGGCGCTTTCGGCGCCTCGGCCTTGGCCGGTGCCGGCGCAGGAGCTGCCTTCTTCTGTTCGGAGAACGCCTTGACGTCCTCGACCGTCAGGCGACCACCCTTGCCGCTGCCGCTGATCTGCTCGGCGGACAGGCCGAGCTCCGACAGCAGCTTGCGCACTGCCGGGCTCTGGCCGTCGGCCGAGCTCATCGCGGTGGCCGGTGCCGCGGCCTTGGCCGCTGCCGCCTCGGGCTTGGCTTCTGCCGCCGGCGCCGCTGCGGCAGCGCCACCTTCTTCGAGGATGCCGAGGATGTCGCCGGCCTGCACCGTCGCACCCGCTTCGACGCGCAGTTCCTTGAGCACGCCGTCGGCGGTGGCCGGCACTTCCAGCATCACCTTGTCGGTTTCCAGGTCGAGCAGGTTCTGCTCGCGCTTGACGGCCTCACCGGCCTTGACGTGCCAGCCGGCGATGGTGGCCGAAGACACCGACTCCGGCAGGTTGGGGACTCTGATTTCGATTGCCATGGTTCCTTGTCTCTATCGTTCTTATGACGTCCGGGCTGCGCTGGCCGGACTGGTCTTGATCCGCATCTTCAAATCGGCTTGCCGCCGGTCAGCGCTTCCGCCACGACTTCGGCCTGTTCCTTCTGGTGCACCTTCAGGTAGCCGACGGCCGTGGTCGAAGCGCCCTTGCGCGTCGAGTACAGCATCTGGTGCTGCGGCTGCAGGTAGGCCGCCAGGCGGTGCTTGATCTGATACCAGGCGCCCTGGTTTTCCGGCTCTTCCTGGCACCACACCACTTCCTTGGCGTTCGGATAAGCGGCCAGCGCCTGCTCGTAGCCGGCGCGCGGGAACGGATAGAGCTGCTCGATGCGGATCAGCGCGACGTTGTCGAGCTTGTCCTTCTGGCGCGCCTGCACCAGGTCGAAATACACCTTGCCCGAGCAGAACACGATGCGCGTGACCTTGGCGGCGTCGAGCGTCTCGACCTCCTGGATCACCGGCTGGAAGCTGCCACGCGTGAGGTCGTCCAGCGTCGACACCGACAGCGGGTGGCGCAGCAGCGACTTGGGCGTGGCGACGATCAGCGGCAGGCGCAGCTTGCGCTTCATCTGCCGGCGCAGCATGTGGAACATCTGCGCCGGCGTCGACGGCACGCAGACCTGCTGGTTGTTCTCGGCGCACAGCTGCAGATAGCGCTCGATGCGCGCCGACGAGTGCTCCGGGCCCTGGCCTTCGTAGCCGTGCGGCAGGAACACCGCCAGACCGCAGAGGCGTGCCCACTTCGAATAGCCGGAGGCGATGAACTGGTCGAACATCACCTGTGCGCCGTTGGCGAAGTCGCCGAACTGCGCTTCCCAGATCACCAGCGAATCCGGATCGGTGGTGCTGTAGCCGTACTCGAAGCCGAGCACGCCGACTTCCGACAGCAGCGTGTCGTTGACGACGAAGGCGTGCTTGTCGGAGACCAGATGCCGCAGCGGCGTATAGCGCTGGCCGTTCTTGTAGTCGTGCACCGTCGCGTGACGATGGAAGAAGGTGCCGCGGCGCGCGTCCTGGCCGGACAGGCGCACGTGGAAACCGTCCTTTGCCAGCGAGGCATAGGCCATCGTCTCTGCAAAGCCCCAGTCCATCGGCAGCTCGCCTGCCGCCATCTTGGCGCGGTCTTCCCAGATCTTCTGCACGCGCGGGTGCAGCGTGAAACCTTCCGGCAGCTTCAGCAGCTGCTCGGACAGCGCGCTGATCGATGCGCTGCTGAGCGTGGTGTCGACCGGCGTATCCCAGCTGCCGTCCTTGTAGCTGGCCCAGTTGACGGTGTGCTTGTTGCCGACCAGGCCGAGCGTCGTGCGCGCGGTGTTCTCGCCCTTGTCGAGGCCGGCGCGATAGGCCTTCACCAGGGCTTCGACCTCGCCCCTGGGCAGCGCGCCCTCCTCTTCCAGCTTCTTGGCGTACAGCGTCAGCGTGGTCGGCTGCTTCTTGATGACCTCGTACATCATCGGGCTGGTCACGCTCGGCTCGTCGGCCTCGTTGTGGCCCCAGCGGCGGTAGCAGCAGATGTCGACGATGACGTCCTTGTGGAATTCGTTGCGGTAGTCCATCGCCAGGCGGGTGACGAAGGTGACCGCTTCCGGGTCGTCGCCGTTGACGTGGAACACCGGCGATTCGAGCATCTTGGCCAGGTCCGTGCAGTAGCGCGAAGTGCGCGCTTCCTTGCCGGAATCGGCCTCGATCGGGTTCGGCGTGGTGAAGCCGATCTGGTTGTTGACGATGATGTGCAGCGTGCCGCCGGTGCCATAGCCCTTGGAGTGCGAGAGCTGCAGCGTCTCCATCACCACGCCCTGGCCGGCGAACGCGGCGTCGCCATGGATCAGCACCGGCACCACCTTCTGGCCGGCCTCGTCGAGGCGGCGGATCTGCCGCGCCTTGACCGAGCCCTCGACCACCGGGTTGACGATCTCGAGGTGCGAGGGGTTGAACGCCAGCACCATGTGCACGCGCTTGCCGTCGACCTCGACGTCGGTCGAGAAGCCCATGTGGTACTTGACGTCGCCGGCGCGCGACAGCTGGTCCACCGAGTACTTGCCCTCGAATTCCGCGAACAGGTCGCTGGGCGACTTGCCGAGCACGTTGATCAGCACGTTGAGGCGGCCGCGGTGCGCCATGCCGATGACGATCTCGTCGACGTCACGCGCGGCGCAGGCCTTGAGCACCTCGTCCATCGCCGGGATCAGCGCGTCGCCGCCTTCCAGCGAGAAGCGCTTCTGGCCGACGTACTTGTTGTGCAGGTAGCGCTCCAGGCCCTCGGCGGCGACCAGCTGCTGCAGCACCTCGCGCTTGCGCGAGGGCGCGATCTTCGGCTGGAAAGCCACCGCCTCGAGGCGCTTCTGGATCCAGCGCTTTTCGCTGGTCTCGGTCAGGTACATGTACTCGGCACCGATGGTGTCCGTGTACACGGTCTTGAGGACCTTGATGATCTCGCGCAGCGGCAGGCGATCGCTGCCCACCGCCAGCGTGCCGGTGTTGAAAGTCGTCTCCAGATCCTCGGGGCCGAGGCCATGAAAGGCCGGGTCCAGATCCGGGATGCTCGCCTGCGGCGCCAGGTTCAACGGGTCCAGGCGCGCCGCCTGATGGCCGCGCATGCGGTAGTAGTTGATCAGGCGCAGCACGCCGGCCTGCTTCTCGGCGGCCTTGGCGTCGAAACCGGCTTCGGCGGCGACCACGCGGCGAGGCTCGCGCGCCAGGCGCTCGAAGCGCGCGACGACTTCGCTGTGCGGCGTCTCGCGCGGCGCGTTCTGGTCCTGGATCAGCCGGAAATAAGCCCGCCAGCTCGGGTCGACTGACTCCGGGTCGTCGAGGAACTGTTCGTAGAACGCCTCGACGTAAGGCGCGTTGGCGCCGTTGATCGAAGACGACTCGATGAAGCTGTGATACTTGCTGGTAGCCATGTCCGTGCAGACCGATTGTTGCTTTGAAATGCCCCGGCGTCTCGCGTGATCACGGATCGCCGGGGCGTCGACCGTTTACGCTTTGTTCCGCTTCTTGTCTTGTTCGTGCCAACTGGAGGTCAGCTGCGTCAGGTACTCGCGGAACTCCTCGGCGAGTTCCGGGTGCTTGAGACCGAACTCGACGTTGGCGCGCAGATACCCGAGCTTGGAGCCGCAGTCGTGCCGCACGCCCTCGAATTCGTAGGCCAGCACGGTCTGCTCATGCAGCATCAGGCTGATCGCGTCGGTCAGCTGGATCTCGCCGCCGGCACCGCGCTGGGTCCGCTCGAGCAGCTTGAAGATGCGCGGCGTCAGGATGTAGCGGCCCACCACTGCGAGATTGCTCGGCGCATTCTCCGGCTTGGGCTTTTCCACCATCTTCTTGATTTCAGACAGACCCGGGCCGATCGGCTGGGCGTCGACGATGCCGTAGCTGGAGACGTCTTCCTGCGGCACCCGCTGGGTGGCCAGCACGCTGGTGCCGTACTGCTGGTAGACGCGGTGCATCTGCGACAGGCAGGGTTGCAGGCGACCGTCGATGAGGTCGTCGGCGAGGATCACGTAGAAATCCTCGTCGCCCACTGCCGGCCAGGCCTGCAGCACGGCGTGGCCGAGGCCGAGCGCCTCGGCCTGGCGGATGAAGATGCAGGTGACGCCCGGCGGCACGATGCCCTGCACCGTTTCCAGCAGCTTGTTCTTGCCGCGCGCCGCCAGCTCGGCTTCCAGTTCGTAGGCCTTGTCGAAGTGATCCATGATGGAATTCTTCGAACGGCCGGTGACGAAGATCAGCTCCTGCGCGCCAGCGCTGATCGCCTCCTGCACGGCGTACTGGATCAGCGGCTTGTCGACAACCGGCAGCATTTCCTTGGCGCTGGCCTTGGTTGCCGGAAGGAAGCGGGTGCCAAGACCGGCAACCGGAAAGACCGCCTTACGAATGCGCATGCAGATGGGCTCCTGAGCAGGTCGTTGATTTTAGCGCAGGACGCCACGCAAATGGACCCTATCCGACGAAGGTCCGAGCAGCGCGAATTCGATGCCGCACTCGCGGGCACCCGCGGCATGCGCGAATTTCAGCGCGGCCCGGCCCGGCAGGAACAACGGCTGGCGGAATTCGCCGGCCAGTTCCATCGGTTCGTGGCCGAGTTGCTCGCTCAGCATCGCCGCGCAGCGCGCCAGCGACCACATGCCGTGGGCGATCGCCCGCTTGAAGCCGAACAGCCGCGCCGACAGCGCCGACAGGTGGATCGGATTGAGATCCTTGCCGACCCTGGCATAGCGGCGGCCGATGTCGGCTGGCGCCTCGAATACCAGGTACTGCGATAGCCGCGCGGATACCGCTGCCGGCGCCTTGGCCGGCCCCCTGGGCCCGGGCACGCGGTACAGCGTGGTGATGACCTCGCGCCAGACTTCCTCGCCGTCGACCGAAACCGTCGCCAGGCGGTCGAATTCCAGGCCCTGACGGACTTCGCGGAACTCGCCCAGGCGCACGTCGAAATCGCAGGGCTCGCCGGTGCCGATGCCGCGGCGCTGCGAGATCTGCGCGCGGATATCGACCAGGCCCAGCAGCGGCAGCGGGAACGTGGGGCGCGTCAGCAGGTAGAGATGCAGGTCGGCCGCCATCACGTGCGGAAAGCTGATCGGCAGCAGGCGACTGTCGGCAAAGCCACAGAGCTTGCGGTAGTCGGCCAGCTGGGTCGACGCGGCACGCACGCCGGCGATCTGCACGGCCAGCGGCGGAATTGCCGGCTTGCCTTCCGGCCGGCGCAGCACGCTGCGCAGCGCAGTGAGATAAAGGCCCTCGGCGGAGGGCAGCTTGGTCAGGCTAGCGGTCATCGGATGAGTCCTTGAGAACGAGCGGATTCCGGGATGAGGCGCGTGCCGTGATGAATCTTCAATGTCTGGAGCCGGGTGTCATCGGGCCGGATCCATCCGGGTCGCTCACGGCAGCTGCTGGTCGATGACGAGGTCGATCGGACTGGCAGCATCGGCGCGGGCCGCAGCATGCCGGCCTTCGAGATCGCCGGACAGCGCCTCGGCGCCAGCGCTGCTGGTCAACCGGGCCGTGATCGTCCAGCGCTCGAACTGCGAAAGCTTCATGTTGGGCAGCATCGCCATGCTGTCGTCGAGCGTCACCGTAAGCGGAAATTGTGGCGTTTCGATGCGCTGCACCGCCAGCGGCATCGGCGGGCCGTTCTCGGCCTTGGCAAACACCAGCAAGCGCATGCCCGGCTTGAGCCGGGCGCGCAACGGCTCGGCCAGCGTCACCCGCACGCTGAGGCTGGCGGCTGTGGCCTGAGCCGGCGTCCATTGCTGGCCGCTGCGCGCCGCCAGCTGCGGCAGCTGCTGGTCGAGCAGCTCGCCGATCTCGGCCGGCAGCTGCTGCTGGCGCAGCGCCGACCAGTGTGCGAAGGCGGCGGCAGCGTCGCCGGACTGCAGGGCCGCCACGCCGGCGTACCACAGCGCCTTGGGATGGGCCGGCTGCAGCTGCAGGGCACGCTCGAACAGCGCGCGCTGCGGCACCAGGTTCTGCTGCGGATCGGCAAAGCCGCGCGCCTCGCCGGCGGCGACCAGCCAGTCCGGCTCCGGCTGCGCCTGGCGCAGCTGGTTGGCGTGGTCATAAGCGTCGGCCGCCTCGGCGTAGCGCTGCAGCAGGCCGTAGGAGCGGCCCAGCATCGCCCAGGCCTCGGCGTCGTCCGGATTGCGGTCGGTCTTGTGCAGCAGCTGCACGATCATGTTGTCGAGCATCGCCAGCTGCGCCGCCTGCGGATCACGCTCGGCCAGCGCAATCATCTGCCGCATGCGCCAGCCCTGGTCGCCGGCGAAGTAGTACGCCAGACCGCTGCCGGCGCCGAGCAGCAGCACCAGCAGCGCGGCGAGCAGCAGCCGGCGCGGCCGGTCGGCGGCGAGCGGCGCATCGGTTTCGCCGGCATCCCGCAGCAGGTGTGCGGCCGATTCGTCACGCTGCGCCTGCGCCTGCGCGGCGTCGAGCGTGCCGCTGGCCAGGTCGGCGTCGATCTCGGCAAGCCGGCTCTGGTAGACGGCGACGTTGGCGCGGCGGCGGCGCAGGGTTGCCAGCTGTCCGCGCGTCCACAGCGGCCGCGTCAGCCACAGGCCGGCCAGCAGGCTGAGCAGCAGCATCCCGACAATCGTCGGCCCCATCACTTGCGATCCTTGTCTTTGTCTTCGCGCGCGTCGTCGCCCTGCTCGTCGAGCAGACGCTGCAAGGCTGCCGGATCGGCGGCCGTCGTCGGCGCGGCGCGGCGCGCCCGCGAGACTCGCCAGGCCACCAGCAGCGCAGGCGCAGCCGCCTAATCCGAGGACCCCGTCCA
>CBINNP010000094.1:0-12343 GCA_966252075.1 uncultured Solimonas sp.
CCCTGCTGTTCAACCAGCGTTCCGGCGACTTCTATGTGCAAGGGTCCAAGGACGATACCTCGGTGTCCTGGCTGATCAATCCGTCGTGGAAAGTCACGCCGGATTTGCTCGTCTACGGTTCGGTGGCGTCCGGCTCCAAGTCCGGTGCCATCAATACCGATGCCCGCCCGCAGTACGCCGCTGGCCTGGGCAGCGAGGTGGTGGATGTCCAGGACGTCGTGATCAAGCCTGAGCGTGCGCTGGACTACGAGCTGGGTTTCAAGAAGAGCTGGACGCAGTATCGCGCCAACCTCGCGGTCAACCTGTACTGGAACGACATCAAGGATTACCAGGGCGTGCTGGTGGGCTCGTTCACCGATCCGTCGACGGGGTCGCTGGTGCCGCGCCAGTACCTCGGCAACATCGACCACGTGCGCCTGCGTGGCATCGAGCTTGAAAGCAGTTGGTCGCCGACGCGGCGGCTGACGATCTACGCCAACGCGGCGCTGACCGAGGCCGAGTACGTCGACTTCAAGGAAGCGCCGCCGACGCAGGGCGTGCGCGTGCTCGATCCGGCGACCGGCAAGTACGCGGCCGCCACCTCGACCGATCTTTCGGGTACCGATATTCCGAATGTGCCGCGCTGGACCGCCAACGTCGGCTTCGACTACGGCACACCGCTGGGCGAATTCCAGCAGGCGCCCGTGGACCTGTTCCTGTACGTCAGCGAGGCGATCAAGGGCAAGACGGACTATTCGACCGAGGCCGATCTGGTGCAGTTCGGGCAGGACACCTATGCCTTGACCAACCTCGGCATCGGCATCCGTCGCCCTGACCGCAGCTTCAGCCTGGCGCTCTGGGGCAAGAACGTCTTCGACGAGGACTATTACGACCGCATCACCCTTAACAACGCGACGGCCCCGGCGCAGGTCCGCATCGGCCAGCCGCGTACCTACGGCGTCACGCTGGGCCTGAAGTTCTGAGGTTTCGGCGCTTTCTCCGGTCTGGACGACGCAGCCCGGCGCTTAGCCGCCGGGCTGCGTCGTCGCGCGCCGCATCACCCGCCCCGCGGGCGCCGCAGGTACAATCGCGACCCGATTTGCCCGCGCAAGACCGCTGATGACCGCTCTGACGCTGGCCCTGTCCAAGGGCCGCATCCTCGAAGAAAGCCTGCCGCTGCTCGCTGCCGTCGGTCTCGACCCGGCCGGCGACATCGACCGCCTGTTGCGTGTGCCGTCGAAGACGCGCGGCATTTCGCTGCTGATCATCCGTCCGACCGACGTGCCGACCTACGTCTCGCACGGCGCTGCAGACCTCGGCATCGTCGGCAAGGACGTGCTGATGGAGAACGGCTCCGGCGATCTCTACGAGCCGCTGGATCTGGCCATCGCCAAGTGCCGGCTGTCGGTGGCCGCCGTCAAGGATGCGCCGGCCCGCGATCCGCGACGGCGCCTGCGCGTCGCCACCAAATATCCGGAGATCGCCCGCCGCCATTTCGCCGACAAGGGCGAGCAGGTGGAAATCATCAAGCTCTACGGCTCGATGGAACTGGCGCCGCTGGTCGGCCTGGCCGATGTCATCGTCGATCTGGTCGCCACCGGCAACACGCTGCGCGCCAATGGCCTGATCGAGACCGAGATCATCTGCCAGGTCAGCTCGCGCATCGTCGTCAACAAGGCCTCGATGAAGACCAAGCACGCGGCGATCGAAACGCTGCTGGCGCAACTGGCTGAAGCCGGGAAGCAGCGCTGATGGACGTGCGCCGCCTCGATACGCGCGACGCCGGTTTCGATGCTGCGCTCGACGCGCTGCTGGATCGCGCGCCGGAAACCAGCGTCGATGTGGTTCGCGCGGTCGACGACATCGTCGCCGCGATCCGAACGCGCGGCGACGCGGCGCTGCTCGAATTCACCAACCGCTTCGATCGCCGTAGCGTAAAGGCGGCGGCCGAGCTGGAAGTGCCCAAGGCGCAGTGGCAGGCGGCCTGGGACGCGCAGCCAGCCGATCTGCGTGCGGCACTGCAAGCGGCGACGACGCGCATCCGCGACTACGCCGAGCACCAGAAGCTGTCGCCGTTCGAGTTCAGCGACGCGCTCGGCAACCGTCTCGGCCAGCAGGTCAGCCCGCTCGATCGCGTCGGCGTCTACGTGCCGGGCGGCAAGGCCGCGTATCCCTCGTCGGTGCTGATGAACGCCATTCCGGCCAAGGTTGCCGGCGTCGCCGAAATCATCATGGTGGTGCCGGCGCCGGATGGCGAACTCAATCCGGTGGTGCTCGCTGCGGCGTACCTGGCCGGCGTCGATCGCGTCTTCACCATCGGCGGCGCGCAGGCGGTCGCGGCGCTGGCCTGGGGCACACAGACGCTGCCCGGCGTCGACAAGATCGTCGGTCCTGGCAATGCCTACGTGGCGGCTGCCAAGCGCGCCGTGTTCGGCCGCGTCGGCATCGACTCGATCGCCGGCCCCAGCGAGATCGTTGTCGTCAGCGACGGCGCCTCGGATGCCGGCTGGATCGCGATGGACCTGTTCAGCCAGGCCGAGCACGGCGAGGATTCCGAATCGATCCTGATCTCGCCGGATGCGGCGTTTCTGGATCGCGTCGCCGCAGCGATGGAGCAGCGTGTCGCCGGCCTGCCGCGCGAGGCCACGATTCGCGCGTCGATCGCCGGCCGCGGCGCGCTGATCCGGGTCCGTGACCTCGACGAAGCCTGCGCCGTCTCCAACCGCATCGCGCCGGAGCATCTGGAGCTGGCGGTCGAGGCGCCGCGCGCGCTGCTGGCGAAGATCCGCCACGCCGGCGCGATCTTCCTGGGCCGCCACACGCCGGAGGCCTTCGGCGACTACTGCGCCGGGCCGAACCACGTGCTGCCGACCTCGCGCGCCGCGCGCTTCTCCAACCCGCTCGGCGTCTACGAGTTCCAGAAGCGCAGCAGCCTGATCGAATGCAGCGCCGAGGGCGCTAGGCCGCTGGCACAGATCGCCGGCCGCATCGCCGACGCCGAAGGCTTGCAGGCGCACGCGCAGAGCGCGCGCGATCGCGGTTAGATCGCGCGCGCCAACTTCAGCTTTGGCTCGCGGCGTCGATCGCTGCCCGCAACTGCCGGTATCCCTCGACCAGCCGCGGCCCCGGGCGGCCGAGGAATTCCTCGCTGATCGCGACGATGCGCTCGTGCCGCAGTGCCGGCACGTCCTGCCAGTGCTCGCGACGCAGCACCACGTCGGCGCGGTACTTGTCGACTTTTACCCCGCACCAGCTCATCGCCAATACGTCGATTTGTGTGTCCGGCGGCGCATCGGCGGCCAGCGTCGTGGTCTGCGCCTCGACCTCGCCCAGGGCATTGCTGCCACCGGCGCGCTCGATCAGGTCATGGACCCAGGAATGCCGCGCGGCGCCGATCACCGGCTTGGGCCACCACTCGACCAGCACGCGCGGCGACTGCGCGTTGCGCGGGATCTGCGGCATCGCCGCTTCCATCTCCGCCACCAGCTGCTCGCCACGCGCGGCGATGCCGAGCGCGGCCGCGATGCGGCGGATATCGCCGAACACATCGGCAAGGTTCTGCGGATTGCAGACGATGCAGGGCAGGCCGGCTGCCTGGAAGGCGTCGACGATGCGCTCATGGCCGGGCACCGTCAGCGAGGTCAGCACCAGATCCGGCTTGAGCGCGATGCCGGCTTCGACATCCAGCTCCAGATCGCGGCCGAGCTGGACCAGGCGGCTGACCACGTCCGGCGGGTAGTCGGAATCGCTGTCGACGGCGATCAGCCGGTCGGCGGCGCCGAGCGCGCAGACGATTTCGGTGTTGGAGCAGGTATGGGAAAGGACGCGCATGGCCGGGCCGAAAGCAGACGGCCCCGAACTCTAGCAGCGCCGGCCGGCGAAAACGCCGATAATGCGCGCGGAGTTGGCCGGGTAACCGCTGCCGCGCTTGCGCGGGGGAGGAAAGTCCGGGCTCCACAGGGCAAGGTGCCAGGTAACGCCTGGGCGGCGCGAGCCGACGGAAAGTGCAACAGAGAACAGACCGCCTGCGGGGCAACCCGCCGGTAAGGGTGAAACGGTGCGGTAAGAGCGCACCGCGCGACCAGCAATGGGAGCGGCTAGGCAAACCCCACCTGGAGCAAGACCAAATAGGGAAGGGTCCGCCGGCAACGGCGGAACGCGTGGCCCACGCGCCTTCCGGGTAGGTCGCTGGAGCGCCGCAGTGATGCGGCGCCTAGAGGAATGGTTGCCGGGGCGCGCAAGCGTCCGCACAAAACCCGGCTTACAGGCCGACTCCACTTCTTCCCACGCGCGGCGCCGGGCGATGCAGATCGCCCGGCCACTGCCGGCATCGGCCTGAGCTTTCAAGGCTAAGGTGATGTTTCTGTTGGGGAATGCCGCGATCCTGTCGGCCGGACTCTAAGCCCCTGTTTCAACGTGATTTTTATCCTATTTCCAGCTTGCACCGGGATGAAGCGCTGCGATATAGTCGCCGCAGGTGGTGGAAAGTGGGAGAAAGTGGGGGACGCCTCACTCAATCATGATGTTTGCCGGGTCTCATCAACTATCTGTTGACGACAAGGGTCGCTTGGCGATCCCGGCCCGTTTTCGCCAGCCGCTCGTCGATTCCTGCGGTTCCCAGCTCGTCCTGACCATCGGTCCGAATCCCTGCATCGAGATTTATCCGGCGCCGGAGTTCCAGCGCATCGTTCGCGACATCCAGGCGATGGACGACCGCGCGACGGCCGAGAAGCTCAAGCAGGTGTTCGTCGGCTTTGCCGTCGAGACCGAGGTCGACAAGCAGGGACGCCTGCTGCTGCCGCCGATGCTGCGCAGGCGCGCGCGCCTGGACGGCGCGGCGGTGCTGATGGGGCAGGACACGCGTTTGGATGTCTGGGCTGCCGAGGTCTGGGAGCAACGTTTTGGTGAGGGTTCGGAACTGCTGGCGTCTCTGGAAGACGCGTTCCGGACACTGAAGCGGTGAGCCCCAGTCATGGCTTTTGGGGCTTTCGATTTTGGCGACTTCCCGCAACGGGGCGGGCCTGACGCTGCAATGACCAACCATCTGCCGGTGATGCTCGATGAAGCCCTCGCCGGCCTTGCGGTCCGCGGCGATGGTTTCTACGTGGACTGCACCTTCGGTCGCGGCGGCCACAGTGCGGCGATCCTCGCGCAGCTGGGCGCCGACGGGCGCCTGCATGCCTTCGATCAGGATCCGGAGGCGATCGCGCATGCACGAGCGCGCTTCGCCACAGAACCGCGTTTCACCATCCACCACGCCAATTTCGCTGAACTGGGCCGCGTTGCCGGCGAGGCGGGCTTCGCCGGGCGCGTCGACGGTCTGCTGATGGATCTGGGCGTGTCCTCGCCGCAGTTCGACGATGCCGCGCGTGGCTTCAGCTTTTCCAAGGACGGCCCGCTCGACATGCGGATGAATCCGCAGGCCGGGGAATCGGCGGCCGAATGGCTGGCGCGCGCCGAGCAGGACGAGATCGCCGACGTGCTCTGGCAGTACGGCGACGAGCGCAACAGCCGCCGCATCGCCCGCCGCATCGTCGAGACGCGCGTCGCCACGCCGCTGACCACGACGCTGCAGCTGGCTGCCCTGATCGCCGCGGTGCCGGGCCCGCGCTCGCACCGCATCCATCCGGCGACGCGCAGCTTCCAGGCGATCCGCATCTTCATCAACCGCGAGCTCGACGTGCTGCGCGAGGCGCTGACCCAGGCGGTGTCGGTGCTCGCCACCGGCGGCCGGCTGGTAGTCATCAGCTTCCACTCGCTGGAAGACCGCATCGTCAAGAACTTCATGCGCGATCTGGCGCGCGCCGAACGGCCGACCGTCAAGCTGCACCGCAAGCAGTTTCCGTCCGACGCCGAATGCGCGGCCAACCCGCGTGCGCGCAGCGCGGTGCTGCGCATCGTCGAACGGCTGCCGGAGGCCGCGCCATGAAGCTGCGCCGCGGCCTGCTGATGATTCCGCTGACGCTGATCGTGATCATGGTCGTCTCGGCGCTGGCGGTGGTGCGCACCAAGCACGAGAACCGCGCGCTGGTTTCGCAGCTGGAGATGCTGCGGACCGAGCACGAGCGCCTCGACATGGAGTGGGCGCAGCTGCAGCTCGAAGAGGCGACGCTGGCCGGCAACAACCGCGTCGAGGCGGCCGCGCGCGATCAGCTGGGCATGACCGAGCCGCGTGATTACGTGATCGTCGAGGACAAGCGATGACGCACGATCAGCGCCCGCAGTCGGCCGAGCCGGTGTCGTCGTGGCGCCGCGTCGTGGTGCTCGCGGCGTTGGCGCTGGGCGCCTCCTTCGTGTTCGTGCGCGCGTTCCAGCTGCAGGTGATCGATCAGGCTTTCCTTGCCAAGGAAGGCAGCAAGCGCTTCATCCGCAACGTGGCGATCCCGGCGCATCGCGGCGCCGTGCTCGACCGTCGCGGCGAGCCGCTGGCCTTGTCGGCGCCGGTCGAAACCTTGTGGGCGGTGCCGCAGGCACTGCTCGAATCGCCGCAGCATGTCGAGGCGGTGGCGCAGCTGCTCGGCCGCAAGCCTGCCGAATTCCGCAAGTTCCTCGAGGCGCGCGCCGAGCGCAAGTTCGTCTACATCAGCGAGACGATGTCGCCGGCGGATGCCAAGCGCGTGCTGTCGCTGGGCGCGCCGGGCCTGTTCTCCGACCAGGCCTATGCGCGCTACTACCCGGCCGGCGAGGTCGCCGGCCAGCTGGTCGGCTTCACCGGCCGCGATGGGGCCGGTCTGGAGGGCGTCGAGCGCGCGCAGGAAGCGCTGCTGGCCGGCAAGTCGGGCTCGCGCCGCGTGATCCGCGATCGCGCCGGCCGCGTCGTCGAGGACGCCCTGGAGTTCGTCGAAGCACAGTCCGGCGAAGACGTGCAGCTGACCATCGATTTGCGCATCCAGTACCTGGCCTACCGCGAGCTGAAGAACGCGGTGATCCAGAACAAGGCCAAGGGCGGCATGATCGTCATCGCCGACAGTGCCACCGGCGATATCCTGGCGATCGCTTCGCAGCCCGGCTTCAACCCCAACAATCCGGGCGAGCGCAGGCCGCCCGGCACGCGCAACCGCGCCATCACCGACCAGCTGGAGCCCGGCTCGACCGCCAAGCCCTTGATCGTCGCGCAGGCGCTGGAGCGGGGCTTCTTCAAGCCGAGCAGCCAGATCGATACCGCGCCGGGCACGTTCAAGGTCGGCGCGCTGACGGTGCGCGACGTCCACGCCGGCGGCGTGATGGACTTGGCGATGATCCTCGCCAAGTCCAGCAATGTCGGCGCCGCCAAGATCGGCCTGACGATGGGGCCGGAGGCGGTATGGTCGGGCCTGCAGCGCTTCGGCGTCGGCGAACCGGTCTATTCGGGCTTCCCGGGCGAAGCCAATTCGGTGTTGCACCACTACGCGAGCTGGGGACAGATCGCCACCGCCACCGCCTCCTACGGCTACGGCTGGTCGGTCAGCGCGCTGCACATGGTGCGCGCCTACGCGGCGCTGGCCAACGACGGCCTGATGCCGCAGCTGCGCCTGCTCAAGAACACCCAGCCGGTACCGCCGCGGCGCGCGGTGTCGGCCGGCACGGCGCGCGAGGTGCGGCGCATGCTGGAAACCGTGGTGGCACCGGGCGGCAGCGCCACGCGGGCAGCGCTCAAGGGCTATCAGGTCGCCGGCAAGACCGGCACCACGCGCAAGCTGCTGGCCACCGGCGGCTACGACGGCAACCGTCACGAGGCGCTGTTCGTCGGCATGGTTCCGGCCGAGAATCCGCGGCTGGTCGGGCTGGTCATCATCGACGACCCGAGTGCCGCCGGTTACTACGGCGGCGTGGTGTCGGCGCCGGTGTTCTCGCGCGTGATGCAGGGCGCCGCGCGCCTGCTGCAGATTCCCCCGGGCGGCACCGAGGCGCCGGAGCTCGCGCCGCCGAGCGTGCCGCGCACCAACACCGCGACCTTGTCGCCGCTGGTCAAGACTTCTGCCGAGGTGCGTCGGTGAGCGCGCGGGTCGCCTCGCCGCAGTCCTTGCAGACGCTGTTGGCGCCCTACGGTCTTCCGGCGCCGGACGTCGAGCTGACCGGCCTCGAACTGGACTCCCGCCGCATCAAGCCAGGCGATCTGTTCCTGGCCTGCCGCAGCCACGATCCCTCCGGCGCATCGCGTCACGGCCTGCAGCATGTCGGCCAGGCGCTGCAGCGCGGCGCCGCCGCCGTGGCCTGGGAGCCTGCGGCGGGGCTTGCACCGCCGGACATCGGCATCGCCGAGATCGCCGTCCCGGATCTGGCGCGCCGTGCCGGCGAGATCGCCGCGCGCTTCTACGGCGAACCGTCGACGCAGATGTTCTGTGCCGGCGTCACCGGCACCGACGGCAAGACCTCCACCGCCTATCTGGTGGCGCAGGCCTTCGAGGCGCTCGGCACGCCTTGCGCCTACCTGGGCACGATCGGCAGCGGCCGCGTCGGCGCGCTGGATCCGAGCACGCACACCACGCCGGACCCGGTCAGCCTGCAGCAGTGGCTGGCGCAGATGCGCGCGCAGGGTGTGCGCGCCTGCGTGATGGAAGTGTCGTCGCATGCGCTCGACCAGGCGCGCATCGCTGGCGTCTGCCTGCGCACTGCAGTGCTGACCAACATCACCCGCGATCATCTCGATTACCACGGCACGGTCGACGCCTACGCCGCCGCCAAGCGCAAGCTGTTCGAGCGCGACGAGCTGCTGGCCGTGGTGCTCAATCGCGACGACGCGTACGGCGCTGCCTGGGCGCGGGAGCTGGCGGCGCAACGCGAGGTCATCGTCTACGGCATCGACGGTCCGGCGCCGGACGGCGCCCATCTGATCGCCCGCGAGCTGCGCCTGAGCCCGGACGGCATCGGGTTCACGATCGACAGCCATCTGGGCCGCGCCCAGCTGCGCAGCCCCTTGCTGGGTCGCTTCAACGTCCACAACCTGCTCGCCGCGCTGGGGGTGCTGATCTCGCATCAAGTGCCGCTGGCCGACGCGGTCGCCGCGCTGGCGGCCGCACGCACGGTGCCGGGTCGCATGGAAGCCTTCCGCAAGGCTGGCGCGCCGCTGGTGGTGGTCGACTACGCGCACACGCCGGATGCGCTGCGGGCCGTGCTCGGCGCCGCGCGCGCCCACACGGCCGGCCGGCTCACCGCGGTGTTCGGCTGCGGCGGCGACCGTGACCGCGGCAAGCGTCCGCTGATGGGCGCGGCGGCTTTCGAGCTGGCCGACCGGACGATCGTCACCGACGACAATCCGCGCAGCGAGACGCCGGCAGCGATCGTCGCCGAGATCCTCGGCGGCCTGGGCCTGGTGGTGCCGCAGTCGCAGCCGCGCGTGCTGCACGACCGCGCCGAGGCGATCCGCACGGCCATCGCCGAAGCCGGCGCCGACGATGTGATCGTCATCGCCGGCAAGGGCCACGAGGATTACCAGATCTACGGCAGCCGGACGCGCCACTTCAGCGATCGCGAGGAAGTGGCCGGCGTGCTCGGCCTGCCGGCATCGCAGCGGGAGCTGCACTGATGTTCGCGCTCTCCGAACTGATTGCGCCGCTGAACGCCGAACTGCGCGGCGAGGATCGGCACTGCGCCAGCGTCACCACCGACAGCCGCGCTGCCGTCGAGCAGGCGCTGTTCGTGGCGCTCAACGGTGACCGCTTCGACGGCCATGACTTCATCGCCCAGGCGCAGGCCGCCGGCGCGGCGGCGGCGCTGGTCTCGCGGTATGTGGATGTGCCGATCGCGCAACTGAAAGTCGCCGACACCCTGGCCGGACTGCAGCAGCTGGCGCAGTGGTGGCGTGCGCGCTACGTCAACCCGGTGGTCGCCGTCACCGGCAGCAATGGCAAGACCACCACCAAGCAGATGCTTGCGGCGGTGTTCGCGCGGCGCGGCGCGGTGCTGGCCACGCACGGCAATCTCAACAATCACATCGGCGTACCGCTGACCCTGTTGCGGCTGCGGGCGCAGCAGCAGACCGCAGTGATCGAGATGGGCGCCAACCATGCGGGCGAGATCGCGCGGCTGGCCGAGATCGCGCGGCCCGACGTGGGCGTGATCACCCAGGCTGGCGACGCGCATCTGGAAGGCTTCGGCTCGCGCGAGGGCGTTGCGCGCGCCAAGGGCGAGCTGTTCGCGGCGCTGTCGCCGCAGGGTGTCGCCGTCATCAACGCCGACGACGCCTACTACGGGCTGTGGCAGCAGCTCGCCGCCCGCTCTCAGCGGATCAGCTTCGGCCTGGACGCCGCCGCCGACGTGCAGGCCATGCACCTGCAGCCATCCGCCGAGGGCACGCGCTTCACGCTGCGCACGCCGCAGGGCCGCGCCGATCTGCTGTTGCCGCTGCCGGGGCGGCACAACGTGCTCAACGCACTGGCCGCCGCCGGTTGCGGCGTGGCGCTGGGCATGGATGTCGCCGACATCGCGCAGGGCCTGCACAACACCGAGGCGGCGCAGGGCCGGCTCAACTGGAAGACCACGCCGCAGGGCGCGCGCCTGCTCGACGACAGCTACAACGCCAATCCGAGCTCGCTGGCGGCCGGCATCGAGCTGCTCGCGCAGCTGCCCGGCAGGCGCTGGCTGGTGCTCGGCGGCATGGCCGAACTGGGCGATGACGCGGCGCGGCTGCACTTCGAGGCGGGCGTCGCCGCCAGGGCGCGCGGCATCGACCGCCTCTACGCGCTCGGCCCGCTGGCGGCCGAGGCGGCGCGCGGCTTCGGTGCCGGCGCCGAGGCATTCGAGAATTTCGAGGCACTGGTCGCCGCGCTGCAGCCGCAGCTGGACGGCGAGGCAGTGCTGCTGATCAAGGGTTCACGCTCCGCGAAGATGGAGCGGGTCGTTGCCGCCCTCACCGGGCAGATGCAAGGGAATCACCACGGATGAAGGCAGGGACCGAAAACCACGGGAAGCCATTGCGGTGCAGCGCGGGGGCGCGACGCTGATGCTCTACCACCTGGCGGAATATCTGCGGCAGTACGTCAGCGGCTTCAATGCGCTGACCTATCTGACCCTGCGCAGCGTGCTGGGCATTCTCACCGCGCTGCTGTTCTCGTTCGCGCTCGGGCCGTGGATGATCGAGCGCCTGTATCGCTTCAAGTTCGGCCAGCCGGTGCGCGACGACGGTCCGCAATCGCATCTGAAGAAGACCGGCACGCCGACCATGGGCGGCCTGCTGATCCTCTGCGCGATCACGGTGGCGACGCTGACCTGGGCCAATCTGTCGAACCGCTTCGTCTGGTTCGCGCTGCTGGTGACGCTGGCATTCGGCGCCGTCGGCTTCGCCGATGACTTCATCAAGATCAAATACAAGAATCCCAAGGGCCTGCCGGCGCGCAAGAAATACTTCTGGCTGTCGCTGGCCGGCTTCGGCGTTTCCGCGCTGATCTACCACACCGCCAAGACCCCGGCCGAAACCACGCTGATCCTGCCGTTCGTCAAGGACGTGGCGATCTCGCTGGGCATCTTCTTCATCCCCTGGGTCTACCTGGTGATCGTCGGCTCCAGCAACGCCGTCAATCTCACCGACGGCCTCGACGGCCTGGCGATCCTGCCGACCGTGCTGGTGGCGACCGCGCTGGCGATCTTCGCCTACGCCAGCGGCAACGCGAAGTTCGCGACGTACCTGGGCATTCCCTACATCCCGGGCGTCGGCGAGCTGGCAATCTTCTGTGCCGCGATCGGCGGCGCCGGCCTCGGCTTTCTCTGGTTCAACGCCTACCCGGCGCAGGTCTTCATGGGCGATGTCGGCGCACTGGCGCTCGGCGCCGCGCTGGGCGTGGTGGCGGTGCTGGTGCGGCAGGAGATCGTGCTGGCGATCATGGGCGGCATCTTCGTCGCCGAAACCTTCTCGGTGGCGCTGCAGGTGCTGTACTTCAAGTACAGCGGCGGCAAGCGCATCTTCCGCATGGCGCCGCTGCACCATCACTACGAGCTCAAGGGCTGGCCGGAGCCGAAGATCATCGTCCGCTTCTGGATCATCACGCTGATACTCGTGCTGATCGGTCTTGCCTCGTTGAAGGTGCGCTGATGGTCGATCTTCGCGGCCAGCGCATCTTGATCGTCGGGCTCGGCGCCAGCGGCGCCTCCAGCCTGCATCATCTGGCGCGCCATGGCGCCTTGCTGACCGTGACCGATTCGCGGGCCGCGCCGGCCGGCGCGGAGACGCTGCGCAGCCGCTATCCGGATATCGAGTTCCGCCTCGGCCAGTTCTCGGCGCCGGCGCCGCTGACGCAGTTCAATCTGGCCGTGGTCTCGCCCGGCGTTTCGCTCGATGAACCCTTCGTCAAGGCGCTGATGGCGGCTGGCGTCGAGATCGCCGGCGACATCGAGCTGTTCGCGCGCGAGGCGCGCGCGCCGGTGATCGGCATTACCGGCAGCAACGGCA
>CBINNP010000095.1:0-12316 GCA_966252075.1 uncultured Solimonas sp.
GCCTTCGAGACCGAATAGCGGCGGCAGCACGCGCAGGAAGAACCAGGCATAGGTGCTGAAGAAGGCGATCTGGAAGATCGAATTGAACGCAACGAGCCCGGCCACGTACTGCGAGCTGCCGCAGGCGAGCTGGTTCCAGACCAGCACCATGGCAATGCAGCGCGCCAGGCCGATCAGGATCAGGCCGCTCATGTAGGCCGGATGGTCACGCAGAAACAGCACCGCCAGCGCGAACATCAGCAAGGGCCCGATCAGCCAGTTCTGGATCAGCGACAGCAGCAGGATGCGGCGCTCGCCGAAGATCTGCGGCAGCTCCTCGTAGCGAACCTTGGCCAGCGGCGGATACATCATCACGATCAGGCCGATGGCGATCGGGATGTTGGTGGTGCCGATGGACAGGCGATCGAGCTGCTGCGGCAGGCCGCCCACCGTGCTGGCCAGGGCGAGACCCGCCGCCATCGCCAGGAAGATCCACAGCGTCAGGAAGCGGTCGAGAAAGCCCAGACCGGCGGCTGGTGTTTTCGTGCTCATGCGCGGCCGATCTCCTTGACCTGCCGTTGCAGGGCCATGCGATCGAGCGTGTCGAGCGGCAGGCTGGCGAACAGCTCGATGCGGCGACGAAGCACCGTGAAAGTATCGGCGAACGCCTTGCGGATCTGCTCCGGCGCGCCCTCGACCGCCGCCGGATCGGGCATGCCCCAGTGTGCCGTCATCGGCTGGCCGGGCCAGTAAGGACACTGCTCGCCCGCGGCCTGGTCGCAGACGGTGAACACGAAGTCGAGCGCGGGCGCCGTTGCGCTCGCGAACTCGTCCCAGCTTTTGCTGCGCAGTCCCGCCGTGCTGATGTGGCTTCGCTCCAGCAATTCGAGGGCATAGGGATGCACCTCGCCTCTCGGATGGCTGCCGGCGCTGTAGCCGACGAACTTTTCGCGGCTGATCGCGAGCGCGTTGATCGCCGCCTCGGCGAGGATCGAGCGCGCGGAGTTGCCGGTGCAGAGGAACAGGACGTTATAGCGTTTGATCGTCACGTGAAGGGGCTCCATGAAAGCGGAACGGCAGGGGCAGGGCACGCCGGGCGGTGTCCTTGTGGCGGAACGAAAGCCTCGGCGCCGATGCGGCGGGCGAGGCTCGCGTGCAGGTGAAGGGGCAGATGCGCGGCCTCGGCCCGACCATGCAGCGTGTTCAAGCCGCCCGGTGTCGCCGACGCGATTCCGGCCTTGTTCGCCATCAGCATTGCTTGCACATCGCCGGTGTGTCGCACGCTGTGGCGCTGCCGACGCAGCAGTTCTCGGTCAGGTATTCCAGCAGGGCGTTCATCGCCGCAAAGTCCGCTGCGTAATAGATGTACCGGCCCTTGGCCCGGGATGTGAGCATTCCCGCCTTGCTCAACTCCTTGAGGTGGAACGACAGGGCATTGGGAGCCACGCCCAAATGTTCAGCAATCTCGCCGGCCGGCATGCCGGTCGGGCCTTTCCGGACCAGCAGGCGGAAGACGGCGAGGCGGGAGGGTTGCGCCAGCGCGGCGAGCCGGAGGACAGCGAGTTCGGGGTTCATAATTCAATGATCATTGAATTGTTTGAACGTATCAAGAACTATTGAAATGATGGTGGCATGGGCGCTGCCGTCGGCGCTGATGGGCGTCTGCTGTGCCTGCGGAGGCTGCACGGGCTGCGGCGGAATAAAGGCATAACCAAGAACTCTTTCCCAAGCCGGGTAGCGCCTGACTAGGCTGCGCGCCGTTCCAGCCCGCTCGCGGCCGTTCGCCTTTCTCAAGAGTTCCCGTCATGCCCATCCCGCGGCGTGTTTCCCTGATTCCGAGCACCGCGCTCGGCTTGCTGGCCGTCGCTGCGGCATTCGCGCAGCAGCCCGACGCGGTTGCCGAGCCGGCCGCGCAGGCCGACGACGCAGTCGCGAACCCCGAGGTCTTGCCATCGATTCCGCTCGGCGGCGAAACGCCCGCGCCGCCGCCAGCCGCCGAAGCGCCGGCGAATCTGCCGGGTGCTTTCGAAGAGGTGGTGGTCACGGCGCGGCGCCGCGCCGAGCCGCTGCAGGACGTGCCGGTGTCGGTGTCGGCGTTCTCGGGCGATCAGCTGGACGCACGCGGCATCGTCGACGTGCGCGATCTGGCGCAGGCGGTGCCGGGCCTGCAGTTCAGCGATCTGGGCGGCTACAACCTGATCTACCTGCGCGGCATCGGCACCGACATCTTCATCCCCTCGGCCGAGCCCAGCGTCGCCACCTATCTGGACGGCGTGTACTTTCCGTCCGGCCACAGCATCGCGCAGTCGTTCGGCGCGATCGAGCGCATCGAGGTCCTCAAGGGGCCACAGGGCACGCTGTTCGGCCGCAATTCCACCGGCGGCGCGATCGCGATCTTCTCCGAGCGGCCCGGTGCGGAGACCGGCGGCTCGGTGCAGACCAGCTACGGCAATTACGGCGACACACGCACGCGCGGTAACGTGAATCTCGCGCTCGGCGACGGTTTCGCCAGCAGCCTGTCGGCGTTCTACAACCGCCGCGACAGCTATTACGACTGGGACAATGCCCGCGGCGACGAGCTGCCTGCGGAGATCAACAAGGGCGCGCGGTTGCGCGCGGCGCTGGATTTCAGCGATAGCCTGCACCTGACGCTGACCGGCCTGGTCGCGCAGCAGCGCGGCACCAGCACCACGGTCGCCGCCAACGTCGATCCGACCGGCACGCTCGGTGCGACGCTGCCGGCCGAAACGCGCGATTACGTGATCACCGCCAATTCGCAGCCCAAACTCACCACCGACACCTACGCCTACTACGGCCAGCTCGATTGGAACCATCCGGGCATCGACGTGAAGTGGCTGGCCAGCTTCTACAAGGTGCGCGCCTACGACTACGTTTACGACTTCGACGGCAGCGCGCAGCCGATCGCCACCTACGGCGCCGACAACGAGTTCCAGCGCTTCGTCACCAGCGAGCTGCAGATCACCTCCAACGACGAGAGCTGGGGCGCCGACTGGCTCAAGTGGGTCGGCGGCCTGTACTACCTGAGGAGCCGCGGCGGTTATGATCCGGGCTATTTGCGGCTGCTGGATGTCGCGCGCCTGCCGATCGACGGTCTCGTCGGCACCCTGCCGGAGGCGGCGCGCGGTCCGGTCGGCGGTCTGCTCGACGGCCTGCCCGATTCGCTGACTTTCTTCTTCACCGGCCTGCTCGACACCGAGTCCTACTCGGCCTACCTGCAGACCACCACCCGCCTCACCGACTGGCTCGACCTGACGCTAGGCGGCCGCTGGCAGCACGAAACGCGCGAACTGCTGCGCTCGGAAGTCGACGTCGGCACGCCGGACGCCGCCATCCACTATGCCTTCAATCCGGCCAGGACCAGCGCCGACAACGTCTCGCCCAAGGTCTCGCTGGACCTGCGCCCGGCCAGGGATCTGCTGCTCTATGCCTCGTTCCAGCAGGGCTACAAGAGCGGCACCTACAACATCATCAACATCTTCGCGCAGCCGGAGTATGTGAAGCCGGAGCGCGTCACGGCTTACGAACTCGGCCTGAAGTCGGAGTGGTTCAGGCGCACGCTGCGCTTCAACGCCGCGCTGTTCCAGAACGACATCAAGAATCTGCAGACCGGCTTCATGTCGTTCACCTCGGGCGGCGCGGTCAACCTGGAAAACGCCGGCAAGGCACGCATTCGCGGCGCCGAGGTCGAAGCGATTTGGCAGCCGCTGCCGACGCTCGATCCGGGCCTGACGCTGAGCGGCAACGCCAGCTGGCTCGACGCCAAGTATCGCGAGTACGACAACGCGCGCGGCTTCTGCGAGGCGGGCGATGAGCACAATCCGCCGGGCTGTTTCTCGCTTGGCGGTATCGGCGACGGTCTGGCCTATGACAATGGCGACTTCGCCGGCAACCGCATCGTCCGCACGCCCAAGTTCAGCGGCAACTTCTCGCTGGTGCAGAGCTTCGAGGTGCCCGGTGGCGCGCTGGAGCTGGCCGGCGACTACTACTACAACTCGGGCTATTACTACCTCGCGCAGAACACGCCGAATACCTTCGAGGATGCCTACGAGCTCGTTAACGCGCGCATCAGCTATCTGTACCGGCCGTGGTCGGCGCGGCTGACGCTGTTCGGCGCCAATCTCGGCGACGAGCAGTACAAGCTCGCGCAGTTCCATACCGACTTCGGCCGCCACGATTCGCTGGCGCCGCCGCGCACCTGGGGCCTGCGCATCAACTGGGAGTTCTGAGCGGGCCCGCTCAGGACTTCAGGCTGAAATCGTCGGCGTCCATCCACGCCGGGAATTTCTCGCGGTGTGTCAGCAAGGTCTGCGGCTGCAGCCTCAGCGTCGCGGTCTGCTCGATGGCGCCCAGATCGACCAGCGCCTCGCCGAGCGGATCGATCACCGCGCTGTCGCCGGCGTAGGGATGGCCGTTGCCGTCACTGCCGACGCGGTTGAGGCCGACGCAGAAGCTGAGGTTCTCGATCGCCCGCGCGCGCAGCAGCGTGCGCCAGGGGCCGCGCCGCGCCGCCGGCCAGTTGGCGACGTACAGCACGAGGTCGTAATCCATGCCGCCGGCGGCGGACTCGTCGCGACGGTTGCGCGACCACACCGGGAAGCGCAGGTCGTAGCAGACCAGCGGCAGGATGCGCCAGCCCTTGAGTTCGACGAGCAGCCGCGCACTGCCGCCCTGGTAGCGCTTGTGCTCGCCGGCCATGCGGAACAGATGGCGCTTGTCGTACTGCGCGTGGCTGCCATCCGGGCGCATCCAGATCAGGCGGTTGTAGTGCTGGCCGTTTTCCGCGATCACCAGGCTGCCGGTGATCACCGCGCCGGTCTCGGCGGCCAGCCGCGCGAGCCAGGGCAGCGTGGCGCCGTCCATGCCCTCGGCCTGCTCGTCGACCGCATTGGTGAAGCCGGTGGCGAAGGTTTCCGGCAACACGATCAAGTCGGTCCGGCCGCCCAGCTCGCGGATCTTCTCGCCGTAGTAGGCGCGGTTGGCGGCGGCATCGTGCCAGCGCGTGTCGCCCTGGATCAGGCTGAGGCTCAGAGCTTGCATAGAGCCTCCGCGCCGGCCTGCAGCGTCGCCTCGTTCTTGGCGAAGCAGAGGCGCACGATGCGCGAGTCCGGCGGCGTTTCGTAGAACACCGAGACCGGAATCACCGCGACGCCACGCTCGCGGACCAGGTGCTGGGCGAAGTCGACATCGGACAACTCGCTGATCGCCGAGTAGTCGACCAGCTGGAAGTAGCCGCCGGGCACGTCGAGCAGCCTGAGCCTCGACGGCGCCAGCAGTTCGCGGAAGTGATCGCGCTTGTGCTGGTAGAACTGGCTCAGTTCGAGATGGTGCTGCGGCTCGTGTTCGAGGATGTCGGCGAGCGCCCACTGCGCGGCGTGGAAGCTGCAGAAGGTCAGGTACTGGTGCAGCTTGCGGAACTCGGCGGACAGCGCCGGTGGCGCCACGCAATAGCCGAGCTTCCAGCCGGTGCAGTGATAGGTCTTGCCGAAGGAACTGACGACAAAGCTGCGCGCCGCCAGTTCGGCGTGGCGCAGCACGCTCTGGTGGGCGCGGCCGTCGAAGATGATGTGCTCGTAGACCTCGTCCGACAGCACCAGGATCTCGGTGTCGCGGACGATCCCGGCGAGCGTGTCGAGATCCTGCGCGCTGAAGGTCGCGCCGCTGGGGTTGTGCGGCGAGTTGATGATGATCATCCGCGTGCGCGGCGTGATCGCCTCGCGCACGCGCTGCCAGTCCACCGCGAAGTCCGGCTGGCGCAGCGGCACATGCACGGCGCGCGCGTTCTGCATGTCGATCGCCGGCTCGTAGCTGTCGTAGCAGGGGTCGAGGACGATCACCTCGTCGCCGGCGCGCACCGCGCAACCGACTGCGGCGAAGATCGCCTCGGTGGCGCCGGAGGTGACGGTGATGTCGCTGGCCGGATCGATCCGGGCGCCGTACAGCCGCTCCACCTTCAGCGCCAGTTGCTCGCGCAGCGGCAGGATGCCGGCCATCGGCGCGTACTGGTTCTTGCCATCCTGCAGCGCGCGCGCCAGCGTTTCGCGCAAGCGTTGCGGCGGCTCGAAGTCCGGAAAGCCCTGGCCGAGATTGACCGCGCCGTGCTCGATCGCGAGCTGGCTCATCACCGTGAAGATCGTCGTGCCGACGCGCGGCAGCTTGGTCTGCAGCGTCGGGCTGCGCGGCAGAGTGGCCGGTTCGGGAAGGCTCATGGCTTGCGGCGAAAAATCAGGCGGAGCCGCATTGTAGAACCGCCACCACAGCCGGCGGAACGCATGCCGGCGATCGCCGCCCGTGGCTCAGCGCGCCGCTTTGACCAGCGGAAACTCCGCGGCCAGCAGCGCCGCATGCGTCTGCTGCCAGGCCTCGCGGCTCGACGCCACCAGCAGGCCGCCCTGGCGCACCGCCGGTTTGTACGTGCTGCCGTCGTAATGCGCCACGTGGCCGCCGGCCTCGCTGACCAGCAGCGTGCCCGGCGCGTGGTCCCAGGGCAGCATCCGCCAGTACAGCGCGTAAGTCTGCTCGCCGCGCGCCAGCAGAGGGTATTCGATGCCGGCCGAGCCGAAGCCGTTGTGCGCGCCCGGCAGATCCTGCGCCCGCGTCCGCACGGTCTCGCGCAGCGGCGGCGGCAGGAAACCGGTCTTGACGATGCCGCGCAGTGCGCCGCCATCCTGCCGCGCGCGCAGCGGCGCGCCGTTGCGCAGCGCGCCGGAGCCGCGTTCGGCGATGCACAGCTCGTCCTTCAGCGGCGACCAGATCCAGCTCGCCAGCGTCTCGCCGTCGCGCAACAGCGCCACCATCACCGCGAAGTCCGGATTGCCGCCGACGAAGTTGGCGGTGCCGTCGAGCGGGTCGACGACCCAGACCTCGCCATGGTCGACGTGATCGAGCAGCGTCGGGTCGACGGCCGTGCCTTCCTCGCCGACCACGCGCGAGCGGCTGCGCAGCGCGGCGAGCGCGGGCGTGAGAAAGCGTTCGGCGCGTTCGTCGATCACGGTGACGACTTCGCCCGGCGTCTTCTCGCGGATCTCGCTGGCCTGCAGCGAGCGAAAGCCCGGCACGATGATCCTGGCGGCGGCCTCCTGCAGCAGGCCGGTGACTTCGTCGAACAGCTTGGATGACAGGGATTTGGCTGACATGGTGGCGGCACTGTCCACGTCGTCGCGCCGGACTGCAAGCGATTCGGTCACAGGCGCGCTGAACTAAACTATGACGCTCCCAGCCGCCCGCGTTTCCGACCATGGCCAGCAAGCAGCGTCTCTACCGCGTCAGTTTCATCAACCAGGGCCGGACCTACGAGGTCTACGCCCGCGAGGTCAGCCACGGCGAGATGCTCGGCTTTGTCGAGGTCGGCAAGCTGGTGTTCGGTGAGAAGACCACGGTGGTGGTCGATACCAGCGAGGAGCGGCTCAAGCAGGAGTTCGAGAACGTCGAGCGCTTCTATGTGCCGGTACACGCCATCGTCCGCATCGACGAGGTCAGCAAGCAGGGCGCCGCGCGCATCGTCGAAGGCGGCGAGGGCGGTTCCAAGGTGACGCCGCTGCCGTTCTACACGTTTGGTGGCGACGGCAAGAAGTGAACGCGAATCGCGGGTTTCCTTCTCCCCGCCCGCGGGGAGAAGGTGGCGCGCAGCGCCGGATGAGGGGCGGTTTTCTGGCCGCACAGGCGTCTGCCGTGGGCTGCTCACCCCCGCCCTCTCCCTGTGCACGGGGCGAGTGCGTGCAGGGCCGCTCCTGATGCGCTTCGCGATGCTCGGTTCAGGAAGCAAGGGCAACGCCACGCTGATCGAATCCGGCGGCACGCGCATCCTTGTCGACTGCGGTTTCAACCTGCGCGAGACCGAGAAGCGGCTGGCGCGCCTGGACGTCGACGCCGCCTCGCTGGCGGCCGTGCTGGTCACGCACGAGCACTCCGATCATCTCGGCGGCGTCGCGGTGCTGGCGCGCCGGCATCGCATCCCCGTGTGGATGACCTACGGCACGCACCGCGCGTGGCGCGATCCGGACGTGCCGCACCTGATCCGCTTCAGTCCGCACCAGCGCTTCGAGATCGGCGCGCTGGCAGTCGAGCCGTACCCGGTTCCGCACGATGCGCAGGAGCCCTGCCAGTACGTGATCAGCACCGGCGCCGGCCGGCAGCGGCTCGGCATCCTCTCCGATGCAGGCCATGTCTCGCCGCACATGCGCGCCACGCTGGCCGGCTGCGATGCGCTGATGCTGGAGTGCAACCACGATCCGCAGATGCTGCAGCGGGGGCCGTATCCGGAGAGCCTCAAGCGCCGGGTCGGCAGCGATCGCGGACACCTTTCCAACGGCCAGGCCGCCGCGCTGCTGCGCGGCTACGAGGCCAGCCGCCTGCAGCATCTGGTACTGACGCACCTGTCGGAAACCAACAACCATCCCGAGCTTGCGCTCGGCGCCGTCCGCGAGGCGCTGGACGATGACCCGGCCTGGCTGCGCTGCGCGCATCAGGAGCAGGGGCTGGATTGGTGCGAGCTGGCCTGAACGGCGGCGTGGCGGCGGCGATGGCCCGCCATTGCGCGGCATCACTTTCAAATAAGAATCGTTCTCGTTAATATGGGTTCCGCCAGCGCCGCCTGAACCCGCCAGCCCGTCCTTCCCTTACCGGAGTTCACGTGCTGCCCGCCTCGCCGCCCTCGTTCACGCCGCGCGTTCCGGCCCTCGTCTTCGATCTCGAATCGCTGCTGCTGGATATCGACAGCGGCATCCGCCTGGCGCTGCAGGACGTCGCGCAGCAATGCGGCAAACCGGTGCCGGCGGAAGTCCGCGGCACCGGCCTGCGTACGCGCAGGCTCAGCGAAGTGCTCGCGCAGATCGCCGGCGACGACGATGCGCAGCGGCTCGGCCAGCTCGCCGATCAGTACTGGCGCAGCTACGAGGAGCGCACGCGCTTCCTGGCCGCGCGTCGCGCCGGCGCCGACTCGTTGCTGATGACGCTGCGCCACTACCCGGGCGAGCTGCACTACCTGTCGACCCTTGGGCCGCAGCCGGCCGCGCGCTTCCTGCAGGTGCTCGATCTGCAGGACCATGTCAGCTCGGTGTTCAGTTCCCCGCAGCCGGCCTGTCCGTGTACGCGGGCGCGGCTGCTGGAGAACTTCCTCAAGCGCGCCCGCCAGCCCGCCGCGCACTTCCTGCTGCTCAGCGACAGTCTGGGCGAGCTGGCGGCCGCGCAGCGGCTGGGCATGCCGGCATTGGCGCTGGCCTACGACCCGGCGACACGGCAGCAGATCGATACGCGGCTGGTGGCGCCGGACCTGGCCTGCAACCCGGGCGAGGTGATGCGCTGGCTCACTGCCGCGGCGCTGTCGCGCGAGCGCCTGCAAGCCGCGGCCGGCCGGGCGTCGAGTGGCTCCACCTGAATCTCCGCGTACACCGACCCCAGGAGCAGATCGCCATGATGCTTGCCGGTTTCCTGCTGATCGACGGCCTGTTGTGCCTCGGCGTCGCCCTGCTGCTGCATCGGCTCAGCGCACCCACGCCGCCACGGCGCTGAACATGAGCGCCGACGATCCGGCGCCGGCGTCCGAGGCGGGTTCGTGGCTGAAGGCGGCGTGCAAGATCATCGAGCGCGAATACGCCAGCCCGCTGACCGCGCAGCGGCTGGCGCGGCGCCTGCGCCTGCCGCGGCTGGCGTTCCAGCGTGCCTTCCTCGACGCCGTCGGGGCGACGCCGCAGCAGTACCTGCGCAGCTGCCGGATGCGCGCCGCCGCGCAGCTGCTCGAAGCCGGTCGGCGCGCCCATGACGTAGCGATCCTGGTCGGCTACAGCCGCTATGGATTGTTCGTCGCCGACTACCGGCGCGAATACCGCGCTGACGCCGCGCGGATGCGTGCGCTGAAGCGGATGAGCTGAGACTGCTTCAGGTTTTCCCAAAACCCGTCGGTCCTCTCAGGGCGGCGGGTGCCTCTTGCCGCTCCGGAGTCCAGCCGGAGCGGCTTTCTTTTCCGGACGACACGCGGCGCCGCGGCCGGGGCGCCGAACATGCGAAAATGCCGGCCCGATTGCCCGTTCCCCTCGTCCATGTCCCTGTCGATCCTGCCCGGTGCCGCGTCCCTGTCGGCATTCCGTTCCGAGCGTCTGCTGAGCCGGCTGCGCCAGCACGCGCCGCAGCTGCAGCAGCTGCGCAGCCGGGATTTCTATCTGGTCGACGCCGAGGACACCGCCGAAAGCCAGCTGCGCCGCCTGCTCGGCGAGGGCCCGGTCGGCTTCGACGCCGCCGGCCTGACGCTGTTCGTGGTGCCGCGGCTCGGCACCGTGTCGCCGTGGTCGAGCAAGGCCACCGACATCGCCCGCGTCTGCGGGCTGGCCGGCGTGCGCCGCATCGAGCAGGGCCGCGCCTATTTCCTCGACGGCGTCAGCGCCCTGCCGGCCGCCGCGCTGGCGGCGCTGCACGATCCGATGACCGAGTCGGTGCTCGGCGAGCCGGCGCAGCTGCAGCATGTGTTCGCCGCGCAGCCGCGCCGCGAGCTGCGCACGGTCGACGTGCTCGCCGGCGGTGTCGACGCGCTGGCCGCCGCCAATCGCGACTGGGGTCTGGCGCTGTCGGCGGAGGAGATCGACTACCTGGTCGGCTACTACCGCGAGGCCCGCCAGAACCCGACCGATGCCGAGCTGATGATGTTCGCGCAGGTCAACAGCGAGCACTGCCGGCACAAGATCTTCAACGCCGAGTTCACCGTCGACGGCCAAACGCAGCCGCACTCGCTGTTCGAGATGATCAAGCTCACCCACGCGGCGGCGCCGCAGGGCGTGCTGTCGGCGTACAAGGACAACGCGGCGGTGATCGAGGGCTGGCCGGCGATGCGCTGGTTCGCCGACCGCGACCACGTCTGGCGCGGCCACGACGAGGCCGTGCACATCCTGATGAAGGTGGAGACGCACAACCACCCGACCGGTATCTCGCCGCATCCGGGTGCCGCCACCGGCGCCGGCGGCGAGATTCGCGACGAGGCCGCCACCGGCCGCGGCGGCAAGCCCAAGGCCGGCCTGGCCGGCTTCTCGGTCGCCAACCTGCGCATTCCGGATTTCGTGCAGCCCTGGGAGGCCGAGCTGCCGCGGCCGCCGCGGATGGCGAGCGCCGTGCAGATCATGATCGACGGCCCGCTCGGCGCCGCCGCCTACAACAACGAGTTCGGCCGGCCCAATCTCAACGGCTATTTCCGCACCTATGAGGCGGTGACGCCGGATGGTCGCAACCGCGGCTACCACAAGCCGATCATGATCGCCGGCGGCTACGGCAACATCCGCGGCGGCCATGTCGAGAAGTTGGAAGTCGTCGAAGGCGCCAAGCTCGTCGTGCTCGGTGGCCCGGCGATGCTGATCGGCCTGGGCGGCGGCGCGGCCTCGTCGATGGCGACCGGCGCATCGAGCGCCGAGCTGGACTTCGCCTCGGTGCAGCGCGCCAACCCTGAGCTGGAGCGCCGCTGCCAGGAAGTGGTCGACGCCTGCTGGTCGCTCGGCGACGACAACCCGATCCTGTCGATCCACGATGTCGGTGCCGGCGGCATCTCCAACGCGCTGCCGGAACTGGTGCACGCCGACGATCGCGGTGGCCATTTCCAGCTGCGCGACGTGATCGCTGCCGATCCGGCCCTGTCGCCGATGGAAATCTGGTGCAACGAATCGCAGGAGCGTTACGTGCTCGCGATCGCCGCCGAGGACGTCGCCCGCTTCGGCGAACTGTGCGCGCGCGAGCGCTGCCCGTATGCCGTGGTCGGCACCGCGACCGCCGAGCGCCGGCTGCTCGTCAGCGATGCGGTGCTGAACAACAACACCGTCGACATGCCGATGCCGGTGCTGCTCGGCAAGCCGCCGAAGATGAAGCGCAGCTCGACGCGTGCAGCGTCGAAGTTCGCCGCGCTCGACACCGCGAAGATCGAGCTCGCCGAGGCTGCGCAGCGCGTGCTGCAGCTGCCGGCGGTGGCGTCCAAGCAATTCCTGATCACGATCGGCGACCGCACGGTCGGCGGCCTGACGGTGCGCGACCAGATGGTCGGGCCCTGGCAGGTGCCGGTCGCCGACTGCGCCGTCACCGCCAGCGGCTTCGAAGCGACCACCGGCGAGGCGATGGCGATGGGCGAGCGCACGCCGCTGGCGCTGCTCGACGCGCCCGCGTCCGGCCGTATGGCGGTCGCCGAGGCCGTGCTGAACATCGCGGCGGCGGCGATCGGCAAGATCGGCGACATCCGCCTGTCGGCCAACTGGATGGCCGCCTGCGGCCAGTTCGACGAGGACGCGCGGCTGTTCGACACCGTGCGCGCGGTCGGCGCCGAGCTGTGCCCGCAGCTGGGCATCGCGATTCC
>CBINNP010000096.1:0-12247 GCA_966252075.1 uncultured Solimonas sp.
CAGCACCGCGATGCTGGCGTTGCGCATGATCTGATATTCCTTGTCGGTCAGCGTCTGCGCCGGGGCGACGGTGATCGAATCGCCGGTGTGCACGCCCATCGGATCAAAGTTCTCGATTGCGCAGACGATGATGCAGTTGTCCTTGTGGTCGCGCACCACCTCCATCTCGAACTCTTTCCAGCCGAGCAGCGATTCCTCGATGAGGACTTCGGTGGTCGGCGAAAGATCGAGACCGCGCGTGACGATCTCCTCGAACTCCTCGACGTTGTACGCAACGCCGCCGCCGGAGCCGCCGAGCGTGAAACTCGGGCGGATGATCACCGGATAGCCGATGGTCTGCTGAATCTGGCGGGCTTCAGCCATCGAGTGGGCGACACCGGAACGCGCCGAGCCGAGACCGATCTCGGTCATCGCGTCGCGGAACTTGGAGCGGTCTTCGGCCAGATCGATCGCCGCCTCCGAAGCGCCGATCAGCTCGCAGCCATACTTCTTGAGGATGCCTTCACGGCCGAGGTCGAGCGCGCAGTTGAGCGCGGTCTGGCCACCCATCGTCGGCAGCACCGCATCGGGGCGCTCCTTCTCGATGATGCGCGCCACGGCTTCCCAGCGAATCGGTTCGATGTAGGTGGCATCGGCCATTTCCGGGTCGGTCATGATCGTCGCCGGATTCGAGTTGACCAGGATCACCCGATACCCTTCCTGGCGCAGCGCCTTGCAGGCCTGCGCACCGGAATAGTCGAACTCGCAGGCCTGGCCGATGACGATCGGACCGGCGCCGATGATCAGGATGCTTTTGATGTCGGAACGTTTCGGCATCTTTCAACTCTTTGGGTGCAGCGAAGGCGGCGCGTCAACGCCGCCTTCGGAATAAGGATCAGGGACTGCAACTGCGCGAGCGCCCGCAACAGACACCATCGCCGAAAGCTGCTGCTGGGCGATGGGCGGACGTATCAGCATGACCTCAGGATGCCTCGGCCATCAGCCGCACGAAGCGGTCGAACAGCTCGCCGACATCGTGCGGGCCGGGGCTGGCTTCCGGATGGCCCTGGAAACTGAAGGCCGGCGCGTCGGTCACGCGCAGGCCCTGGTTGGAGCCATCGAACAGCGAGCGGTGCGTGGCGACGACATTGGCCGGCAGCGTCGCCTCGTCCACCGCAAAACCATGGTTCTGACTGGTGATCATCACCCGGCCGGTTTCCAGATCCTGCACCGGATGGTTGGCGCCGTGATGGCCAAGCTTCATCTTCAGCGTCTTGGCGCCGAGCGCCAGACCGAGAATCTGATGGCCGAGGCAAATGCCGAACAGCGGCGTCTTGCGCGCCAGGAACTTGCGCGCCGCCTCGATCGCGTAGCTGCACGGTTCCGGATCGCCGGGGCCGTTGGTCAGCATCACGCCGTCGGGCTTGAGCTTGATGACATCCGCCGCCGGCGTCTGCGCCGGCACCACCGTCACGCGGCAGCCACGGTCGGTGAGCATGCGCAGGATGTTCGACTTCACGCCGAAGTCGTAGGCGACCACGTGGTACTTGAACGGACCGGCCGCGTGATCGGTCTCGCGGTTGGTCTCCAGCGTCCACGAGCCGCGCGTCCAGCTGTAGGTCTTGTCGGTGCTGACGACCTTGGCCAGATCCATGCCCTTGAGGCCCGGATAGCCACGCGCTGTGTCGAGCGCCTTCTTCTCGCTGATGCGTCCGCCGGCGACGATGCAGCCGTTCTGCGCACCCTTGTCGCGCAGGAGGCGCGTCAGCCGGCGCGTATCGATACCGGCGATCGCCACCGTCTTGTTGGCCTTGAGGTACTCGCGGAAATCCTGCGTCGAGCGGAAGTTCGAATGCGCGCGCGGCACTTCGCGCAGCACCAGGCCGGCAATGTGGACGCGGCCGGATTCGGCGTCTTCGGCATTGGTGCCGACATTGCCGATATGCGGGTAGGTCAGCGTGACGATCTGTTCGCGGTACGAGGGATCGGTGAGGATCTCCTGATAGCCGGTCATCGCAGTGTTGAAAACCACTTCACCGACCGTCTGCCCATCGCTGCCGATGGAAACGCCTTTGAAAATGGAGCCATCGGCAAGCGCAAGCAAGGCCGGTTTGAAGTCAGTCATCGGCGAATTTCTAATCCTGGAGCGGACACTAAAACGGGGGCGTGATCATGATCGTTCGCCCCCGCAGCGGATTAGCCCGGCATTATATTGGTGCGGTGCCGCAAGGTCTATCGAAAGTTGGAAATCTTCGCACGGGATAATTCCCCAAACCTGGGGCCGTATTCCAAGACATTGCACCGGCAGCGATTTGCAATGCGCAAGATCGCTCTTTAGGCTACGCCCTCATGAAGAACGCACCGGCCTTGGCCGCCCTGCTCGCACGATTTTGGTACCGCCCGTATACGACGCTGGCGGACTGAAGGTTTTGCTGTTCAACCGAAGCCGCCTTGTCAGGCGGCTTTCGTGTTTCTGGTCCCGCGGTTTTCCTGAGAACGACAGCCTCCCGCCAAGCGCGGCTTCTCCGTAACGGAGATTGGCGATGTTCATTTGCAATGACGACACCGGCGCCCTCGACGCCCCGCATCCGGGGACGCTGCGATGAGTTCGATCTGGAATCCGCTCAGCTGGACCGCCCATCCGGTCCAGCAGGCGCCCGCCTACCCGGACGCCGCTGCCCACGCGGCCGCGCTCGCGCAGCTCCGGCAACTGCCACCGCTGGTGCTCGCCCCTGAGGTCCGCGCGCTGCAGGCACAGCTGGCCCGGGTCGCCGCCGGCGAGGCCTTCCTCCTGCAGGGCGGCGACTGCGCCGAGTCGTTCAGCGAATTCCACGCCCGCACCGTCCGCGATACCACGCAGACCCTGCTGCAAATGGCGCTGTTGCTCGGCCAGCAGCAGCCGGTCGTCAGCGTCGGCCGCATCGCCGGCCAGTTCGCCAAGCCACGCTCCTCGCCGACGGAACGGATCGACGGCATCGAGCTGCCGAGCTATCGCGGCGATATCGTCAACGGCGCTGCCTTCGACCCTGCCAGCCGGGTGCCGGACCCGCAGCGGATGCTGCAGGCCTATCACCAGTCGGCCCTAACCCTGAACCTGCTGCGTGCGCTGCAGCAGACCGGCTTCAGCAGTGCCGAGGCGATCGCGCTGCGTCATCGGCAGTTCGTCGCCGAGCTGCAGGCGCACGGCGTCGCGATCGACGCCGCCGCGATGCCGGCCGGCGGCGCCCAGCCGGTCTACACCAGCCACGAAGCACTGCTGCTGCCGTACGAAACCGCGCTGACCCATCAGGACGAGAGCGACCGGCGCTGGTACGCCGGCTCGGCGCACATGGTCTGGATCGGCGATCGCACGCGCCAGCTTGACGGCGCGCACGTCGAGTTCTGCCGCGGCATCGCCAATCCGCTCGGCCTCAAGTGCGGGCCCTCGCTGGACGCCGATGCGCTGCTGCGCCTGCTCGACCGCCTCGACCCGCAGCGCGAGCCGGGCCGCATCACGCTGATCGTCCGCATGGGCGCCGGCAAACTCGACGCCGCACTGCCGGCGCTGATCCGCGCCGTCGCGCGCGAGGGCCGGCCGGTGATCTGGTCCTGCGACCCCATGCACGGCAACACCGTCAGCGCCGGCCGCTACAAGACGCGGCCGTTCGACGCGGTGGCCGATGAAATGCGGAGTTTCTTCGCGATCCATCGTGCCGAAGGCAGTCATGCCGGCGGCCTGCACCTGGAGATGACCGGCAAGGACGTCACCGAGTGTATCGGCGGCGCACAGGCCCTGGCCGAGCCCGACCTGGGCCTGCGCTACCACACGCAGTGCGACCCGCGCCTCAACGCGCTGCAGGCGGTGCAGCTGGCCAGCCTGGCGTCCGAGGCGATGCGGGCGCCGGTGGCGGCGCTGGCAGCCTAGAGCAGGCTCAGCTGATCGCCGGCCGCGGGCGGCGGCGCAAAGGCGCTGCAGTCCAGCGGCCGGGTGTCGCGCGCATCGAGGCCGAGGCGGCGGCAGGCCAGGGCAAAACGCCGCGCGATCAGCGCGGCGTACTCGCCCTCGCCGCGCTGCCGCTTGCCCCATTCGGCGTCGTAATCCTTGCCGCCCCGCATCTGCTGGATCAGGCTCATCACATGCCCGGCCTTCAGCGGCAAGTGCACGTCCAGCCATTCTCGGAACAGTGGCGAAACCTCGTGCGGCAGCCGCAGCATGACGTAGTGCGCGGTCGTTGCGCCGGCGTCAGCGGCGGCCTGCAACAGACGCTCGAGTTCGGCGTCGGTGACGAAGGGGATGACGGGCGCCACCAGTACGCCGACCGGCACGCCGGCGTCGGCCAGCATGCGCATGGCGCGCAGCCGCGCGCCCGGCGAGGCGGCGCGAGGCTCAAGGGTGCGCTTGAGTGCGTCATCCAGCGTGGTCAGCGAGATCGTCACTGCCACCAGCTGCCGCTGCGCCAGCTCGCGCAGCAGATCCAGATCGCGCAGGACCAGGGCCGCACCCTTGGTGACGATGGTCAGCGGATGCGAGAACCGCTGCAGCGTCTCGATGATCTGCCGCGTGACCCGCAGCTGGCGTTCGATCGGCTGGTAGGGATCGGTATTGGCCCCCAGGTTGATCGGCGAGCAGCGGTAGCCAGGTCTGCGCAATTCAGCGTCGAGCAGGGCTGCCGCGTCCGGTTTGAAGAACAGCCGGGTCTCGAAGTCGAGTCCCGGCGACAGGTTCAGATAGGCGTGGCTGGGCCGCGCGTAGCAGTACACGCAGCCGTGCTCGCAACCGCGATAAGGATTGACGGATTGCTCGAACGGAATGTCCGGAGACTGGTTGCGCGAGATGATCGACTTGGCCTGCTCCGGCAGCACCGTGGTACGCAGCGGCGGCAGCGGCTCGTCGCCGAGATCCCAGCCGTCATCACTGGCTTCGCGCGTGGCGGTCTCGAAGCGGCCTTCGAAATTGGACACCGCACCGCGGCCTTTGCGCGGCTGCGGCGGCGCCCGGCCACCGCCGCTCGGGTCGTGATCGGGCTTGGATTCGCGACGCATCGCTTCAGGCCGGCGCGATGCGGTAGCTGCAGCGCCTTGCGCCCGCTTGCAGGTGTTCGCTGCGCTCGACGCGCGCCTGCGGCCCGAGCACCGCGCTGAACAGGCGCAGCTCGGCGCCGCACAGCGACGGGCAGCTGGCGGCGGCAGCGCAGATCGGGCAGTGGTTCTCGATCAGCAGCCACCCGCCGTCCGCCAGCGTTTCGCACTCGCACATGTAGCCCTCGCCGCTGCGCAGCTCCGCCAGCTTGTGCACGCGCGCCGGCAGATCCGCGCAGGCCGCCATCGCCTGCCGGTAGCTCTGCAGCGTGTCACGGTCGCGGGCGCCGATCAGTTGCTCCAGCGCCGCCTCGCCGAACTGCTCGCGGATCGCCTGCAGCAGGCGCACGGTCAGCACCGCATGGGTATCGGCAAAGCGCGCGTGACCGGCGGCGGTGAGCTTCCAGATCTGCGCGGGCCGGCCGACGTTGCCGGTCTGGGCAGCGGCTTCGGCCGAGGCCTCGACCAGCTGCTGTTCCTGCAGGCGCAGCAATTGCTGCCGCACCGCTTCGCCGGTGATGTCGAGCGCATTGCCCACAGCCGCCGCCGATTGCGGCCCATGAGTCTTCAGGCGACTCAATACGCGATCGGCCGCCGGCGTCGTTGCTGGCATGGCGCAAGCTCCGCTTGATTTAGCTTGCCCCGGAGTTTACAAAGCCTTCACTTGGAAATTAAGCCACCCTCCCAACCGCTGTCAGGAGACTCACGATGGAACACACCCTACCGCCGCTGCCGTACGCCAAGGACGCCCTGGCGCCGCACATGAGCGCGGAAACTTTCGAGTACCACTACGGCAAGCATCACCAGGCTTACGTCACCAACCTCAACAAGCTGATCCAGGGCACCGAGTTCGCCGATGCCGATCTGGAAACCATCATCAAGAAGTCCAGCGGCGGCATCTTCAACAATGCCGCGCAGGTCTGGAACCACAGCTTCTTCTGGAACTGCATGAAGCCCAATGGCGGCGGCGCCCCGACCGGCGCGCTGGCGCAGGCCATCGACGCGCGCTGGGGCAGCTTCGACAAGTTCAAGGAAGCCTTCACCGCCAGCGCCACCGGCAACTTCGGCTCGGGCTGGACCTGGCTGGTCAAGAAGGCCGATGGCACGGTCGACATCGTCAACACCAGCAATGCGGCGACGCCGTTGACCACCGCCGACAAGCCGCTGCTGACGCTCGACGTCTGGGAACACGCCTACTACGTCGACTACCGCAATGCCCGCCCGAAGTTCATCGAGACCTTCCTGAACTCGCTGGTGAACTGGGATTTCGCCGCTTCGAACTTCTAAGCGGTTCCGGCCTTACAGCTGCGTCGCGGCGAGTCGCGCCAAGCGCTCGCCGTCGACGCGGTTGATCAGCCATTCGCGCTTGAGCTCGGCGCCCAGGCTCTCGTAAAAGCGGATCGCCGGCGTATTCCAGTCCAGCACCGACCACTCGAAGCGCGCACAGCCGCGCGCCACCGCCAGCCGCGCCAGTTCCACCAGCAGGCGCTTGCCGATGCCCCGGCCACGCCGGTTCGGCTGCACGAACAGATCTTCGAGCCAGATGCCGGGCCTGCCGGCGAAAGTCGAATAGTTGTGGAAGAACAGCGCGAAGCCGGCCGGCGTACCGTCCGCCTCGGCGATCAGCGCTTCTGCATACGGCCGCGCGCCGAACAGGTGCTCGGCGAGATCGGCCTCGGTGGCCACGCACAGATCGCGCAGCTTCTCGTAATCCGCCAGCGCCTGGATCAGCTGCAGCAGCAGCGGCACATCGGCGCGTTGCGCAGAGCGGATCACGATGCCGCTGCCCATCTTCAGAACCCCAGCACCTGACGCATCGTGTACAGGCCCGGCCCCCGACCGGCCAGCCAGGCCGCGGCGCGCACCGCGCCGTTGGCGAAGTTGGCACGGCTCGACGCCTTGTGGGTGATCTCGACGCGCTCGCCGTCGCCGAGGAACATCACCGTGTGGTCGCCGACCACGTCGCCGCCGCGGATCGTCGAGAAGCCGATGGTCTGGCCCTCGCGCGCGCCGGTGTGGCCGTAGCGCTCGTAGACCGCGCAGTCCTTGAGATCGCGGCCCAGCGCCTGCGCCACCGCCTCGCCCATCATCAGCGCCGTGCCGCTGGGCGCATCGACCTTGTGCTTGTGGTGCGCCTCGACCACTTCCACATCGAAACCTTCGCCGAGCGCGCGCGCGGCGTCTTCGAGCAGCTTCAGGCAGAGATTGACACCGATGCTGAAATTGCCGGCGATCAGCAGCGGAATCTTCTGCGCGGCAGCGTCGACCACCGCACGCTGCTCGGCGGTGAACCCGGTGGTGCCGATGACGATGGCCTTGTTCAGCGCGATGCAGGTGTCCAGCGCGGCGAGCGTCGCCTCCGGCCGCGTGAAGTCGATCAGCACATCGAAGTCGGCCGCCGCAGCCCGCAGGTCATCGCCGACTTTAAGTCCCTCCCGGTTGATCGCGCTGCCGACTTCCGCATGACCGGCGCGCTCGATGGCGGCGCCGAGCCTGACCTGGGCATTGGCCTCGGCGGCGGTGATGAGGGCGCGGCCCATGCGGCCGGTGGCGCCGAGGATGGCGATGCGGGTGGTGCTCATGAGGCGGTCACTTCTGCAAAGACGGTTGAATCGGGGGGCGCATAGCTTAGCGACGCGCTGCTGCCGCGTCCCGCGGCGCCCCCAAATGGCCGCCCAAGGCCCCAAGGCTGCGAGACGCTCAGCGCCTCTCCAGACGCTTGGCCTGCTGCCACAGCGCTTCCATCGCCTCGAGACGCTGCGGATCGCCCGGCGGCGGCAGCTGCTGCAGATGGGCGCAGATATGCGCGAAGCGGCGCGCGAACTTGGCATTGCTGCGCGCCAGCGCCGTGGCAGCGTCGACGCCGAGATGGCGGGCGATGTTGACCGCCATGAACAGCAGATCACCCAGCTCGTCCTCGACGGCGTCGCGACTGATCTGCGTGGCGTCCTTGAGCTCGCCGATCTCCTCGGCCAGCTTGTCCCACAGCTCGTCGACGTGGCGCCAGTCGAAGCCGAGCGCGGCGGCTTCGCGCTGCTGCTGCAGCGCCTGCGCCAGCGGATCGCGCGGCGTCTCGTTCATCGCCGCGCCACCCGCTCGACCAGATCCCAGAGCATGCCGGCGGTCGCGCCCCAGATCCGGTAGTGCTGCCACATCAGCTCCATGATCGGCAGCGCCGCGCCGCCGCGCTCGATGGTCTTGCGCGCGAAGTTGGCCGGGTCCAGGGCGACGTTCAGCGGCACCTCGAAGACCTCGGCGACCTCGGCGGCCTGCGGGCGCAAGTCCAGCTCGCCATCGATCAGGCCGACCACCGGCGTGACCATGAAATTGGAGATCGTCGGATAATCATCCAGATACCCGAGCACCTCGACCCGCTGCGGATCGATGCCGACTTCCTCCTGCGCCTCGCGCAGCGCGGTGTCGACCGCAGTGATGTCGGCCGCGTCCTTGGCGCCGCCCGGGAATGCGATCTGCCCGCCGTGCGAGCGCATGTCCGGCGCGCGCACCGTGAGCAGCAAACTCATGGCATCGCCACGGCGCAGCACCGGCGCCAGCACCGCGGCCGGTCGCATGCCGCGGCGCATCATCGCGTCGAGATTGTCCTGATGCAGCCGCGACAGGCCGAGGTCGGCGACGGGGCGCGGCGTTTCCAGCTTCGTATCGGCCAGCGCGAGCCGCAGGCGGCGTTCGAGCAAGGGGGTATGGGGGACAGCGGACGTCATGGCGGCGATTCTAACGGATGCGCTGCAACGGCCCCTTGGCCGCCGCGCCGTAGAATCGCGCGATGAACGAGAGCGCCCCGGATGACCGCTGGACCACGCTGCGCGAACTCGACCGCGACTGTGGTCTGGGCAAGGGCGCGGCGTTCCGCGCGTTCAAGCGTCTGGCGCCGTCGCTGCGGGAAGCCGCCGACTTCCGCGTGGTCGACGCCGATTCCGCCGAGGGCGCGGCGCTGCGCGCGGCCGATCGCTGCTATGCGTCCAGCGTCAAGTTGATCCTGCTGTCCGCGGCGACGGCCGCGCGGCTGCGCGACGAACTGACCGGCGGCGCCTGAGCAGCGTTTCCGGCATCGGCACGCTGCGCTAGCATCGACCTGTCCACCGGCGGGAGCGCCCATGTCAGCCTCAGCCTTGCTGAAGAACCTGCCGCAGGCGTTCACCCCGGACGCCGCCACGGGCGCCGACTGCATCATCCAGTTCAACTGTTCCGAACCGGTCCACGCCATCATTCAGAACGGCCGCTGCAGTGTCGCCGATGGCAGCGCCGCCGCCCCCGACGTCACCGTGACCATGGACGATGACGACCTGATCGCCCTGCTCAGGGGCGAGCTCAACGGCATGGCCGCCTACATGACCGGCCGCCTGCAGGTCGACGGCGATCTGTTCCTCGCGCAGCGACTGCCCAGCCTCTTCGACCCCGACAAGCTTTGAGCACCCCTGACTGCCCTGCCCCGGCCGGCGACGCCCGGGCGTCCTCCTTTGTCCTTGAAAACGCCGCCGACGGCCTCAGCCTGCGCGCGCTGCATCGTCCGCAATTCAAGCCGCTGCGCTGCGACTGGACCGGCGCCGAGGTCCGTCGCCGCATCGCCGCCGGCAAGAAGCAGCTGCTGGCGCGCGCGATCGGCCTGCACAAGCGCGCCGAGCTGACGGTGCTGGATGCCACTGCCGGCCTCGGCCGCGACGGCTTCACGCTGGCCGCGCTCGGTGCCCGCGTGACGATGTGCGAGCGCGAACCCCGCTTCGCGCAGCTGCTCGCCGATGCGCGCGCTCGCGCCCTGGCCGACGCCGCGCTGGGCGCCGCCGCCGCGCGCACGGAGTTGATCGCCGGTGAAGCGCGCGCCACGCTCGAATCCGGCCGGCGCTGGGACGTGGTGCATCTGGACCCCATGTATCCGCATCAGGGCAAGCAGGCGCTGCCGCAGAAGGAAATGCAGCTGCTGCGCGAACTGACCGATGGCGACCCGGACGCCGACGCCCTGCTCGAACCGGCGCTGGCGGCGGCGCTGCAGCGCGTCGTGGTCAAGCGGCCGCGCGGAGCGCCTTTCCTCGCTGGCCGCGCGCCGAGCTTCCAGCTCGATGGCACGCAGGCCCGTTACGACATCTATCTGCCCACAGCCCGCTGAGTCAGCGCCGCGGACCGCGCCGCTACAATGGCGCCCCCTCAAGATCCCCACGTCCATCTTCCGGAGCCGCCGATGCCCGCCCTGCGCATTCCTGCCGATCTCGCCGACAACGTCAGCCGCGCGCTCGCCGAAGACGTGGGCGCCGGCGACCTCACCGCGCGGCTGGTACCGGCAGACCAGGCCGGCGCCGCGCGCGTGATCACGCGCGAGGCTGCCGTGATCTGCGGCCGGCCCTGGGTCGACGAGGTGTTCCGCCAGCTCGATCCGGCGATCGACGTGCGCTGGGACGTCGAGGACGGCCAGCAGGTGCAGCCGGACCAGCAGCTCTACACGCTCAAGGGCCCGGCGCGCGCGCTGCTGACCGGCGAGCGCGCGGCCCTGAACTTCCTGCAATGCCTGTCCGGCACCGCCACCGCCGTGCGCCGCTACGTCGACGCGGTGGCCGGCACCGGCTGCAAGATCGCCGACACCCGCAAGACCCTGCCGGGCCTGCGCAATGCGCAGAAGTACGCAGTGCTCTGCGGCGGCGGCATCAATCACCGCATCGGTCTCTATGACGGCATTCTGATCAAGGAAAACCACGTTGCCGCCGCCGGCGGCATCACGCAGGCGATCGCGCAGGCGCGCGCGCTGCACGCCGGCGTGCCGCTGATGAGCGAGGCGGAGACGATGGATCAGGTCCGCGCCGCACTGGCGGCCGACGTCGACCTGCTGCTGGTCGACGATTTCAGCCACGAGCAGATCCGTGAAGCCGTGGCGCTGACGCGCGCGCACCGCGCCGGCGGCGGCAAGACCGTGATCGAGTACTCCGGCGGCGCGACGCTGGAAACGGTGCGCGGCTATGCCGAGTGTGGCGTCGACCGCATCGCCATCGGCGCCATCACCAAGCACGTGCACGCGGTCGATCTGTCGATGCGTTTCATCTGAGCCGGCGCCGCGCCGCTCAGACGGCGGTGTGCAGGCGTGATTCGATCAGCGCCAGCTGCGCGCCGAATTCTTCGACCGCCACCGCCTTGCTGAAGTAGAAGCCCTGCGCCTCGTCGCAGAGACGGTCGCGCAGATAGCGCAGCTGCTGCTCGCTTTCGACGCCCTCGGCGATCACCCGCATGCCCAGGCTGTGCGCCATCGCGATGATGGCGTTGATGATCGCCGCGTCGGCCGCGTCGCTGGCCAGATCGCGGACGAATGAGCGGTCGATCTTGATCTTGTCGATCGGAAACCGCGTCAGGTACGACAGGCTCGAATAGCCGGTGCCGAAATCGTCCACGACGATGGTGACCCCGAGCCGGCGCAGCAGATCGAGCATGCGCGTGCCCTCGCCCGGGTTCTGCATCAGGATGCCCTCGGTGATCTCGATCTCCAGCCGCTGGGCCGGCAGGCCGCTGGCGGCCAGCGCCTCGCGCACGCTGCCCAGCCAGTCGCCGTGCTGGAACTGCCGTGGCGAGACATTGACGGCCAGGCGCAGCGGCGTTTCCAGCGCCTCGCTGAGGTGCACGCAGTCCTCGCAGGCGCGGCGCAGCACCCAGGCGCCGAGCGGCAGGATCAGGCCGGTTTCCTCGGCCAGTGGAATGAAGCGGTCCGGCGCGATCGTGCCCTGTCCGCGATGCTCCCAGCGCACCAGCGCCTCGATGCCGACCACGCGATGCTCGCGCAGACAGATCTCCGGCTGGTAGTGGATGGTCAGCCGCTGCTCCTCGATCGCACGACGCAGCGCACCGCTGAGCGCGAGCCGATCCTCGGCCTGCTTGAGCAGGCCCGGCATGAACCACTGGAAGTTGCTGCGGCCCAGCGACTTGGCCTCGTACATTGCCGTATCGGCGAACTTGAGCAGCTCTGCCGGCTCGCTGCCGTCGGCCGGAAACAGGCTGCCGCCGACACTCGCCGTCACCAGCAGCTCGTGCTCGTCAATCATCACCGGCGCACTGAGCTGCTCGCGCATCAGCCGGATCGCCGGCTCCAGCGACTCGCGCGTGCCGGCGTCGGTCAGCACCACGACGAACTCGTCACCGCCGAGCCGCGCGACGGTGTCGGCCTCGCGCACGCTGCCCTGCAGGCGCGCCGCCACCGCCAGCAGCAGGCGGTCACCGG
>CBINNP010000097.1:0-12239 GCA_966252075.1 uncultured Solimonas sp.
CGCAAGCTGCGCGGCGATATCCAGATGGTCTTTCAGGATCCGCTGGCGAGTCTTGATCCGCGCATGAACGTCGCGGACGCGGTGGCCGAGCCGCTGCGCGTGCTGTGGCCGGAGCTGGGCGCCATCGAGCGCGAGGCGCGCGTGCGCGAGATGCTGGAGCAGGTCGGCATCGCGCTGGCCGATGCGCGGCGCAAGCCGCACGAGTTCTCCGGTGGCCAATGCCAGCGCATCGCGCTGGCGCGCGCGCTGATCGTGCGGCCGCGGCTGCTGATCTGCGACGAGCCGGTATCGGCGCTCGACGTGTCGGTACAGGCGCAGATCGTCAATCTGCTGCGCGACCTGCAGCGCCGCCTGCAGCTGGCGATGCTGTTCATCTCGCACGACCTCGCCGTGGTTCGCCATATCAGTGACCGCGTCCTGGTGATGTACTTCGGCAAGGCGATGGAACAGGCGCCGCGCGCGTCGCTGTTCGCGCAGGCGCGTCATCCCTACACGCGGGCCCTGCTGGCGGCGATTCCGGGGCGCCTGCGGATGCGCCAGCACGCCGCCCGCGCCGGAGCCTTGCCGGATCTGTCGATGCCGCCGAGCGGGTGCTTGTTCAGCAGCCGCTGCCCCGATGCCGGCTCGCGCTGCGCCTCGGACATCCCCGCCGAGCGGCGCTTCGCCGACGGCAGCAGCGCCGCCTGTCATTGGCTCGACACGGCCGCGTCCTGAGCCGCATTTCCCATCGTCGAGGCCGCGCCTGCTGGCGCGTCGCCACCGGCCGCTGCGAAGATGGCGCCATGACCAAGATCTCCAAACCCCTGCTCGCGATCGTCGCCTGCGCCGGCCTGTCGCTCGGTGGTTGTGAGCTGTTCGACGACGGCCGCATCGACCTGCAGATCACCGATGCGCCGATCGACGACGTCGATGCCGTGGTCGTTTCGATCTCGCGCGTCGACCTGTATGCGCAAGACGGCGAGCGCGAAAGCTTCGACTTCTCGCCAGCACTCTCGATCGACCTGATGCAGTTGCGCAACGGCGACGCCTTCAAATTGCTCGACAATGAAAATCTGCGCTCGGGTCGCTACGAGCAGATCCGCCTGCGTATCGACAGCGCGCCGGACCGCTTCGCCTCGTACGTGCAGCCGCGCAGCGGGCCGCGCCGTGCGCTGTACGTGCCCGACGACGCCAGCAGCGGCTTGGGCGTGCCGTTCGATTTCGAGGTGGACGACAACAAGCGCACGCGGCTGACGCTGGACTTCGATCTGCGCAGTTCGCTGCGCATGCCCGACGACGATGAGCCCGATGCCTATCGCCTGGTGCCGCGGCTGCGCGCGGTCGAGGATCGACGCAGCGGCACGATCGTCGGCAACGTCAGCCCCACGCGCATCGTCAGCGGCTGCGTGCCGGCGGTCTACGTCTACAGCGGCCATGAGCTCGATGCCGACGACGTCGGCGGCAGCGGCGCGCGGCCCTTGAGTTCGACGATCCCGTTCAGTGACGGCAGCTACATCGCCGCCTATCTGCCGGCCGGCGACTACACCGTTGCCTTCACCTGCGATGCCGGCCGCGACGACCCCGAGCGCAACGACGCCGTGGATTTCAGCGAGCGCGAGACCACCGTGCGCGCCGAGCAGGAAACGCGCGTCGACTTCTGAACGCCGCGTTCAGCGCGCGCGGCCGGACGGCGGCCGCGGCAGCTCGTCGATGCGCAGCTCGAACAGCCGCGGCCACAGCTTGCCCGTCACGTAGAAATGGCCGGTACTGGCGTCATGGGCGATGCCATTGAGCACGGCGTCGCTGTTATGCCGCGTCAGCGCGGGCAGCTGTTCGCGCAGCGCGTCGAGCTCCAGCCAGGCCAGCACGCGGCCATCGGCCGGATCGATCACGGCGATGCGATCGCTCAACCAGACGTTGGCAAACAGCAGGCCTGCGGCGTACTCCAGCTCGTTGAGCATCGCCACCCGACGGCCGCCATCGTGCACCTCGATGCTGCGCAGCACCCGGAAGTCATCGGCGCTGCGGAAGCTCAGCCGCGCGCTGCCGTCGCTCATGATCAGCTGCTCGCCGTCGTTGGCGAGCCCCCAGCCTTCGCCTTCGTAACGACGCGTCCCCAGCAGTTTGAAGTCGCGGTCGTAGATGAACAGCAAGCCTTCGCGCCAGCTCAACTGATAGATGCGCTGACCGAGCATCGTCAGTCCTTCGGCGAACACATCGTCCTGCAGGCGACGCTCGCGCAGCGGCCTGCTGCTGCCGATGCGCGTCGCAGTTAGCGCAGAACGGCCATACAAGCCAACGCTTTCAAGCAAGGCGCCGTCACCGAACTCGAGCCCTTGCGTGAAGCGTGAAGCGTCATGCGTATGCATGCGAACGATCTCGTAACGCAAACTGCGCGAGCCCGTGAAAGCCGCATCAGCGCTGGGTTTGCGGGCATCGACGAGACACGCGGACAGCGTCAGCGCGATGACGGTGACGCAGCACGCGAAGCGATGAACAGACATGATCTTCTGAGTTTTGTCCTGATGAAGACGTTGATTCGAAAACTTTTTATCAGTAAAAATTCACATTGTGTAAACATGCATGGCATGTCTATGCGATATCCGCGCGGAGATCTCCGCGAGCATAGTGGCTCCATGGAGGAATATGACGATGGCTGCTGCGAAGAAAGCTGTTAAGAAGGCGCCGGCCAAGAAGGCCGCTAAGAAAGCCACCAAGGCCGTGAAGAAGCTTGCCAAGAAGGCTCCGGCCAAGAAGGTTGCTGCGAAGAAGGCGGTGAAGAAGGTTGCCAAGAAGGCGCCGGTGAAGAAGGCCGTCAAGGTTGCCAAGAAGGCGGTCAAGGCCGTCAAGAAGGTTGCCAAGAAGGTCGTGAAGAAGGTCACCAAGTAAGTAGCCGGGCAGGGCGGCAAGACAACGCCGCAACGGGCGGCAAGGCCGCAGGCCTGCCGCCCGTTCTTTCTGCCACCTTGTCGTGCCGCCTGTGCAATGCAGGCCGGGTCTGTCTCGCTGTCCTGAAAGCCCGCTCGTCGCTGTCGTGTCGGTCCAGCCGCTACAATCGCCGCCCTCATCGCGTCGCCATCAGGGCGCGCCAAGCTGAACGGAGCATTGCCGATGATTCACAGCATGACGGGCTATGCCCGCGTCGAAACGTCCGCCAGTTGGGGACGCCTGGTGTGGGAGCTGCGCTCGGTCAATCACCGCTATCTCGACGTGCAGCTGAAGATGCCGGACGAGTTTCGCGTGCTGGAAGGCGAGCTGCGTCAGGCGGCGTCCACCAAGCTCGCACGCGGCAAGGTCGAATGCGGGCTGCGTTATATCCGCGAAGCCGGCGGCGCCGAACGCATCGAGCTCGACGGTGAGCGCATCACGCAGCTCAAGGACGCGCTCGATGCCGTCAATGCCGAACTCGGCGCCACCAGCGTGCCCGACCCGATTCGCGTTCTGGCGTTCCCCGGCGTGATGCGCGAGCAGCAGGCGGATTTCGCGCCCCTGCTGGCCGCCGCCCGCAAGCTGTTCGAAGCGGCCTTGGCTGATTTCGGCGCGGCGCGCGCGCGCGAAGGCGAGCGACTGCTGCAATACATGCTCGAACGCTGCGAGCTGCTGGAGCGCCTGGTGGCGCAGGTGCGCGCCCGCCATCCGCTGGTCCGCGAGCAATGGCTGGCGCGTCTGCGCGCACGCTGCGCCGAGCTGGGCGTGGAGATCGAACCGCAGCGCCTGGCGCAGGAGATCGCGCTGAACGCGCAGCGACTCGATGTCGAGGAGGAGATGTCGCGTCTGCTCAGCCATCTGCACGAGGTCCGCCAGGCGATGTCACGCGGAGAATCGGTCGGCCGCCGCCTCGACTTCCTGATGCAGGAACTCAACCGCGAGGCCAATACCCTGTCATCGAAGTCGCAGGATGCCGAGATGACGCGCTGCGCTGTCGAGATGAAAGTGGCGATCGAGCAGATCCGCGAGCAGGTGCAGAACATCGAGTGAGCGGGCAGTTCGACGGAAGGTCGCGGCGCGCTAGACTCGCGCCGCCAATCGGGAGAGCCTCATGAGCCAGGGCAGTCTGTTCATCGTTTCTGCGCCGAGCGGCGGCGGCAAGACCAGCCTGACGCGCGCCCTGGTGCCGAGGCTCGCCGAGCATGGCGTGACCGCGACGATCTCGGTGTCGTTCACCACGCGCTCGCCGCGGCCGGGCGAAGCCGATGGCACGCACTACCATTTCGTCGACGAGGCGCGCTTCGTGTCGATGATCGGGCAGCGTGAGTTTCTGGAGCATGCCGAGGTCTTCGGGCGTCGCTACGGCACCGGCCGCGACGCCACGCGCGCGCTGCTCGATGCCGGTCATGACGTCATCCTCGACATCGACTGGCAGGGCGCGCGGCAGGTCAAGCGCGAATGGCCGCAGGCGATCGGCATCTTCATCCTGCCGCCATCGGTGGCCGAGCTGGAGCGGCGCTTGCGCGGCCGCAGCCAGGACAGCGAGGCAATCATCGCCGCGCGCATGCAGGAGGCGCACGACGAGATCGCCCATCACGCCGAGTACGACTACCTGATCGTCAACGAGCGCTTCGAGCAGGCGCTGGACGAGATGGCGGCGATCTTCCTGGAGCCGCGTCTGCGCGCCACGCGCCAGCTGGCCACGCACGCCGGCCTGATTCAGCAATTGCTCGATCGTTAGCGCAGTTCGACGCGATGCCGATGTGCCTGCAGCGCGCCAGCGGCGCCTGACCGGTCCGCCGGCAAACGCTCAAGCTTGTGCGGCGGCCTCTTCGCGCTTGAGCGCCTTGAGCATGTACCAGGTCGTCAGCACCAGGTAGAGGCCCCAGATCGTCATCGGCATGTAGAAGCCGAGCAGGCCGTGATAGGCGAACGGGCCGCTCTTGAAGAAGGCCGGACCCATGGCCGTCAGCTCACCGGCGGCGCCGGCGAAGGTGGCCCAGGTCAGCCAGCGCGGAATCATCGGTTCCGGCCGCCGGTCCATCAGTTCGACGATGCCGGTCGCCAGCATCTCCACTACCAGATAGATCCAGCCGAGCAGGAAGGCCATCCACGCCCAGTCGCTCCAGGACTGGATCACGTCGGCGCTGGTCTCCGGACGGTAGGCCGTGACGATCCACGCGCAGGCGTTCATGAAGATGATGATCGAGATGAAGATGCCGCCGACCGCAGCGGTGATCGACCAAAGCGGCCAGCGTCCTTCGATCTTCGCCAGCATGATGCCGAACTGGATCGACGCCGGTACCAGAAAGCCGCAGGCGATGTAGAAGATCGTGCAGCCGATGATGGTGCGCCAGCGGTAGGTCTCCGAGAACCAGGTCTTGGTGGCGTCGATGCCCAGATCGGCGGGCGCCGGCGCGTAGAAGTGCGCGATGCCGAGCCAGCCGATCGCCGTCAGCGCGGCAAAAATCCAGCTGCAGTAGAGACCCATTCGTTGCGACATGAAGTTCTGTGCGGCGGGCGACACGGACATCGTTCTCTCTCCCGGACGACCGGTCGAGCACCTCGCCGGTCCTGTTTGTTCTGATTGGTGTGTATCCGGACGATATGGATGCACGTCGCGATTGGGCCCGCGGTGAGCGTCGCCGTCAAGTGCGCGGCCGGCGCGGCGGCGATAATGTTGCTTCCTTACGTCTGCCCCGTTCTCGTCCATGGAACTCCCGATCTTTCCGCTTGGCAACGTGCTGTTCCCCGGCGGCGTGCTGGCGCTGAACATCTTCGAGCCGCGCTACGTGGCGATGACGCGGCGCTGCCTGGAGCGCAACACGGGCTTTGGCGTGTTCCTGATCCAGGGGGGCTACGAGGTCGGCGCGCCGGCAGTGCCGCAGCGGGTCGGCTGCCTGGCGCGCATCACCGAATGGAGCCAGCCGACGCCGACGACCTACCGGCTGCAGGCACGCGGCGGCGAGCGGCTGCGACTGCTGAGCCGCCGCGTGCAGGACGACGGCTTGATCATCGGCGAGGTGGAGGGGGTCGAGCCGCCGGAGCCGACGCCGCTGCCCGAGCGCTTCCGCGCGATGGCTGAGCAGCTGCGCGAGCTGGACGAGCGCCTGGTGCCCGGCTATGCGCTGCCCAAGCCGATGCGGCTCGACGACTGCAACTGGGTGGCGTACCGCTGGGCCGAGCTGCTGCGCGTCAATCCGGAGACGCGGCAGCGCTGGCTGGAAATCGACGAACCGCTGACGGCGATCGACGCCGTCGCCCGCGTGCACCGCGACGTCAGCCGCTGAGGCTGGCGCCGCGGCGCTTCAGGCGGCGCTTACGCGGCCTTGGCGAACGGCGTGGCGCCGGCCTTCTTGGCCGCGGCCTTGCCGGATTTCTTGGCGGCCTCGACCGTTTCGGCGGCCAGCGCGATCGCTTCCTGCTTCTGCGTCGCCAGCGTGACGCGCAAGGTGTTGATCGGATGGCGCTTGCCCATCTCCATGCCGAGCATCTTCAGCAGCGCGTCGCGTTCCTCGGTGTTCGACAGGTACTCCAGGTACGGCACGAAGTGCTGGTATACGAACTGCAGGAACCAGGACTTGATCGGCCCGAGCTGCGACGGCACCAGCATGTGGTTGGGCGGCTGCTGGTCCCCGCGGTTGAGGCTGATGTTGTAGAACAGCTCGATGATGTCGTGATCGAAGTCGCTCAGCGTGACCTCCGGCGCATACATGGTCGGCACCTCCGTGCTGAGCGCGTCCTGTAGCCAGGCCTTGGTGGCGAAGTCGAGGTCGTTGACGATGCGCAGATAGCTGTTCTTGTTCTTGGCAAACAGCGCCTCGGTGTAATCGACGAAATCCCGGTTGCCCGGCGTGATGCCGGCGACCGGCCAGACCGTCAGGCGGCCGCTGATGTCGAGACCGCGCGCCGTCAGTTCGTCCTGGATCCACACCGGGTACATCATTGCCGCCATGCCGCCGAGGCTATGGCCGGTGACGCGGATCCTGGCGTTCTCGTGCGCCACCTTGTCGGCCAGGAAGTCGATGATGGTCTGGCCCTTGCTCTTGAGCGCGTTCAGATAGTCCAGCGTGCGGCCGGCGCCCTTGTAGATCGCCGGGTCGCTGTCCTTGGGCACCTCGGCGTTCGGCGACAGCAGCTTCCACGGTGTCATGTCGTGCACTGCCAGGTCCTGGAACAGCACGGTGCTCCACGACAGCACATTGGTGCCGCGGATCACCACCGTGTACAGCGATTCGCCGGCGGCCTCGGCGTCGCGGTCCTTGGTGATGTAGGCCAGCGTCGAGGTGAACAGGTCGAGGAACGAGGTCGAGCTCTTGGGGCCCCAGGCCATGGTCTGGGTCGGGGCGTGCTTCTTGACTTCCTTGGTGACGGCGCGGTCGGCGCCCCAGGGGCTGAGCCGGTAGATGCCGGCATAGGCCAGGAAGGACAGCTTCAGCATCAGATCGATTTCAGCCTTGTCGGTTTTGGGCGGCGCACTGCTCATGGCGGACTCCTGTGACGGCGTGGTTTTGGGGTGCGGCGACAGGCGTGGAGCCTGCGCGGCGCAGATGTCGCGCTGATGGCGCCCCCACGCCGGTACTGAAAGCGTAGCGATTAGCGCGCCATCCCGGCATCGGCAACTGTCGCAATCGCGTGCCGGCCAGCGGCTGACGTGACGGCGGTCTCATCGCTGCGGCCACCGCCGCCGCTTGCAAGCGGCGGCGCTTGTCCGCAAAGTCGCGCCCGCCCGCTCCGGGGCCCGGATCCCAGTTCGCAATGTCCTTCGATGTCCTGATCATCGGCGGCGGTGCCGCCGGCCTGATGTGCGCGCTGAGCGCGGCGCAGCGCGGCCGCCGCGTGCTGGTCGTCGAGCACGCCAACCGGGTCGGCAAGAAGATCCTGATGTCCGGCGGCGGCCGCTGCAATTTCACCAATCTGCACACCACGCCGGCCCACTTCCTGTCGCGCAACCCGCATTTCTGCAAGTCGGCGCTGGCGCGCTATACGCCGGCGCAGTTCCTGGAGATGGTCGAGCGCCACCGCATCGCCTGGCACGAGAAGGAGCTGGGCCAGCTGTTCTGCGACGAGTCGTCGAAGCTGATCGTGCGCATGCTGCTCGACGAATGCGCTGCCGCCGGCGTGCAGATTGAGGTCGACTGCGCCGTCGGTGGCGTGCGCCACCAGGACGGCGGGTTCACCGTCGACACCGCGCGCGGCCGCCAGCGCGCGCCGGCGCTGGTCGTCGCCACCGGCGGCCTGTCGATTCCCAGCCTGGGCGCCAGCGGCTTCGGCTTTGCGCTGGCGCGGCAGTTCGGCCACCGCGTGCATCCGACGCGGGCCGGACTGGTGCCGCTGACGCAGAGCGGCACGCACCAGCAGCGCTACGCCGATCTGGCCGGCGTCTCGCTGCCGGTGATCGCCCGCTGCGGCGAGGCCGAGTTCCGCAATGCCATGCTGTTCACGCATCGCGGCATCAGCGGTCCGGCGATCCTGCAGATCTCCTCGTACTGGGAGCCGGGCGCGGCGCTGACGCTGGACCTGCTGCCGGGCGCCGATGCGGTCGAGCTGCTGCAGCAACAGCAGCAGCGGCATCCGGACGCGGAGCTCAAGACCATGCTCGGCGAGCTGTTTCCCAAGCGCTTCGCGCAGCGGCTCTGCGAGGTCTGGTTCGACAACAAGCCGATGCGCCACATCCGCAGGCAGACGCTGCGCGAGATCGGCGAGCAGCTGCAGCAGTGGCCGCTGGTCGCCAGCGGCACCGAGGGCTACCGCACCGCCGAGGTGACGCTCGGCGGCGTCGACACCACCGAGCTGTCGTCGCGGACGATGGAGTCGCAGAAGCAGGCGGGCCTGTACTTCGTCGGCGAGGTCGTCGACGTCACCGGCCATCTCGGCGGCTTCAATTTCCAGTGGGCCTGGGCGTCCGGGCATGCGGCAGGGCAGGCGGTGTAGGCGCCTCGCCCCCTCACCCCCAGCCCCTCTCCCGTATACGGGAGAGGGGAGCTTTTTGTCCGTCTCCCGCTTGCGGGAGAAGGTGCCCCGAAGGGGCGGATGAGGGCGCGTGGCCACCTCGCCTCTCGTCGCAAAGCCCCCGACAATGCCGCCATGTCCATCGTCCTGACCCCTTTCGCCCGTCCGCGCCTGTTCCCGCGCGACGCTCGCCTCAACGCCATCCAGGGCTGCAGCCCTGAGGCCTTCGAGCAGCATCTCAACGCCGAGCCGCCGCTGCGGGTGCTCGACGGCTATGCGCCGTTCTGCAAGCTGCACGTACATCGCAACTGGACGCAGACGCGCTGTCTGACGATCCCGATCACCGACGCCAACCGCCATTTGCTGCGGTCCGGCTACGAGGCGCGCAACAAGCGCGAACTGCCGGTGCTGGTGCGCTGGTTCGAGGGGCTGGAAGCGCCGCTGGCCCACTATCTGATCGTCATCGTCTACAGCCGCGAGCAGATGCAGAAAGAAGGCGAGGCGATCGATGCCGACTGGGGCGTGGTCGGCTGTCTGGCGACGGCCGAGCCGGAGGAGATCCCGATGGCGCCGATCACGATGCTGCGCAACGCGCTCGGTGTCGACGAAGGCGGCTCCGGCGTGCCGATCGACCGTGAGGCCTACCGCCGCAGCGTCGAGTTCTGGGAGCGCAACGCCAACTGGCGCGTCTGATCAGCGCGCGCCGAGTCCATGCGGGCCGCGCGGCGCCGCCGCAAAGCTGCTGCGCATGAACGCGGTGAACGCGCGCACCGCCAGCGACACCTGGCGGTGGCTGGCGTACAGGGTGTGGATGCCGAGGGCTGGCGGCTGGTAGCGGTCGAGCACGCTGAGGAGACGGCCATCGGCCAGTGCCTCGTCGACCAGAAAGCCGGGCAGCTGGACGATGCCCAGGCCCGCGCAGGCGGCGTCGCGCAGGACCTCGCCGTTGTTGGCGCAGAGCCGGCCCTGCACGGCGATGCCGAGCGGCTTGCCGTCATGGCGGAATTTCCACTCGACATGGCGCTGGTGCCCGTACGACAGGCAGGCGTTCTGGCGCAGATCGGCCGGCCGCTCGGGGCGGCCGTGGCGCTGCAGGTAGTCGGGGCTGGCGCAGCAGCGCATCGGTGTGTCGGCGACGCGCTGTGCGATCAGCGTCGAATCAGCCAGCGTGCCAATGCGCAGGCCGACGTCGAAGCCTTCGCCGATCAGGTCGATGACGCGATCGTTGAGTTCCAGATCGACCTCGACCTGCGGATGCGCGGCGAGAAAACGCGGCAGCGCCGGTGCCAGCCGCAGCGTGCCGAAGCTCATCGGCGCGGCTATGCGCAGCCGCCCGCGCGGGCTGGCGTTCTGCTGCGTGATCGAGGTTTCCAGCGCCTCGACCTGCTCGATCAGCTGCTGCGCCTGCTCGTAGTAGCGCAGGCCCAGCTCGGTCAGGCGCAGGCTGCGCGTGGTGCGGATCAGCAGCCGCGCGCCGAGCCGCTCCTCCAGTGCCGCGACACGCTTGGCGACGTACTGCTTGGACAGGCCGAGCCGTTCGGCGGCCTGCGTGAAGCTGCCGCCGTCGATGGTCTGCACCAGCAACCGCATGTCTTCGATCTGGTTCATGGCCGTTCTATTGTCGCCTTATAGATGACGATCCTGCGCATCCTAAGTGATTTATCGGCTGATCCGGCGTCACTACGATGGCCTCCATGCGGTGTCCACCGCCCCACGCAACCGGAGTACTGAAGATGATCGACATCACCCGAGCCGAAACCCGCGGCGTCGCCGAGCACGGCTGGCTGCATTCGCGCCACACCTTCTCGTTCGGCAGCTACTACAACCCGCAAGCCGTCGGCTTCTCCGATCTGCGCGTCATCAATGACGACCGCGTCGACCCCTCCGAAGGTTTCGGCACGCACCCGCACCGCGACATGGAGATCTTCTCCTACGTGCTCGAAGGCGCGCTGCAGCATCGCGATTCCATGGGCACAGGCTCGGTGATCCGCCCCGGCGACGTGCAGCTCATGAGTGCCGGCACCGGCGTCGCGCACAGTGAGTTCAACCCTTCACGGGTGGAGGACGTGCACTTCCTGCAGATCTGGCTGCTGCCGGCGCGCAACGGTACCGAGCCGCGCTATCAGCAGCGGCATTTCAGCGACGACGAGAAGCGCGGCCAGCTGCGCCTGATCCTGTCGCCCGATGGCGCCGGCGATTCGCTGCAGATCGGTCAGGACGTGCGTGTCTACGCCGGCCTGTTCGACGGCGAGGAGACGGCCCGCTACGAGCTGCCGGAGGGCCGCTACGCCTATCTCCACGTCGCCCGCGGCGAGGTCGAGCTCAACGGCGAGAAGCTGCGCGCCGGTGACGGGGTGCGCATCCGCGAGGCACAGGCGCTGCAGCTGGCGCGCGGTCAGGATGCCGAGGTGCTGCTGTTCGATCTGCGTCCGCACGAGCGTCCGCAGCTGCAGTAAGCCCCGCGGTCGGCGGGCCGGCCAAACTATCGGCTGGCCCCGCTGGCGGCGCGTCCGGCCAGCATGCTCCCCTGACAGAAAACGGCCGGATGGCCGGGGTCGGAGGAGAAAAATGTTCGATTACTTCAAGTATCTGCTGTCGCCGCTGATCCTGGCGGCGCACGCTTACGGGCTCTGGCTCGGCGGCAACTACGCCTGGCTGGGGCTGGCGCTGCTGCTCGGCGTGCTGTTCTTCGACGCCTTCCTGCCGCGTGACTACTCGATGCGCGACCAGCGCTGGGTGCGCGTCTACGACCTGATCTGCGCGGTGACCGTGCTCGGCGGCTTTGCCAACGTGTTCTTCTACAGCTGGCTGGTCGGGCAGGACCACTTTGTCAGCACCGCATCGGCGATCGGCGCCTTCGCCAGCACGCTGTTCATCGGCTTCGTCATCGGCGCGCCGCCGGTGCACGAGCTGTTCCACCGCGAGGAGTTCGCGCTGCGCTGGCTCGGCCGCATCGGCCAGTGCCTGATCTTCGATCCCTGGCGCGAGATCACCCACGTGGTCACCCACCACATGCGCGTCGCCACACCGGACGATCCGGACTACGCGCGCCGCGGCGATACCGTCTACGGCCACATCCTGCGCACCTTTCCCGGCCAGTGGAAGGAGGCTTATCACCTCGAGAAGATGATGTGGACCAAGCGCGGCCGCCGCTGGTACGACCCGCGCAATGCCTGGGTCTACAAGGCGGCGACCTTGCTGGCGTTCACCGCGATCCTGGTCGCGCTGGGCGGGCCCAAGGGCGCGCTGCTGGCGATCCTGTCGCTGCTGCTCGGGCCGCGCATGCTGCTGGAAGTGTTCAACTACGTGAACCACTACGGCCTGGTTTCGGCCACGCCGGGCCGCTTCGAGAAGCACCACACCTGGAACCACATCACGCC
>CBINNP010000098.1:0-12059 GCA_966252075.1 uncultured Solimonas sp.
TGCAACCGCGCTCGATGCTGCGGGGGCATTCGGCACTGGAGGGCGTGACGGCCAGCAATCTCGACAAGCTCGTCATGGCAGTGAGCGCAGCCGTGAAGGAAAGCGAATGGACCCCGCTGCGAGTCGGAGTCGCCTAGCAGCAGGAATGCGGGATCGTGGCGAAACCCCGATCCCCGCGCCTCTGTCAGGACACCAAGCGCGCGCGGCGGGCGAATCTGGCCTGGGTGTCCGACAAGGAAGCGTCGCGGCGGAGCAGGTAAGCCATCACGATCGTTGGTGCGCCGGCCAGCGGCCGCACGGCGATGCCTCGGCGTAAGTAGCTCGCCAGTCTCGCGGCAGGTGCAACGGCGATCCCGTACCCGGCGGCAACCAGCGTCATCGCCACATCGAATGTCTCCACCGTTTGCTCTCGCTCTTGCAGCGCGTTTTCGAACACACGCTGCACGGTCATGCGCCATGGTTCATCGGCCGTGGACTGCGAGCAGATCAAGGGCTGCTTGAGCACTTCACCGCACGGCACTTCACGGTAGGCCAGCAGGTGGGAGCGCTTGGCCACGGCGACCGCCAGCGTGTCATGCCACAGCGGTTCGCATACCCAGCCAGGCCACTGCCGGGCAACCGCAGACAAGGCGAAGTCGAAGCCGTCGTCCGGCATCTCCGCGCCTCGACCGGGATCTGTCCAGCCGGCCAGGACGGCATGAGTCTCCGGCTCTTCGGCACGCTGCAGGGCGAGCACGTCGGCGAGCTGGGGAGGCACCCATTCGCCGAGGACGGCCATGCGAATTTCGGCGGTGATGTCACTCGATTCCACGTCCAGCTCCCCCAGGCGGTGAACTCGTGGCAACTGATCTCGAAGCCGTTGGATGAGTTAAGTTTAACGTGGTTTAAATCGTGACCGTGTTCGACGCTCTTGGCAATGCCAAAGCGTTCGATCCAAAGGGGCCGCCCCACCGGCACCACTACCTACGAAGCGGAACCAGCCATCGCGTTTGGGGCTGCCGTGCGGGAAGAAAGAACCAACCAGGGCATCGCTCAGGAAACGCTGGCCCACATGGCCGGCATCGAACGGTCGCACATGGGCAAGATCGAGCGCGGCGAGCATGTCCCCACGCTCCCTCTCATCCTCAAGATTGCCCGTGCGCTGAAATGCAGTTCCGCCCACTTGATGACTCTGACCGAAGCCAAGCTGGCAGAGTCGGCCCCATCCGCGGATTGAAGCCGGCCCGCACAGCGGCCGCATGCCTACGCCTGATCGTCGTCCTTGCCCCCAAGGGCTGAATCTTCGCGCTTTGCGGCCTCGTTGACGAGCCGCAGGTATGGGTTGTCTGGCGGCGTCTCCTGGAACAGCGCATCCGGGCTGGCGAGCAGGTAGCCGTGCAGCCGGCGCGACTTGCGCGGCCCCGTGACTTCGCAGGTCCAGATGTTCAGCCCGCTCGGCTGCTTGCGGTGCTGTCCCAGCTTCTCGAAGCGTTTCTGCACCCACTGCCACCCCTCCAGCTTCTCCTGCTTGGCCAGCGCGGCGACTTGAAGGTACTCCTGCGCGTAGCGCTGGAACACGCCGGGGCTGACGAGATAGGTCGTACCGGCGACGGTATGCACCAGGGCCTTGGCGTCGTTGATGATGAGCTTGCGCGTCTGGACGCTCTGACGCAGCCAGGCCATGAAGTGCGCCCCGGAGGGCTCCGCGCGATCCTGGGAAGGCGCGAGGCTCATCTGCGGCGGGGGCACGGTCGAAGGGGCCGGCTCGGGCTCGGCAACAGGGGAACTCGGGATCTCCGGTGCCGTGGGTGGAGCGGCGTCGCCCAGCAGGTCGAGCAGCGCGGCCACGCCGGTGTCCATGGCTGCGGATGCGATCGGCGCCGTGCTCGCGGATGCAGCTTCGATGCCTTCGGCGCGCGGCCCATCGGCCACCGTTGTCGCCTGCGGCGTCGGCTCCGCCTGTTCCTCTTCGACCTGCACACGGCCTGCGAACGGCGCCGGCCGGTCGGCGGCATCCCAGATCATCGCCGGCGAGAGTTTCAGGAAGGTGAAGGCGTGCGACCAGCCGGCGTCGCTGGTGACAGTAGCCTTCCAGATCGCCTTGCCATCCGGCGTTGGTTGCACGATGCCGTGATCCTGCAGCACGTTGAACACCGCCGTATTGCTCGCCGGAATGCCGTCGATGCCTTGCGATAGCAGATGTGCGCGCAGCTTGTCGGAGACGGTCTTGCTCACCAGCCACAAGGCGTCCTGGGTCAGCCAACCGTCCGCCGGGCCGGCCTGGTTCAGCTTGAACGCTTCCTTGAGCAGGTAGCGCAAGCCGTCGAGCAATTTGCGTTGCAGCGCATGCTTGGGCGCCACCAGCGCCTTGCTGGGATCGCCGCCGAGTTCCTGGGCGACCGATGCCTGGTCGGCCTGCACGACCAGCTCGCCGAGCGTGCCGGCGTGCTCGTACTGGCCGGCCAGCACGTACAGCAGCGCGGCCCAGAGGTCGGGATAGCCGCTGAGCCAGTCGAAGATGTCCCGATCGAGAAGGCGCGCGTAGAGCAGCCCGGTGGCGGCGCTGTGCAGGCGGTACTCGCGCTCCTTTCGGTAACGGAAGCGGTAGGGCTTTCGCAGCGGGCCGTGCCAGGGATGCCAGACGCTGCCGTCGGCATGCTCGACGTGCAGATCGACCGCAATCTTGCCGATGTCGTGCAGCAGGGCCGCGTAGGCCGTGCCTGCGGTCCAGGCTTCGGCCTGGGCCGCCTGCGCCTCTGGCGTGACGCCCGCAGGCAGCAGGTATGACTGCCGCAGCTTCAGCGCATAGGCGACGATTTCCAGGCTGTGATCCAGCATGCCGCCGGGGTAGGCGTGGTGGTGGCTCTCGGAGGCCGGGAACTGCTGGACCAGCTCGGCGTAGCGCTCCAGTGGGGCGAGGTAGAGCGTGGCGAACTGCCGGCGCGAGAGCGATGTGCGCTGCCAGATGTGTTCCAGCAGTTTCTGCCGACGCGGCGTGGCCAGCAGCGATGCGGCCGACTCCGGCCGCGCCAACCCTTTCGGAGTTTCGATGGCTGATGTTGGCGGTGTGCCGGAGGTGGGTGGCACCCTTTTGCGCTGGAACAGCGAGAGCATGGCGAACCCCGGATGACGGGCTGCTCAGGGGCGCCTTTTGGCCTTTTCAGGATAGGGCCTTTCCCCTTGGCCCCATTCCCTTGCCCCTTCCCAGCCCTTTGGCCTTTGTCGGAAGCCTTTGGGTATAGGGCACCAGGAGCAGTCGAGCCACAGCCAATGCGGGACTGGCCCAAGTCGGATTGTGGCGGGAAGACGGTCTGTGCCGAACCTACGGGGCCAACGAATAGTGAGTTACGCAGACCAGCGATGGCTCCACTCCGGGCCGATAGCCATCAAATCGACACACGCAGACGTTTGGCTCGCTCTTTAAAGGCGCGCTCCCCGCCTTCGAGAATGTCGCAGACATGCTGTCGTATGCGGGGATTCTCAAGGCTGCCACAGTCGTAGGTGATGACTGGCAATTGGCCGGGGCGATGTGGTCCGCACTGCGCGACGATGACTTGGTCCGCGTCCGTGTTTACCACCAGATTCGCGTTGTGCGTCACGATGATGATCTGGCGCCGCTTTTTGGCATCACGGAAACGGTACACCAGCTCTTGAAAGATTGACTGCGGGTCCAGGTTCTCTTCGGGCTGGTCGATGATCAAGGGCCGGTCATCCTCCGCGTCGATGGCCAGGTAAAGCAACAGCAGCACGATGCCGCGCGTGCCCGGTGACAGTTGTTCGATGTCCACCCCGTCATATTGAAGGCCGTAGCTGACAGTGATGTGATCAGTGCTGTACAGCCAGTCCGATATGCTGCGCGCCCATCCGCGAAATTCAACGTTCTCGGGCATGTGGGTCCGCAGTGCCCCCTCCTTGGCCTTGACGAAGTCAAACAGGGCCGCGGCAGCCTGGGCTGCATCACCTGCGCCCCATGCCGGCAGCAGCCCCGCGTGTGCGGAGCACAGCAGCTCGCCGCGCCCCTTGAAGGGGCCGCTGGTGCGTAGGTCTAGAAGGCTTTCGCCCATTTCGGCCCACTTCCTGACATCGACATTGCGGCGCACCGAGAACGACAGCTTTGACAGGGAGCCCGCGGCTGCGTCGATGCGTGCTTTTATCGGGGCGTACAAGTCCGCCAGCGCCTTCTCCTCTTCGACGATGGCCTCGAAGATGGCGGCATAGGCGGCGCGGCGGGAGTCGACGAGTGCCCGGATGCGCTCGTCGGCTCCCTGGATGCGCTCGATCTGTTGAACTACCTTGGCCAAGGCAGTTTCCGCCTTCGTGATCTTGTCGGAGAGCGTGGTGAAGCGCTTTGCGTTCTGCTGGTCGACCCCCACCAGCGCACGCAGCCGTGCGAGTTCCCGCTCCAGCAAGGAGAGAGTTTGGTCGGCGAGGTTCGCGCCCGCGGGGATCAGAGAGATGGTTGGGTCGGCGTTTGCTTGCACAGGTGGATCGGACTTCGAGGGGCCTTGAAGCGAGGCGACCGCTTGACCGGCTTGCTTGATCCGTTCCGCGAGCAATGTATCAACCGCACCGATGTAGTCCACCTTGAAGGCATCCCAATCGGTGGCGCTCAGGCCAGCCGGTTCGCGTGCCTCCTGCAGCTCCGCCAGCAGGGCTGGAGCCTGCCGTGTACGAAAGTCATCCACGTCGTTCTGCAGGTGCAGGAGCGTCTGCTGTCTGCGCTTGGCTTGATCGACGAGCTGACGCTTGGCATCGACGGCGATGGAGATCTGCTCATGGCGCTTGGCGCGCTCCTCGTTGCCCTTGGCAACGAGGGACTTGCGATCGGACTTGTCCTTCTCGATCGCGCGCTTTCTCTCATCGCGGTCCTTCTCAAGCGCCTTGAGCCCATCCTTCTTGACGCGCTCTTCGGTGAGATCTGCCGAGGCCTTGGTCAGCGCTTGCTGCTGACGCACCCGTTTCAGGCGTGAGCCCTCCAGGTATGCATCCAGCAACTCCTTGAAGGAGTCCGCGCCCTGCCGCTCGCCAAGCGGGTGCGCATTGAAGATAACGCGCTCGATTTCGGCGACCAGGGCATCGTCAAGGCCCTCCGCTGAGCAGAGCTGATCGACGAACTGCTGCGACAGGTATTGGACGTAGGGACTGGCTAGGAACTCTTCCATATCGGTCTGGGTGAGTTCGTTGCCGGTCTTCTCTCCGGAAGCCCATTGAAGTTCGGCTTGGCTGTCGCCGAGGTGCTGCTTTGCGCGAAGGATGAAGGACCGCTCGTTGAGATGTGGGGAGAGTGCCAGGCCGCCCGCCGCTATGAGATCAACCAGCGCTGTCTTGCCAGAACCCCGAGCTCCGATCACCGCCACCAACCCCGAATTCAGCTCCACGCCGCCGTTTGTAATCCAAGGAGCGTTCGTGACGTTCACCGAATTGATCGTGTGACTGTCCAGAGCACCTCTCGGCGGTTCCGCACCGATGAAGACACGCTCTTCGGGTTCGATGCAGGCTTGACGCAGTGAGTCAAACGCTAGGTCGCCCTTGATCCAGCACAGGCGCTCTCCGTCAGGCTGGCCGGCTTTCGCGGCGGAGTGTGCATCCGAACCGTGTAGGCAAGGCTTGCATCCGTTGTACTGGCTTTCAAGCTCCTCGACCGATGCGGCCTCCTTGCCCAGCCAGAATCGGATCTGCTTGGGGTTGGCACTGAACACGATGTGCGCCAGCCCTTCGACGTTCTTTCGTTGAGCGGCGAACGAGGCCGTGGCGTCTCGCAGCCCCGAGGTGCCATCTTTCTCGCCGCCGGCGACAGCGATGAGCGTGTTCTTCTTGACCCATTCGTTTTTCGACAAAGCCTGCCTGAGCTGATCGAAATTCACCTTGAACTGGTTGGCACCTTCAGATCGGGCCGCATCGTCATCGGTCAATCCCGGTTTGTGGGCGCGGCCCAGACGGATGAGGTCGTCGCGCTGGCATCGGTAGGATTCGCCAAGGTAAGGAAACTCGAACTCAAGCAGGAAGCGCTTGATGCGCTCGACGTGATCGGCGTCGTGCGGCGAAAAGAGCAGATGAATGTTGATGGCCGAAGCCTTCGCGGTTTCGATGCCCAGACGCAGTTCGACGTTGGGGAAGATCAACCCCACGTTTCGCAACCGGCCTTCCCGCTGTGCGTTCACGACCTCCTCGTAGCGCTCGATCCCGAAGTAGTCAGTGATGCCGAGCGCCCGTATAGGCGGGCTCGAAGTCTCGATGGCGCCCAAGAATGATTCCCACGGGTCCGGCCCGATGTACTGATCGTTCAAGGCCGTGCCGGGTGTATGGATGTGCGGGTCCCAGCGATGCCACAGCGAACCTCGCTTGCTTTGCACGTCGAACGGGTTGTCCATGGCGTCCCCTATGGCTTTCGGAAGCAGGCCGGATGCTCTTTCCCTGCATCAGAAGTTGTTGCATGCCTAAAATATAAGGCATTACACGGTCTATAGCCTAGTTTGGGTGGCAGTTGATGAACACCCGCGCTTGCGGCCCATGGCAGCATAGCCTAGTATTGTGGGCATTGAAACGGAAGATGCCTAGTTCGATGAGCAAGTTCGAGATCCCGATGCAAGTCGCCGAGCAGGTGACGCAGGTCGGTCAGCGCGTTCGGATCGCACGCATCCGGCGCGGCTGGTCCGTGGCTGATCTGGCGAGCAAGGCCGGCATCAACCGCAACACGCTGACCGCGCTAGAGCTGGGCAAGCCGGGCACCGCGGTTGGGGTGTGCTTCACCGTCCTTTGGGCCCTGGGGCTGGATCGGACGCTGAACGGCGTGGCCGATCCCGACGCCGATCTGCACGGCAAGGCGCTTGAAGCTGCACGGCGTCCAACACGTGCCGGCAAGCCACGCAAGGCCAGCGACGACTATGACTTCTGAACGCGAAGCTTACGTTTACATCCAACTCCCTGGTACGTTGGAGACGGTTCCGGCGGCGTTGCTGCGTGTGCAAACCTTGCCAGATGGAACCCAGGTCGGGCGCTTCCGCTATGGCGATCGTTATCTCGCGAGACCTGATGCGGTGGCGTTCGATCCGTTCCGGCTGCCATTGGCCAAGCAAGTCTTCGAGTTCACGCAGCTCAAGGGCATCCCTGGCGCGGTTCGAGATGCCGCCCCGGATGCATGGGGCCGTCGTGTCATCGAGCACAAACTGGAGCGAGACCCAGCCGACCTTCAAGAGATCGACTACCTCCTTCACGGCCCCCAGGACGGGGCCGGATATCTGAGCTTTGGCTTGAAGGCCGAACCACCCGCACCCAGGCGCACCTACAACCGAACGCATCAACTGGACGAATTGATTGCCGCTTCGCAGGCGATCGAAGAAGGCAAGCGCGTGGCCGCGCATTTGCTCGAACAACTCGATCCCGGAACCAGCATGGGCGGCGCGCGGCCCAAGGCGACGATCGAAGACGACCATTGCTTGTGGCTCGGAAAGTTTCCTGCCAAGGATGACCGCTTCAATCTACAGCGGGTGGAGTTTGCGACGCTTGACCTGGCCAGTCGGTGTGGTCTGAACGTCACCCAGGCGCGGCTGCAACCCGTTGGCAGCAGTGATGTACTGATGTTGAGGCGTTTTGACCGGGAGCATGCCGAAGGTGGCTACCTGCGTTTTGGCCTGGTCAGTGGCCTGACCGTGCTCGACTGTGGTGACAGCCATCTGGACAGGGATCGTTGGTCCTACCCCCTGCTAGCAGAAAATTTGCGGCGCTGGTCCGACAAGCCCGAAGCGGATTGCGCCGAGCTGTTCCGCAGGATGGTCTTCAACGCGGCCGTGACCAACAATGACGATCATCCGCGCAACCATGCCTTGCTGCGTCGGCAGAAAGGTTGGCGTCTTTCTCCTGCTTACGACTTGGTGCCCGCACCCGTGGTCAGCCTCGAACGACGTGATCTCGCGTTGACCGTGGGCAGCTACGGCCGTACTGGCAGCATCTATAACCTCTTGTCCCAGGCCTCACGGTTTGGCCTGTCTGTAGAGGACGCTCGCCAGGAGATTGATCGAATCGTTGTGGTTGTTCGGCAGTGGCGAGACAGTTTCTTTGCCTGCGGTGTGTCCACAGAGGATATTGAATACATTGCGCCGGCCATCTTGCCGGAGTGCTTTTTCTTTGAAAGGCGGCCGGATACCTGAGACTGCCGAACACATCTTCTTTGGCGCTGCCTTGGGCCATGGCGTCTAACTGCCGATCCTCGCGTGCATGGCCATGATTAGATGTTGATTGGAAATTCACGCATTGTTTGAAAAAACATGCAGGATTCAATCAAGGACGCTTTGGAGCAGATGTCGAGCGAGAACCGATAGGACCATGAGGTAGCCACCATGAAACCCGCTACACATACCACTTTCGCGGAGCGCACAGGCCGGATGCTGGCCCGGCTGTGGAGCGGCTTTGTGCGCCTGGATCGGAAGGCGTGCGGGTGGCTGGTGGCGCAAGGTTTGCCGGCGGGGTTGGCCAGGACCATTCTGTGGGTCGTGAAGCTCGCCGTGCTCGGTGTGCTGCTCTATTCCGCGTTCTGGCTGGGCTTGCTGCTGGTCTTTGCGGCGATCGCTGCCTGGGTGGTACGCAACGCTGATGCCGACGAAAGCAGTGACGATGACGAGCCTCAGTGGCGAAACGGCTTGGACGGATACGGTCTCTACCGGGGAGAGGTACGCATCGACGGCGGCAGCGCGGACGACGAGTAGCGAATCGCCACTCTCGGCGCTACTTTGCCTTCGCTGCTTTGATTGCAAGGTCAGCGCCTTTGCCTCCCGCAGACTTGGCGCCATCGGTGGCTGCTGAGAGCATCTGCGAAATGTTGCCTACGCGGACACCAACCCAGGCGAGCGCAGCTACCCAAAAAGCCGGCAGCACGATGAACATCATCGCCATGACGAAGTTGAGCAGCATGTCGCCAAAGGCGTTGTTCAAGCCGATCAGCGGATCGAAGTTCGTGTGCGGCCTGTCCGCGCCAAACCCCCAACCGTAGAGCGCATCCAGGATCGTGCTGTCGATCCAGCGTGCGAGCTGGAACCAGAAGTCCACGAAGAACAGCGCGAACTGGACGCAGCTCACCGTCACCACCGTCTTCAGGTCGTAGGTGCCGATCAGCAGCACCAGTGGGATGCAGATGACGAGCGCCATCTTGAGCATGGTCAGCACCATCGGCAGCGCCTGGCGCACCACGTCCATCGCCGGAAAAAAGCCCAGCGAGCCGACGGTCAGCCCCAGGTCGCTCGCGCCGCGCGTGACGACGTTCGGCAGCGTCTTGTCGATCTGGCCGCCGTAGTCGGTGTAGACGGCGCCCTGGTTCATCTTCTGCTGCCGCGGTGAGACCACGGCGCGGATCACCGAGTCATTGACCTCGCTCTGCGACAGGAAACCCGCCCAGCGCCCGATGCGGGTCAGCAGGTCCGGGTCGACCTGTGCCAGCAGCCGGCTGCGCAGTCCCTGGCCGCCATCGGCCCACCACTGCCGGCAGGACGGATAGCCGCCGCCGCTGTCCACCTGTGCCAGCCCCGCATCGCGGGTCGCGTCGTAGGGCCAGGCCGTGCGTGGGGTCTTGGCGCGATAGGTGTCATAGAAGCCGGGCGTGTCGAGGAAGTAACTCGACCCGATCCAGGTGACGTCGTTCATCTGCTCGTCGGAGAGCGTCGGCCGGTTCATGAACAGCTTGGCGCGCGACGGCCCGTAGCAGTCGTGCGTGAAGTCGGCGACCTCCTGTGCCAGCACCGGATCGTCGATGCGCGTGGCATCCACCTCCATGCGAATCTGACGCAGGTCCGTGCCGCAGGGAATCGCCGCCACCGCGGAGCCCGTCACGGCTTTCGACAGCGCGTGCATGAAGAACCACCACACCGGCACCAGCGCGCTCTGGTCGTTGAGCGCCGTGTAGACGTTGGACCAGCCCGTGTCGTTGGGCAGCGGGACACTGACCTGGCATTGCGCGGAGCGCGTGGTGTCGAACCTGATCGTGGCGAGATCCACCGGGATGAACGGGATGCCGGCGAACATGATGACCACGATCGCCACCCACACCCGGTTCTCGATGCGCATCGACGACAGCACGCCCTTGTTGCCTTCGTCCGCACCTTCGCTGCGGGCCTTGAGCCATTCCTGGATCACGATGGCCACGAACGGCAGCGCGAACACGCCGCTGGCCACGAGGATGCTCCAGATGCCGTTGTTGACCACCCAAGCCACCAGGGTCAGGTAATACTCCAGGTAATCCGTGGTGTAGAGCGTCATGCCTGCCTCCCGGTCTCAGCCGTGCCGCAGCAGTTGGCTGGCTTCCAGCGCGACCACGGCGATCACGGCCGCGATCTCCGTGCGCAGCAGGCGCTGATGCGTCTCGCGGGACGGCTCCCGCCGCAACAGGCGCCGACGCATCCACCACCAGCCGTAAGCCGTCGCTCCGTAGAGGCACAGCCGCCACACGAAGAAATGGCCGGCATGCGCCTGCAGCCAGTGCTGCCAGCCCTCGACGCCGCCGACCACGTGGATGCCGGCGATGTTCACCGCCACCGCGGCGGCCACCACCAGCAAGGTCCACAGCAGCGCCACGCCGACACGGCGGTTGAACAGCCATGGCAGCCGCAGCCAGGCCAGGCGGCTCATGGCGTACCGCTCCGCGGCTTCTGGACTTCCCGCAGACGGTCGCGCGTGGTGTCGCCCTCGAAGACGCCGCGCGAGCCGGCAGCGCGGGTGCTGTGGCGCTGGATGATCGCCATCGCCGAGTTGCCGGCCAGCGTGCGGCGCAGCTCCAGCTCGGTCTTGAGGTTGTTGATCTCCTGCTCCAGCGCGCTGTTCTCCTGGTCGACCGCCTGCACGGCCAGCTCGTTGGCGGCGACGTTCGGCTCCTTCTTGCCGGTCAGCAACGTGCGTTGCAGCAGCAGGGCCTTCTCCAGCACGCTGGACAGCGCCGCCTCGGACGCGAGGCGCCGGCCCAGCACGTCCTGGTCGGGTTCGTCACGCAGGGCCTCGATCACGCCGCGGGTGATCGGCAGCGAGCTGCTGCCGGCCGCGTCGAGATTGGCCAGCGTCGTCGGCCGGGCGCCCGTCACCAGTTCCTGCAGCGCCTGCAGCTTGGTCTCGTACTCTTCCTGGATCATTGGCGTCAGCCCGACGCCAGGCGTGGTCTGGGTCTTCGTGCAGTTTTCGCAGGTGCGCTGCTCGCGTTCGCCCAACACGCGGGTCGCCCAGTCCGCGGCCGCCTGGGGCGAGGACCAGGTTTGGCAGGTCAGGCGGTTGCCGCAGGCGCTGCGCGCGATCGACGAGGTATCGGTGGCGCTGCGCCCGTTGAGCAGGTTGTAGCCCGCGCGCGTCACATCGCCGACCACCTTGATCGAACTCTGGCCGGAGCCGCCCGCGTTGCCGCCGCCGACCCAGGGCACGCCGTTGTTCCCCTTGTTGGACTCGGCCTGCTCGATGGCGGAGACGGCATCGGTGCTGCTGACCGCATCCCGCAGCGCCATCCCTTCGGCGAGCTGGTCCCAGCCGGCCTGGCCGCCGGCCATGTCCGCCATGCGATTGGCGATGGCCCGGCAGGTCATCTTCGAGCGGTCGAAATCCAGGCGCGCCTGCAGGATGCCGTTGGTCAGCAGGTTGTAGAGCCCCGGGTCGGCGCGCTGGATGATCAGGGCCGGCAGCGAGGCCACGGCGCTGGTGGCGTTCTGGATCACGTTGCTCATGATCGTCTGGAAGCCGTTGGTGATGCCGTTGAGCTGGTTCTGCAGCGTCGTGGTGATGCTCATGTCGCCGCAGATCAGGTTGCTGTTCCAGCCGACGCCGACGCCGATGCTCTGCATGTTGCCGGCACCACCCATCGACACGGCCCGGCCGCCGCCGATGCTGTAGAGCACGTCGTCGCCGATCACGCTGCCGCTGACGTTCACGCCATTGGGATCGATGCGGGTCTGCGCCCAGGCGACGCCGACGACCAGCGTGATGGCCGCCACGAGCAGCGTGGCCCGCAGGGGCGACTTCGCGCGGCGCAGGAAGTGAGGGAGGTAGGCGGTCATCGGGGGTTCCTCACATGAAATCGACGCTGCCGAGGAAGACCTGGCCACGGCGCCGGCAGCAGG
>CBINNP010000099.1:0-11930 GCA_966252075.1 uncultured Solimonas sp.
TCATTACCCTCGTCCTCATCGCCGAGGCATTACGATAGTGTCAACAGGCCCTAGCTCAAGTGCCCCGCGGCTCGCGCACGCGTGACAGCAGCAAGCCGCCGATCACGAAGAACGGCAGCAAGCTGAGAATCGGCAGGCGCTGGTTGTCGACCAGCAGCGCGGTCTGGCCGACGACGATCGGCCCCAGCACCGCGGCGAACTTGCCGAGCATGTTGTAGAAGCCGAAGAACTGGCCGGCCTGCTCCGGCGGAATCAGCCGCGCGTAGTACGAGCGCGACAGCGATTGCACACCGCCCTGGACCAGGCCGATGGCGGCGGCGAGCAGATAGAAATCGCGCTCGCTGTGCAGGCCGTAGCTGGCAATCGTCACGCCGCCATAGACCACCAGCGCCACATAGATCATCCGCCGGGTGCCGAAGCGCTGCGCCAGCCAGCCGTAGGCGACCGCAGCCGGAAAGCCGACGAACTGCACCATCAGCAGCGCCTTGATCAAGGCACCAGGCTCGAAGCCGAGCTTGACGCCGTAGTCGACCGCCATGCGGATGATGGTGTCGACGGCATCGATATACAGCCAGTACGCAGCCAGGAACAGCAGCACCGGCTTCATCGTCAGGACCTGGCGGAAGGTGCGCACCAGCTCCGCCCAGTCGCTGCCGTTCTGCACCGGCGCCACTGCCTCCTGCACGTTGCGGAACAGCGGCAGCGAGAACAGCAGCCACCAGATGCCGACCATCAGGAACGACAGCAGGATCGCCTGCGCGCCATCGGCGATGCCGAACGCTTCCGGCTTCTGGAACATCAAGACATTGAGCGCGAACAGCAGGCCGCCACCGAGATAGCCGAGGCCGTAACCCAGCGCGGAGACACGATCGACCTGCGCGTCGTCGGCCACGCAGACGATCAGCGAATCGTAGAAGGAGGTGCCGGCGAAGAAACCGATCGAGGCCAGTGTGAACAGCGTCAGCGCCAGGCTCCAGTTGCCGGCCGCCACCGTGTACATCGCCGCCGTCGACGCGGCACCGAGTACCGTGGCGATGAACAGGAAGCGCTTCTTGTAGCCCTTGCGGTCGGCCAGGCCGCCGAGCAGCGGCGCCAGGATCATCACCACCACGCTCGCGGCGGAGCTGGCGACGCCGAGCCAGAAGGTGCGCGTGCCGGGTTCCAGGTCCTTGGCCCAGTAGGCCGAGAAGAACAGCGGGAAGAAACCGGCCATCACCGTGGTCGCAAACGCCGAATTGGCCCAGTCATAGAACGCCCAGGACAGCGCACCGCGTTTGCCTGTGGTCACAGCCAATCCTTTGCGGGAAACGCTATTGCAGGTCCAGCGCCAGCACGAAGGCGTCTTCGCGGCCGACATGCGCCGGGTAGTAAGCGCGGCGCTCGCCGATGCGGCGGAAGCCGAAGTTCTCGTAGAGCTGCTGCGCGGCGATGTTGGAGCGGCGCACTTCCAGCAGCATCATCGTCACGCCGGCGGCGCGCGCGACCATCTGCAGATGCTTGAGCAGGAAACTCGCCAGGCCCTTGCGCTGCTGCTCCGGCGCCACGCAGATATTGAGGATGTGCGCCTCGCCCACCGCCATGCTCATCAGCGCGTAGGCGGCGACTTCGCCCAGCGTGTTGGTGACCACCCAGGCGCTGTAGCCGACCTTGAGGCAGTCGTTGAAGATGCCTTCGCTCCACGGATGCGTATACGCCAGCTTCTCGATCGGCATGATCTGCGGCAGATGCGAGGGATGCATCGGATACAGCCGCCAGATGTCTTCGGCGACGGCGCTCATGGCGGCGCGTGCAGGAAGCGATGGATGCGCTTGAGGTCTTCCCAGCTCTTGGCCTTCTCGCGCGGGCTGCGCAGCAGGTAGGCAGGATGATAGGTGACCAGTACCGGCGTCTTGTCGGCGCCGTAGTGATACAGCGGCCCGCGCAACCGTGACAGCGGCGCATCGGTGTCGAGCAGGCGCTGCGCGGCGACGCGGCCTAGGGCGACGATCAATTTGGGTTTGAGCAGCTCGATCTGCCGATCCAGATACGGCCGGCAGGCCTCGACCTCGTCGGTTTCCGGATCGCGGTTGCCGGGTGGCCGGCACTTGACGACGTTGGCGATGAACACCGCCCTGGCCGCGTCCGCCTGCCGGCGCGAACGGCCGATCGCCTTGAGCATCTCGTCGAGCAGCTTGCCGGCGCGGCCGACGAAGGGTTCGCCCTGCGCATCCTCATCGGCACCCGGACCTTCGCCGACGATCATCAGCGGCGCCTGCTCGTCGCCGACGCCGAACACCGTGTTCGTTCGGGTCTGGCACAGCTTGCAGGCCGGGCAATCCTTGACCCGCGCGCGCAGGCCGTTCCAGTCGTGCGGCAGCTCGATCTGCTCGCGCGGCGGCGGTTCCGCAACTACGGGTGACGACACCCGTGACGGCACAGCGGAAGGCGGCGGCCGGCTCGGAGGCGGCGGACGCGTTGCAGCGGCAGCGGGCGCGCGAGGCGGTTCCGCAGCGGGCGCCGCAATCGGAGCTGATGCGATGACAGGCGCCGGGGCGCGCGGCATGCCCCCTGCGGCCACCGCATCGCGCGGTTGCCAGTTGTCGATGCCGATCTGCTTGAGGTAGCGCTGGCGGCGGGCCCGGTCCATCGGCGCATTTTACGGGCTCGGCCATGAAAAAAGCCGCCGGCTTTGCCAAGCCGGCGGCCGATCGGGCGCAAAACCCGCGGGCGTGAAGCCCGGGATCCTTCAGCAGCTCAGGCGACGCGGCGCTGCTGCTCGCTCAAGGCGCGCTGGCTCAGCACGCGATTGACGCCCGACAGGATCGCCTTCAGCGAGGCCGTGACGATGTTGCGGTCGCGGCCGACGCCGAACAGCGCGCGCTCCTCGCCGATCTTCAGCTCGACGTAGCAGATCGCCGCGGCATCGGCGCCGGCGCTGATCGCGTGCTCGTGGTAATCGACCACGCTGATCTTCTCGCCGATCTGCTCGGACAGCCCGGCGATGAAGGCATCGATCGGCCCATTGCCGCGGCCGGCCAGCTTCTGCGCTTTGCCATTGATGCTGATCTCGGTCGACAGCTGCACGCTGTCGGCCACCGAGTCCTCGACCAGATGGTGCGAGACATAACCGTACGGATGCAGCGCGTCGAAGTACTCGCGCATGAAGATCGCGCCGATGTCGTCGGCGCTCATCTCCTTGCCCGACGCGTCCATCGCCTGCTGCACGACCTGGCTGAACTCGATCTGCAGGCGGCGCGGCAGCACGAAGCCGAATTCGTTCTCCAGCAGGTAGGTGATGCCGCCCTTGCCGGACTGCGAGTTGACGCGGATCACCGCCTCGTACGAGCGGCCCAGATCCTTGGGGTCGATCGGCAGGTACGGGATCTCCCAGATGTCGGTTTCCTTGCGCGCGCCGAAGGCCTTCTTGATCGCGTCCTGGTGCGAGCCGGAGAACGAGGTGAAGACCAGATCACCGACGTACGGATGGCGCGGCCCCACCGGCAGCTGGTTGCAGTACTCGACCGTGCGGCGGATTTCGTCGATGTCGGAAAAATCCAGCTGCGGATCGACGCCCTGCGTGTACAGGTTCAGCGCCAGATTGACGACGTCGAAGTTGCCGGTGCGCTCGCCGTTGCCGAACAGGCAGCCCTCGATGCGGTCGGCACCCGCCATCAGCGCGAACTCGCCGGCGGCGGTGCCGGTGCCGCGATCGTTGTGCGGGTGGATCGACATGATGATCGCTTCGCGCTTGGCGAGATTGCGGTGCATCCATTCGACCATGTCGGCGAAGATGTTCGGCGTCGAGTGCTCGACCGTCGACGGCAGGTTGATGATGATCGGCTTGTCTTTCGTGGCACCGGAAGCCTCGACCACCGCGTCGACGACGCGCTTGGAGAACTCCAGCTCGGTGCCCGAGAACATCTCCGGCGAATACTCGAAGCGCCAGTCGGTGCCCGGGTTTTCCTCGGCCAGCTGGCGCGCCAGCCTGATGTGGGTCACGGCCAGCTCGACGACCTCGTCCTGGCTCATGTTGAACACCACGCGGCGCATGATCGGCGCCACCGCGTTGTAGACGTGCACGATCGCCCGCGGCGCGCCGCGCAGCGCCTCGAACGTGCGGCGGATCAGCGGCTCGCGCGCCGGCGTCAGCACCTGGATCGTCACGTCGTCGGGGATCTCGCCGTTCTCGATCAGCGAGCGGACGAAGTCGAACTCGATCTGCGAGGCGCTCGGAAAGCCGACCTCGATCTCCTTGAACCCGATCCGCACGACTTCACGGAACATGCGCAGCTTGCGCTCGGCGTCCATCGGCTCGATCAGCGACTGGTTGCCGTCGCGAAGATCGGTCGACAGCCAGATCGGCGCCTGCGTGAGCACGGCGTCGGGCCAGCTGCGGTCGCGCAGATGGATGGGCTTGAACGAACGGTACTTGGTCGAGGGGTCTTTCAGCATGGGCATGGCTATCGTCCTGCCTGATGATCACCGGCAAGGTTTCGACCTTGGCGGCTTGAGTTTGATTCGGTGGGTTTGCACGGTTTTGGCCCCGTGCGCGGCGCGCTCGTATGTTCTGCCTTACGGCAGAAGGAGCAGGCCAAGAAGCAGCGACGCGCGCGCGCGGCCGGCACGGGGCGTGCTGGCGATGGCAATGCGGTGGCGGGCGCGGTTCATGGCGGCAGACTATAGACCAATCGGCGCCACGCGGGAACCCTTTTCGTCAATGCGCCGCACCGCCGGCACCGTCTTCTTCAACCGTTCGCCGGCCGCCGCCGGAAGCGCCGCCAGGCGACGACCGCAGGGCCCGAGCAGGCATAGGCGAAGAACACCAGGAACAGGATCCGCGACGGATCGATCAGCACCAGCGCGAACGCGCCGATCACCGCCGCCAGCGACAGGAAGCGCGTGCGGGCCTTGAGGTTGATCTTCTTGAAACTGTTGTAGCGGAAGCTCGACACCATCGACAGCGCCACCGCCAGCGTCAGTGGCGCCGCAAAGCCGAGCACTTCACTGCCGTGCAGCGGTGTATGCCCGGACACCCAGGTGAACAGCGAATGGCTGTTGTCGACGCAGCTCCACACGAAGAAAGTCACCACCGCCGCCGCCGCAGGGCTCGGCACGCCGTAGAAATCCTTGTTGGAGCTGGCGATCGCCGCGAGCACGTTGAAGCGCGCCAGACGCAGTGCCGCACAGGCCGCGTAGGTGAAGGCGATCACCCAGCCCAGCTTGCCGCCGATCCAGCGGTAGTCGGCGAGGTAATGCAGCGAAAACGCATAGATCAGGACCGCCGGCGCGATGCCGAAGGCGACCATGTCGCAGAGCGAGTCATATTCCTTGCCGAAATCGCTCTGCGTATTGGTCAGCCGCGCGATGCGCCCGTCCAGGCCGTCGGCGATCATCGCGCCGAAAATGCCGAACACCGCCACCTCGAAGCGTCCCGCCATCGCCATGACGATCGCGTAGAAGCCGCCGAACAGGGTCCCGGTGGTGACCAGGTTGGGAATCAGATAGATGCCCTTGCGGCGGGGCTTGGCGGGCGGATGCGGTTCCATGGACTCGGCGCTTTAATAGTGCGGCCATCTTAATGGCAGCACCGCCCGAAAAGTAGCGCAGCGCCCGCGCCAGCCGTCAGAAACGACCGATCAGGAACACGCCGATGTTGTTGGCGTCGTACTCGTAGCCGAACTCGTCCTTGTAATCCATGAACGTGTAGCGGACGCCGATGTACGACCAGCCGGCTTCGAGCATGTAGCCGGAAGCGTCATCGAGCTTGAAGTTGGGGCCGAGGTCGTCGCCGTGGAACTCGATCTTGTTGTGGTGGACGAAACCACCGCCCAAGAACCACTTCGCATCGAAGATGTAATCAATCACCGCCTCGATGACGAAACGATCGAGATAGAGATCGGCGTTATCCGCCGCGGTGGTCACGTACTTGTAGCCAAACGTGCCGCGAAAGTCCCAGTTCGACGCGGTGCGGTAATGGACGCCGGCGTGGACACTGCCACCGCGCCCGGCATCGACGCCCTGCGAGGAGCCGTCCTCGAAATAGACCCGGACGATGTCATCACCACCGAATTCGAAATTGAGGCCCAGCACCAGCCCCCAGCTGCCGTGCTCCGGCGGCGGCGGCGGCGGCGGCGTGGAATCGCCCACCGGAATGGTGGGATAGATCTCCGGCGGTGCCTCTTGTGCCGTCGCCAGCGACGGCACCATCAAAGCCAGACCCGCGATAGCCCCCAAGCCACCCACAATGCGGTACGTCCCCATGTCATCCCCCGATGCACGTCCCTGTAGACAAGGCCATGCTAGCTCTGCCTGCGGACGGTGGCGTGACACCAGAACGCCGATCTGAGACGCAGCTCGCAGTTCACCCCTCTGCATCGGCTACCAAAAAAGAAGGCGCCTTGCGGCGCCTTCCAATACTCCGGTGAGTCTTTGTTTTAATTGTCCGCAGAATTCCTTAATTGCGCGACTTGTCGACCAGCTTGTTCTTGCCGATCCACGGCATCATCGCGCGCAGCTTGGCACCGGTCTGCTCGATCGGGTGCGCGGCGTTGAGGCGGCGCTGCGCGGTCATTTCCGGGTAGCCCAGCTTGCCTTCGGCGACGAAGGCCTTGGCGTACTTGCCGGTCTGGATGTCTTCCAGGCACTGCTTCATCGCCTTGCGCGATTCAGCGTTGATGACCTTGGGGCCGGTCACGTACTCGCCGTACTCGGCGTTGTTCGAGATCGAGTAATTCATCGTCGCGATGCCGCCTTCGTACATCAGGTCGACGATCAGCTTGAGCTCGTGCAGGCACTCGAAGTAGGCCATTTCCGGCTCGTAGCCGGCGTCGACCAGCGTCTCGAAGCCGGCCTTGACCAGTTCGACGGCGCCGCCGCAAAGCACGGCCTGCTCACCGAACAGATCGGTTTCGCACTCGTCCTTGAACGTCGTCTCGATGATGCCCGAACGGCCGCCGCCGATCGCCGAGGCGTACGACAGTGCCAGCTGCTTGGCGCTGCCGCTGCTGTCCTGGTAGACGGCGATCAGGTCGGGAATGCCGCCACCCTTGGTGTACTCGTTACGGACCGTATGACCCGGCGCTTTCGGCGCGACCATGATCACGTCGAGGTCGGCGCGCGGCACGACCTGGTTGTAATGGATCGCGAAGCCGTGCGCGAAGGCCAGGGTCGAGCCCTTCTTGATGTTCGGCTCGATCTCGTTCTTGTACAGCTCGGACTGGAACTCGTCCGGCGTCAGGATCATCACCAGATCGGCCCAGGCGCAGGCGTCCGGCACGCTCTTGACCTTGAGGCCGCCGGCCTCGACCTTGGCGGCGGTGGCCGAGCCCGGGCGCAGCGCCACGACGACATCGACGCCGCTGTCCTTGAGGTTCAGCGCATGGGCGTGGCCCTGCGAACCGTAGCCAACGATCGCCACCTTCTTCGACTGGATGATCGAGAGGTCTGCGTCCTTGTCGTAGTAGACGTTGATGCTCACAGCGGGGCACTCCAGGTCAGTTGCAGCTTTGGGACAGCGCGTCGCGACGCGACGCAAGGATTCATAACGTACTGCAAAAAAGCGTTCAGACGACCGGAACCGCCAGCACGCGGTGGCCGCGCTCCAGCGCAGCAACGCCCGAGCGGACCAGTTCGAGGACGGTGCCGACGCGGCTCACCGCGTCGAGGAAGGCGTCGACCTCGGCGCCGGTGCCGGCGAACTGCAGCGTGCGCACCTGATCGCTCTCGTCCAGCAGCACGGCGCGATGCGCGTGCGCGACGTCGAGCAGCAGGCGCGGACTGCCACCCACGTCGACCTTGGCCAGCACCAGTTCGCGCTCGACATGCTCACTGCTCGACAGATCGATGATTTCGACCACGTCGATCAGCTTGCGGGTCTGCTTGATGATCTGCTCGATCACCGCGTCGGAACCGCTGGTGACCAGGGTCAGGCGCGATACCGCCGCATCGTGGGTCGGCGCCACCGACAGCGAGTCGATGTTGTAGCCACGCGACGAAAACATGCCGGCCACGCGCGCCAGTGCGCCGGCTTCGTTTTGCAGCAGAATCGAGATGATATGACGCATAGGGCGCGCATCTTAGTGACTCCCCGCCCAGAAATCACGCCCGCATTCGCGCCTGCCGTCATGCGCCGGCGGCAAGCCGGGGGGCCTGCAGCATGCCGGGCTGCGATTTGCCGGGCCGCAGCAGCGCTCGCCGGCGGCCCGGCCGCCCGCCGCCGCCCGGCCGTAAGGCCTTGCAGCTATTGGGCGGCCGGGCCAAACAAGCTAATATCGCGCCCCCGTTTGCCCCGCCCGGCCGAAATGCCATGAATGCTGTTCTGAAATCCGCCCACCCTCTCGCCGGCCGCTCGATGTCCGGAGCGGACATGCTCGTCCAGATCCTGGCCGACGAGGGCGTCGATGTGGTGTTCGGCTACAGCGGCGGCGCCATTCTGCCGAGCTACGACGCCATCTTCCGCTTCAACGCCCAGAACCCGCGCGCCGACGGCCGCGAGCCGCTGCCGCTGATCGTCCCGGCCAACGAGCAGGCCGCCGGCTTCATGGCCGCCGGTTACTCGCGCGCCTCCGGCAAGGTCGGCGTCTGCATGGTCACCTCCGGCCCGGGCGCCACCAACACGGTGACTCCGGTCCGCGACTGCATGGCCGATTCGATCCCGATGGTGGTCATCTGCGGCCAGGTGCCCACCGCCGCGGTCGGCACCGACGCCTTCCAGGAAGCGCCGATCAGTTCGATCATGGGCGCCGCCGCCAAGCACGTGTTCCTGGTCACCGACGCCAGCAAGCTGGAAGCGACCGTGCGCAGCGCTTTCGAGATCGCCCGCACCGGCCGTCCGGGCCCGGTCGTCATCGACATCCCCAAGGACGTGCAGAACTGGACCGGCGCGTTCAAGGGTGAGGGCACCTTGCCGCTGCCCGGCTACCGCGCCCGCCTGAAAGAGGTTTACGACAACGCCGTCAGTGAAGAGCAGCAGGCGCAGTTCCTGTCGCTGCTGCGCGAGGCCAAGCGGCCGCTGATCTATGCCGGCGGCGGTGTCATCCACGGCGAGGCCTCGGCCACGCTGCGCGCGTTCGCCAAGGCCTTCGGCATTCCGGTGACGACGACGCTGATGGGCATCGGCGCGGTCGACACGACCGAGGCGCTGAGCCTGCAGATGCTCGGCATGCACGGCACGGCTTTCGCCAACTACGCAACCGACGATTGCGACTTCCTGATCGCGGTCGGCGCGCGCTTCGACGACCGTGTCGCCGGCAATCCGGGCAAGTTCGCGCGCGGCGCCAGGACGATCGCCCACTTCGACATCGACCCGTCGGAGATCAACAAGGTCAAACGCGTGCACTGGCATCACGTCGGTGAACTCAATCGCGCACTGAAGACGCTGCTGGACTACCTGCAGGGCCAGGGTTTCAAGCCGGACTACAGCGCCTGGCATGCGCACATCGCCGATCTGAAGAAGACCTACGCGATGAATTACGAGCGCGGCGGCGAGCTGATCCAGCCGCACGCGGTGATCGAGGAGATCAACAAGATCACCAAGGGCGAGGCCGTGGTCGCCACCGGCGTCGGCCAGCATCAGATGTGGGCGGCGCAGTATTTCGATTTCAAGCAGCCGCGGCTGTGGCTGACCTCCGGCTCGATGGGCACGATGGGCTTCGGCCTGCCGGCTGCGCTCGGCGCCGCCTTTGCACAGCCGGGCAAGGTGGTCATCGATATCGATGGCGACGCTTCGATCCGCATGAACTTCGGCGAGATCGAGACCGCCACCACCTACAACCTGCCGGTCAAGGTTGTGGTGCTCAACAACAACGGCGACGGTATGGTCAAGCAGTGGCAGCGCCTGTTCTTCGACTCGCGCTACGCCGGCTCCGACAAGACCCTGCACACCAAGGACTTCATCAAGGCCGCGCAGGCGGACGGCTACAAGTTCGCCGCCCGCGTCGAGCGCCGGCAAGACCTGGCGCGCGTCGTCGCCGAGTTCATCGCCTTCCCCGGCCCGGCGCTGCTGGAAGTGATGATCGACCCGATGGCCTCGGTCTACCCGATGGTCGGCCCCGGCCAGTCCTACGACCAGATGATCACCGGCGACTGGATTCCGTCGCGCAGCTCGGCACCGACCGTCAAGGTCGACGCCAGCAGCACGCAGATGTTCTGAGGCGCGCCGCTGCTGCAAAAAGAACGCCCGCTATACGCGGGCGTTTTGCTGCTCAGGCCTTGTGCTTGTAGTAATCAGGCCGTCCCGCCGTCCACATTTCCCCCCACAGTCGCCCGCCCCCGTCGATCGTCAGAACCTCGCCCGTCACAAAGCTGCCGCTGGGCGCGGTCAGGTAGATGCAGCCTTCGGCGATCTCCATCGGCGTCGCCGGCCGCTTCAGCGGATTGGCCAGCGGAAACTCGGCGCGCCCTTGCGGCGGATAGACGTCGAGCCCCTCGGTGGCCGTCAGGCCCGGCGCGACGCAATTGACGCGAATGCCCAGCGGCGCCCATTCAACGGCGACCGTGCGCATCGCACCGATCACGCCGGCACGCGCCGCCACCGAGTGCGCGATGCCCGGCATGCCGCGATCGGTGACGACCACGACATTGACGATGGAGCCCGGCCCGCCGCGCTCGCGCCAGTGCTTCGCCGCGCGCTGCATCACGTACCAGCTGGCATTGAGATTGTTGTTGATGACCGCGTTCCAGCCGTTGACGGAATAGTCGATCGCCGGCTGCGCGAACTGGCCGCCGGCACTGCTGACGACGCCGTCGAGCCGGCCGTGCTCGCGCTCGATCTGCGCGAACAGATGCTCGACCTGCTCCGGCTCGCGGACGTTGGCGGCCAGCGTCCAGATCTTGACACCGCGCTGGCGCGCGGACGCCGCGACGCGTTCGAGCTTGGCCGCCGTGCGCCCGCAGATGACGACGCGGGCGCCGAGCCGCGCGAACAGCAGCGCCACCGTCCGGCCGATACCGCCGCCACCGCCGGTCACCAGCAATGTCTGGCCGGCGAACAGATCGGCGCGGTAGACCGTCGGCGCCGACCATAGCGCCGAGAGTTCGTCGTCGCCTGTCGTCATCGGCTACGACTTCAGCAGCTCACCGGCGATGATCATCTTGCGCACTTCGGTGGTGCCGGCGCCGATCTCCAGCAGCTTGGTCGAGCGGAACAGCCGGTTGATCTCGGACTCCCAGATGTAGCCGCTGCCGCCGTGGATCTGCACGGCGTCGTTGAGCACCTGGTTGACGGTGTCGGCGGCGTACATCATGCCGGCCGCGGTCAGCTTGTGGATCTCGCCGCGACCGCCCTGGCTCTCGTCGACGCCGTTGCAGGCGCGCAGCACCTGGTAGGTGAACAGGCGCATCGACTCCACGCGCACGTACATCTGCGCGATCATCGACTGCACCATCTGGAAATCGGCGATCGGCCGGCCGAACTGCTGGCGCTGCTTTGCGTAGTCGATCGACAGTTGCAGCGCACGCTCGGCGACGCCCAGGCAGATCGGCGCGATCATCGCGCGCTCCAGATCCAGGCCGGACATCACGATCTTGACGCCGCGGTTCTCCTCGCCGACCAGATTCTCGGCCGGCACGCGGCAATCGTCGAACACCAGCTCCGCCGTCTGCGAGCCGCGGAAGCCCATCTTCACCAGCTTCTGCGCGACCTTGAACCCCGGGAAATCCTTCTCGACGATGAACGCGGAGATGCCGTGCTGGCCGCGCTCCTTGTCGGTCTTGGCATAGACCAGCAGCACGTCGGCGACCGGGCCGTTGGTGATGTAGATCTTGGTGCCGTTGAGGATGTAATGACCGCCGTCGCGACGCGCCGTCGTGCGCATCGAGCCCAGCGCGTCGGAGCCGGCGCCGGGCTCGGTCAGGCCCAATGCGCCGACCAGCGTGCCCTTGTTCAGGCCCGGCAGGTACTTCTGCTTCTGCGCCTCGTTGCCGTTGCGCAGGATGTTGTTCATGCACAGGTT
>CBINNP010000100.1:0-11805 GCA_966252075.1 uncultured Solimonas sp.
GCCCCGAGCACGTGAGCAGCGCAGGGCACTCGCGCAGCGAGTGCGGCCCCAGGGGTGTGCTTTCTTTTGCCTACTTTTCTTTGCACAAGCAAAGAAAAGTAGGTCGCCTCACAGGGCGAAAGGCAAGCGAACAAAACAAGTGGCAACGGCGAGTTGTAACTCCCCGATAAATCGTTAAGGACCCCGCATGCTCCCCGACCTCCCCGACCGCCTCCTCCCGCCCGAACCGCAACACGTCGACGGCCCTCTCGGCGCTTACTGGGACGGTCGCGGCACACAGTTCGCGGTGTTCTCGGAAACGGCGGAGAGGATCGAGCTGTGCCTGTTCGACCACGCCGGCAGGCACGAGCAGCGCCTGGCCATGCCGTACTGCGTCGACGGCGTCTGGCGCGGTTATCTGCCCAATGCGCGGCCCGGCCTGCAATACGGCTACCGCGCCTACGGTGCCTACGAGCCCAAGCACGGCCTGCGCTTCAATGGCCACAAGCTGCTGGTCGACCCCTACGCGCGTCAGCTCGCCGGCGAGCTGCGCTGGCACGACGCGCTGTACGGCTATCGCCTCGGCTCGCCGAAAGCCGACCTCAGCTTCGACCGCCGCGACAGCGCCGCCTACGTGCCCAAGGGGATCGTCGTCGACGAGCACTTCGACTGGGGCGACGACCATCCGCCGCGCGTGCCGTGGTCGGAGACGGTGATCTACGAAGCGCATCTGCGTGGCTTCAGCAAGCGCCGCGACGGCGTCTACGAGCATGATCGCGGCACCTTCGGCGGACTCGGCCATCCGCGCTCGATCGAACACCTGAAGAGTCTCGGCGTCACCGCGATCGAGCTGCTGCCGATCCACGCCTTCGTCCGCGACCGTTATCTGCTCGAACAGGACCTGACCAATTACTGGGGCTACAACACGCTGGCGTTCTTCGCACCGGAACGCGCCTACCTGTCCGATGGCACGCTCGGCCAGATCAAGTGGGCGGTCAAGCAGCTGCATGCGGCCGGCATCGAGGTGATTCTCGACGTGGTCTACAACCACACCTGCGAAGGCAGCGAGCTGGGGCCGACGCTGTCGTTCCGCGGCCTCGACAACCAGGCCTATTACCGGCTGCTGCCGGATGATCCGCGCTTCCATATCAACGACACCGGCTGCGGCAACACCGTCAATCTCAGTCATCCGCGGGTGATCAAGCTGGTGATGGATTCGCTGCGCTACTGGGTCAGCGAATTCCATGTCGACGGCTTCCGCTTCGACCTCGGCGTCACGCTCGGCCGCGAGCCGAACGGCTTCGATCCTGGTGCCGGCTTCTTCGACGCGCTGATGCAGGACCCTTTGCTGGCGCGTACCAAGCTGATCTCCGAGCCCTGGGACATCGGCCCCGGCGGCTACCAGATCGGCAACCATCCGGCCGGCATGGCGGAATGGAACGGCAAGTTCCGCGACGATCTGCGCCGCTACTGGAAAGGCGATGCCGGCCTGCGCCCGGCGCTGGCGGCGCGGCTGCAAGGCTCGGCCGAGATGTTCGACCACCATCGCCGCCGGCCCTGGGCCAGCGTCAACTTCATCACCGCGCACGACGGCTTCACGATGGAGGATCTGGTCAGCTACAACGGCAAGCACAACCAGGCCAACGGCGAGGACAACCGCGACGGCAGCGATCACAACGACAGCAGCAACTGGGGTGTCGAGGGCCCGACCGACGACGCCGGCATCCTCGCGCAGCGCGATCGCATCAAGCGCGCGATGCTGGCGACGCTGCTGGTGGCGCACGGCACGCCGATGCTGCTGGCCGGCGACGAGTTCGGCCAGACGCAGCACGGCAACAACAATGCCTACTGCCAGGACAACGAGCTGTCGTGGCTGGACTGGACGCTGCTGGAAACCGAGCGCGGCGCCAGCCTGCGCGATTTCGTCGCCCGCATGCTGCGGCTGCGTCGCGAGCATCCGCTGCTGCAGGGCCACTACTTCCAGCACGCGCAGATCGAACTGGCGCCCGGCCTGCGCGACGTGTTCTGGTTCGACGAGCGCGGCGAGGAACTGCCGACCGACGACTGGCACAACGGCAATGCGCGCCTGCTCGGCCTGCGCCGCGCCTGTCGCGACGAGGAGGGCAGCCTGCGCATCATCGTCGCGCTGTTCAACGCCGACGGCGCGCGCCATCGCTTCGCGCTGCCCAGTCCGCATCTGCAGTATCAGTTGCTGCTCGACAGCGGCGATCCGACGCGGCAGGACGAGACGATCGAGGACGGCAGTTTCGAGATCGACCACCACAGCATGATTCTGCTGGCGGTGACGCTGTCGCAGGAAAGCTTCAACGCCGCGCTGTTGCAGTCGCAGAGCACGCAGGCCCGCGCCGGCAATGAATCCGCCGCCGACGAGGCGCCGGCCGAGGCCGCATGAACAGCGCCTCGGTGTCACGCCACGAGCACCGCCTGCATTACGGCGCGACGCTGCTCGGCGACGGCCGCGCGCGCTTCCGCATCTGGGCGCCGTCGCAGCCGGCCTTGCAGCTGGAGATCGACGGCCGCGCACCGCTGCCGATGCAGCGCCAGGAGGACGGCTGCTTCGAGCTGACGGTGGCCTGCGCCGCCGGCGCGCGCTATCGCTTCCGCCTCGACGACGGGCTGGCGGTGCCGGATCCGGCCGCACGCGCGCAGGCCGATGACGTGCATGGCTACAGCCTGCTCACCGATCCGCAGACCTACGCCTGGCGGCAAACGGCCTGGCGCGGCCGGCCCTGGCACGAGACGGTGCTGTACGAGCTGCATGTCGGCGCCTGCGGGGGCTTCGACGGCGTGCGCGCGCGCTTGCCGGCTCTGGCGGCGCTCGGCATCACCGCCGTGGAGCTGATGCCGCTCAACGAGTTTCCGGGGCGCCACAACTGGGGCTACGACGGCGTGCTGCCATACGCGCCGGACCGCGCCTACGGCGAGCCGGATGCGCTGAAGCGGCTGATCGACGAGGCGCACCGGCTGGGCCTGATGATCTTCGTCGACGTGGTCTACAACCACTTCGGGCCGGACGGCAACTACCTGCACGCCTACGCGGCCGATTTCTTCCGTGACGACATCAGCACGCCCTGGGGCGCGGCGATCGACTTCCGCCGACCCGAGGTGCGCCGCTACTTCATCGACAACGCGCTGTACTGGCTGCACGAGTTCCGCGTCGACGGCCTGCGCTTCGACGCCGTGCACGCGATCACCGACGAGGACTTCCTCGACGAGCTGGCGCTGAAGCTGCGCGACAGCATCGAGCCCGGCCGCCACGTGCATCTGGTGCTGGAAAACGAGCACAACGACGCACGCCTGCTCGACGGTGGCGAGCGCGGCGCCGACGGCGCGCGCTACGACGCGCAGTGGAACGACGACGGCCACAACGCCTTGCATGTCCTGCTGACCGGCGAGCACGAGGGCTACTACGCCGCTTACGCCGACACGCCGGCGCAGCATCTGGCGCGCGTGCTCGGCGAGGGCTTCTGCTACCAGGGCGAGCCGATGCCGACGCTGCACGGCAGGCCGCGCGGCACACCGAGCGCGGCCCTGCCGCCGACCGCCTTCGTGCTGTTCCAGCAGAACCACGACCAGGTCGGCAATCGCGCCTTCGGCGAGCGCCTGAGCCTGCTCGCCGACGCCGACGCGCTGCGCGTGTCGACGATGATGGTCCTGCTGTCGCCGCAGATCCCGCTGCTGTTCTTTGGCGAGGAATGGGGCAGCCGCGCGCCCTTCCTGTTCTTCACCGACCACGGTGCGCAGCTGGCGCCGCTGGTGCGCGACGGCCGCCGCAAGGAGTTCGCGAAGTTCGCCGCGTTCAGCGATCCGGCACGGCGCGCACAGATTCCCGATCCCAACGATCCGCAGACCTTCCAGCGTTCGATCCCCGACGATGAGCACGGGCCTGCGGCCGAGGCGATGCGTGCCTACTACCGTCAGTTGCTGACACTGCGCCGCACGCAGCTGATGCCGCGGCTGCGCGGCGCCCGCTCGCTGGAGGCCGCAGCAATCGGCAGCCACGCGCTGCGCGCCCGCTGGCAGCTCGGCGACGGCGCCACGCTGACGATGGCGCTGAACTTCGGCGCCGAGGCGCAGGCGCTGCCGGGCGCGGCATTGCCGGCACAGCGGTTGCTGTTCGAAACGCAGGCCGGCGTGGCTGCGAGCACGCAGCAGGGCCGGTTGCCGGCAGGTGCCGGCTGCGTATGGCTGGACCTGCCCGACGCCCGCGCGTCAGGGACATCTTGAGGACCTCATGAGCGACGACGCCTTACGCAGCCTCGCCGAACAGGCCGGCATCAGCCTGCGCTGGACCGACTACCGCGGCGAACCTCGCGAGGTCGCGCCGGACACCCTGCGCGCGCTGCTCGCCGCGCTGGATCTGCCGGCCGGCAGCGCCGCGCAGATTGCCGAATCGCAAGCGATGCTGACCGCCGACAACGATGCGGCGACGCTGCCGCCGCTGCTGACCGCGACCGCCGGCGGCAGCCTGCGCATCGCCGCCGGAGAAATCGGCGCCGGCAGCACGCGGACGCTGCTCTGCGAGGACGGCCGCCGCGCAAGCCTGCATTTCGAGGATCGCGGCGACGGCCAGCTGCAGGCACAGCTGCCGGAGGCGGTCGGCTATCACCGCCTGCAGCTCGACGACCGCGAGATCACCATCGCCGCCGCGCCGCTGCGTGCCTTTGGCGTCGCCGACGCGCTCGCCGCCCGCGGCGGCTCGCCGCGGATCTGGGGCATTGCCGCGCAGCTCTACGCGCTGCGCCGCAGCGGCGATGGCGGCGTCGGCGATTTCGGCGCGCTCGCCGAGTTCGCGCGGCTGGCGGCCGGCCATGGTGCCGATGCGCTCGCGATCAGTCCGGTACACGCACTGTTCGCCGCCGACCCCGACCGCTATGGACCGTATGCGCCGTCGAGCCGGCTGTTCATCAACGCCATGCATGCCGATCCGGCCGCCTTGCTCGGCGACGCCGAGTCCCGGCGGCTGATCGCCGAACTCGGCCTGCAGGCCGAGTGGCAGCGCTTGCAGGAGGAGCCGCTGATCGACTGGCCGGCGGCGGCGCGCGCTCGCCTGCAGTTGCTGCGCGCGAGCTATGCACAGCTGTCGCCGCAACTCGACGGCGGTGGCGAGCGCGCACGCGCGTTCGCCGCCTTCGTCGATGACGGCGGCGAGGCGCTGCGCGATCACGCCTGCTTCGAGGCGCTGCACGCCCGGCAGTTCGCGGCGGGCCGCTGGTCCTGGCACGACTGGCCGGCGGAGCTGCGCGATCCGCGCTCGCCCGCCGTCGCCGCCTTCGCCGAGGCGCATCGCGAGGACTTGCGCTTCCACCTGTTCGCACAGTGGCTCGCCGCCAAGGGGCTGGGCGACGCGCAGCGCGCCGCGCGCGAGGCCGGCATGGCAGTGGGCCTGATCGGCGATCTGGCGGTAGGCACCGACGGCGGCGGCAGCCATGCCTGGAGCCGGCAGCGCGAGATGCTCGGCAAGCTGTCGGTCGGCGCGCCGCCGGATCTGCTCAATGCGCTGGGCCAGAGCTGGGGCCTGACCGCGTTCTCGCCGCGCGCGATGCGCCGCGGCGGCTACGCGGCGTTCATCGAAACCCTGCGCGCGGCGCTGCGGCAGGTCGGCGGCCTGCGCATCGATCACGTGCTCGGCCTGCAGCGGCTGTGGCTGGTGCCGCCGGGCGCACACGCGACCGAAGGCGCCTACCTGCGCTATCCGCTCGCCGATCTGCTGCGCCTGATTGCGCTGGAGTCGGTACGACACCGCGCCGTGATCGTCGGCGAGGACTTGGGCACTGTGCCGGACGGCTTTCGCGAGCGCCTGTACGGCGCCGGCATCCTCGGCATGCGCGTGCTGTGGTTCGAGCGCGATCACGGCCTGTTCGTGGAACCTCCGCGCTGGCCGGTCGAGGCCATGGCGACGACCAGCACGCACGATCTGCCGAGCAGCCGCGGCTGGTGGCAGGGCCGCGACATCGACTGGCGCGCGCAGCTGCAGCTGTTCGCACCGCACAGCGGCGAGCAGCAGGACCGCGACGAGCGCGCGCTCGACCGTCGCACGCTGTGGGCGGCGTACCGGCACGCCGGCGTGGTCAGGCAACACGAGGCGCCGCCGCCCGATCAGGCCGAGGCGGCGGTCGACGCCGCGCTGCAGTATGTGGCGAGCACGCCCTCACAACTGGCGATCGCGCCGATCGAGGATCTGCTGGGCCTGCTCGAACAGCCGAATCTGCCAGGCACCGTCGCCGAGCATCCCAACTGGCAACGCCGGCTGCCGGCACCGGCGGCGGATCTCTTCCAGCAACCCGAAGTGCAGGCAAGGCTCGCTCGGCTCGCCGCCGAACGGCCGCGCGGGAGCTGAAGTCCATGGCGCATGAATCCAGTATCCGCGCGACGATGCGGCTGCAGCTGCATCGCGATTTCGGTTTCGATGCGGCGCGCGAGCAGCTGCCGTATCTGGCGCGGCTGGGCATCAGCCACGTCTATGCCTCGCCGATCCTCGTCGCCCGCAGCGGCTCCATGCACGGCTATGACGTCGTCGATCACGGCGCCATCAATCCGGAGCTGGGCGGCGAAGCGGCGCTGCGCCGCTTCGTCGAGGCGCTGCGCGCCCTCGGCATGGGCCTGATCGTCGACATCGTGCCCAACCACATGGGTGTCGGCGGCCATGACAACGCCTGGTGGCTGGAGACCCTGGAATGGGGCCGCGACAGCCCTTATGCGAACTTTTTCGACATCGACTGGGCGGTCGACGATCCGGCCTTGCGCGGCCGCGTCGCCGCGCCGTTTCTCGGCAAACCCTACGGGCAGGCGATCGCCGACGACGAGCTCAGGCTGCAGTTCGACGCCGCCTCGGGACGCCTGCTGGTCGCCTACTACGACCATCACTTTCCGCTGGCACCGCAGGTCTACGCGCCCCTGCTGCGCAGTGGCGGCACCGCGCTGGCCGAGCCGGCGCGCGAGTTCCGCGACGCCCTGGCGCGCCGCGGCCGCAGCGCGCGCTGGGCGGCGTTCGCGCAGACGCGCGCAGCGCTTGCCGCTCGCCACGCAGCGGACCCGGCGGTGCGCGCCGCGATCGCCGGCCTGCTGCAGCGCTACCGGCGCCAGGAGCACGCCACTGCCGCCGCCGAGGCGCAGCGCCGCGAACAGCTGCAGCGTCTTTGCGAACGCCAGCACTGGCGGCTGGCGTGGTGGCGAACCGCCGCCGACGAGATCAACTGGCGGCGCTTCTTCGACGTCATCGACCTGGCTGCGCTGCGCGTCGAGGAGCCGGCGGTGTTCGAGGCGATCCATGCCATCACGTTTCGCCTTTACGCCGAAGGCCTGATCGATGGCGTGCGCGTCGATCACGTCGACGGCCTCGCCGATCCGCGCGCCTATTGCCGCAAGCTGCGTGCGCGGCTGGCGCGGCTGCAGGCGCAGCGGCCGGCGGCGCTGCCGCGCGAGCCGGCCTATCTGGTCGTCGAAAAGATCCTCGCGCCGGGCGAGAAGCTGGCGAGCGACTGGCGCACCGACGGCAGCTCCGGCTACAGCTTCATGAACGAGGTGTCTGCCGTGCTGCACGACGCTGACGGTGCGGCGCCCTTGTCGGCGCTGTGGAGCCACTGCAGCGGCTACTCGGGCGACTTCGACCGCGAGGTGCAGCGCGCACGGCGGCGCATTCCGCAGGAACTGTTCGCCGCCGACTTCGAAGCTTGCGCCCGCGCGCTGCACCGCGTGGCGCGCGCGCAGGCGCTGACGCGCGACTGGTCGCTGGCGGCGGTGCGCCGCGTGCTCACCGAGCTGCTGGTGCACTTCCCGGTCTACCGCACCTACGTGCAGCTGTCCGGTCGCTCGGAGGCCGATGCGGCGATCATGCGCGAGGTTTGCGCGGCGGCGCAGCAGAGCTGCCGACCCGGCGAGCGCGCGCTGGTCGAGCAGATCGACCGCTGGCTGGGTGCCGAGGCGCCGGCCACGGTGAGCCAGGCGGCCGAACGGCGGCTGCGGCTGCGCGCCATCGCCCGCTTTCAGCAGCTGACCGCGCCGGTCGCCGCCAAGTCGGTGGAAGACACCGCCTTCTACCGCTATGGCGTGCTGGTGTCGCGTAACGAGGTCGGCGCCGATCCGGGGCAGTTCGCAAGCGAGGTCGAGACATTTCACAGCGCCTGCATCACCCGCGCGCGCCGCTATCCGCAGGCGATGCTGGCGACCGCGACGCACGACCACAAGCGCGGCGAAGACCTGCGCGCGCGGCTGGCCGTGCTCAGCGAGATGCCCTCGCAGTGGGCCGAGCAGGTGATGCGATGGCGCAACGTCAATGCCGCGCGCAAGCCGCAGATCGACGGCGTGCGGGGACCGGATGCCACCGACGAATACATCCTTTACCAGATGCTGGTCGGCGCCTGGCCGCCCGGCTTGCGGGCCGATGATCGTGAGGGCCTGCAGCAGCTCGGCAGCCGCCTGGCAGCCTGGCAGGAAAAGGCCGTGCGCGAATCGAAGCGGCGCTCCGGCTGGGTCGAACCCAACCTGGCGTATGAAGCCGCCTGCCGGGGCTTTGTCGAGACCCTGCTCGATCCCGCGCAATCGGCCGACTTCCTCGCCGAGCTGGCAGCGCTGGCCGAGGGCATCGCCGCGGCCGGCGCCCGCAACGGCCTGACCCAGACGCTGCTGCGGCTGACCGTCCCCGGCATGCCGGACTGCTACCAGGGCTGCGAGTTCTGGGACTTCAGCCTGGTCGACCCCGACAACCGTCGGCCGGTGGACTTCGCCGCGCGCAGCCGGGCCCTGGACGCCGCCGACGATGACGCCGCGCTGCTGCGCGCCTGGCATGACGGACGCATCAAGCAACGCCTGATCCAGCGGCTGCTGGCACTGCGCGGCGCGATGCCCGCCTTGTTCGCGCAGGGCGACTATCGCCCGCTGCGCGTGCGCGGCAGGCGGGCGCGGCAGCTGATCGCCTTTGCGCGCAGCCTGGGCGAGACGGCGCTGATCGTCGTCGCGCCACGCTTCACGCAGGCGCTGTCGCGCGCCGACGGTGGACTCTGCCTCGCCGATGAGGCCTGGACCGATACCGAGATCGAGCTGCCCGGCGCCTTGCGCGGACGGCACTGGCGAAGCCTGCTCAAGCCAGGCGCAAGTGTGACCGTGGAGCGGCGCCTGCTGCCCGCGGACTGGCTGGCACAATGGCCGCTCGCGGTGTTGTTCACACCGGAATTGTCACAGCGGTGACAGTTTCCGGCCGGCGCAGCCGGCAGCCTAGCGCTCATATCAATAATGAAGGAGAGACAACGGTGTCGATCGAGGCATTTCGCGTTGCCGTCAGTGAGGAAACCCTGCAAGACCTGCAGCTGCGCCTGAAGCAGAGCCGCTGGGTGGAGGACTTCGGCAACGAGGACTGGCGTTACGGCAGCAACGGCGCGTACCTCAAGGAACTGCTCGATTACTGGCGCGACCGCTACGACTGGCGCGCCCAGGAACGCGAGATCAACGGCTTCGCGCAATTCCGCACCGAGATCGACGGCATCCCCATCCATTTCATCCATGTCCGCGGCAAGGCGCCCCGGGGGCTCAAGCCCAAGCCGCTGATCCTCAGCCATGGCTGGCCGTGGAGCTTCTGGGACTACAAGAAGGTCATCGGCCCGCTGAGCGATCCGGCGGCGCACGGCGGCGATGCCGCCGACGCCTTCGACGTCATCGTGCCTTCGCTGCCCGGCTACGGCTTCTCGACGCCGCTGCGCAAGACCGGCGTCAACTTCTGGCAGACCTCGGGCCTGTGGGTGAAGCTGATGGAGAAGCTCGGCTATCCGCGCTTCGCCGCGCATGGCGCCGACTGGGGCGCGTTGATCACTGCCGATCTCGGCCATCGCTACGCCGATCGCCTGCTGGGCGCGCATTTCACGCTGATGCTGCCGCTCGACCTGCTGTCCGGCGGCAGCATGCCGCAAGCCTCCGATTACGCGCCGGACGAAGCCGCGCTGGCCGAGCGCACCGCCGCCTTCTTCCAGAGCGGTTCCGGCTACCTGGCGATCCAGAGCACGCGGCCGCAGACGCTGTCGTATGCGCTCAACGACTCGCCGCTGGGCCTGCTGTCGTGGATCGTCGACAAACGCCGCGCCTGGAGCGATTGCAAGGGCGACGTCGAAACGCGCTTCAGCAAGGACGATCTGATCACCACCGTGATGCTGTACTGGGTCACGCAAAGCTTCGGCACCTCGGCACGCTACTACTACGAGGCCGCGCACAACCCCTGGCAGCCCGCGCATGCGCGCACGCCGGTGGTCGAGGCGCCGGTCGGCCTCACCGTGCTGCCGCGCGAAGTCGCCTTCATGCCGCGCCGCTGGGCCGAGGGCTACTACAACCTGCAGCAGTTCCGCCTGCACGAAGCCGGCGGCCACTTCGCCGCCTGGGAAGAGCCGCAGGCGGTGATCGACGACGTCCGCGATTTCTTCCGCGGCCGCGGCTGAAGCGGCGTTGTCATCGAACCGTCACCGGCGACGCGCCGCGATTGACTAGCATCGGCGGACTCCTGTCTGCCGGTGCTCACGCTTGGATCCGCGGCAACCGCAACTCAAGCTTGGAACGATCGTCGCGCTGCGCCTGTTCGACATCGCCTACGCGATCGATCTGCCGCGCGTCGAAGGCCTGTGGGCGGCGCGCGGCGGTGCCAGCCGCAGCCGGCTGAGCAACACGCCGACCAAGGCGCTGGCCTTCGACGTGCCGCCGGTGCTGCTGCAGCTGGATACGGTGCCGCTGATGCTCGACGGCAAGGCGCACGACGCTGCGGTGACGGCGCGCGTCTACGAGTTCGGCGTGGTGTCGTTGTCGCTGCAGCTCGCCTTGCACGATCTTGACTGGCCGGCCTGCGAACAACGCGTCGATGCGGTCGACCGGCAGATCGGCCCTCATGCCGACGCGGCGATATGGACAGCCCTGCTCGCGCAGCTGACGACGGTGCTGGCGTCCGCATTGGTGCGGCCGACAGCCACGCATCTGCAGGAGGATTACCTGATGCTGGTGGTCCGCCAGTGGGCAGAGCCGCTGACAGCCGCCGAACTGATGGCGCGTGTCGATCTCGCCGGCGTGCTGACCGGCGAGCGCCGGCCGCTGTCCGATGAGGCGCGGCGTGACCTTCTGCGACAGCGGTTTTCGTATTACCAGGATGATCTGGTGGTACTGAACTGGGACAGGGCCTTCGTCTACGAGCCGCGCGGCGATTCCGACGTGATCGAGGTGCTCGAAGTCGCCAACGCGCAGCTGCTGGAAATGCGCTACTACGACGAACTGCTCGACGACGAACTGCCGCGGATGTACGACTGGGTCGAGGAAGCGCGCCGCGCCGCCTATCTGCTGGCGCCACGCCGGTTTGCCGATCTGGCGCGGCGGCTCTACACGCTGGTGGCCGAAGTCACCGAACTGACCGAGAAGGTCGACAATGCGCTGCAGGTCACCGAGGACGTCTACCTGGCGCGCGTCTACACCGCCACACTGGAACTGCTGCGCGTACCCAAGCTCAGCGCTGCGGTCGACCGCAAGCTGGCGATCATCCGCGACACCTACACCGCGCTGTACGACGAGTCCTCGGCGAGCCGCTCGCAGCTGCTGGAAATCACCATCGTGCTGCTGATCGTCGTCGAGATCGTGCTGGCCTTGCTGCACGACTAGGGCCTGTTAACGCGATGGCCGCCGGTGTGATGCCACCCGTTTTGCGGCCAGGCAAGGCGCGACGAAAGAATTTGGTGGTTCCAAATGACTGAGGAGCAACGCCGCATGGCCGCAAAGCGGGTGGCACCCCAAAGGGGCGGGACGGTTTTGGCGCATCGCGGCGTTGCGAGTCGCTTATGTACGTCC
>CBINNP010000101.1:0-11746 GCA_966252075.1 uncultured Solimonas sp.
AGCGGATCCCTGCACGCTGCCGCGCTGCTGATCGACGGCGGCGAACTGCTGGTGCGCGAAGATGTGGGCCGGCACAACGCGGTCGACAAGGTCATCGGCGCCGCTGCGCGGCAGCAGCTGCCGGCGACGGCGCTGCTGGTGACGTCACGGGCTTCATACGAAATCGTCCACAAGGCAGCGCAGGCCGGCATTCATCTGCTGGCTGCGGTATCCGCTCCTACAGCTCTCGCGGTGCGGGTCGCGCTCGAAGCGGGTGTGACCTTGATCGGCTTCGCCCGTGATAAGCGCATGACGGTGTACGCGCATCCGCAGGGGCTGCGCCCAAACTGATCTTCCCGGCGCCGACACGCGATCAATCGGAAGACGCCCACGAGAAAGCCACCGCACCTAAGTATCTGATTTTACTAATCATACTTAGGCAACGATGGCTATTCGTTGCAGCGAATTGGTGGTGGGGTGGTACCCCGCATCAAACGACTATTGAAAGTACGGAATCGAAGCGCTGCGGGTTGCTGCGAACCAGTGCGAACCGGAGCGAAAAGCCTGCCGGTACGCCCGTCGGCAGTGGAGGATCAAGCAGGTTTTTCGGACTGATTGGTAGTCGGAATACGGCCTCAACCTCGTCTGCTTTCCGTGGCCAGTTCAATTCCCGAAACGGGAACTGAACCCGCGTCCGTTGCCACAGCCAATAACACACCCATTTACACCCATTCCTGGGGCAAGGCGATCCGTCATGCGGCGAATGGTGACCACATTCACCGCACAATGCGCGGCGATTGACTTGCGCGTGCGGAGATTGCAGTCCATAATCTCCGCATGAATAGCGGCGAATACAAATACATCTGGCAGGCCAGTGACTGGCCAAACTGGCGCTTCGACCTGGCGGCGCTGGCCGAGCCCATGGCTGAGGTCAGTCGTGCCCAAGGGCTCTTGATGGGGCGTCTGGCTGACGTCGGCATGGCCTTGCGTGACCAAGCGAGTCTCGCGGCGCTCACCGAGGACGTGGTCAAGACCAGCGAGATCGAAGGCGAGCAGCTCAACGTTGAATCCGTGCGCTCGTCCATCGCCCGCAGGTTGGGCGTTGACATCGGCGCGCTCGCTCCGGTCGATCGGCATGTCGAAGGCGTGGTCGAGATGGTGCTTGATGCCACCGCCAACTGCCAGGCACTGGTGTCGCGTGAGCGTCTGTTCGGCTGGCATGCCGCACTGTTTCCTACCGGCCATTCTGGGCTCTCCAAGATCAACGTCGGCGGCTGGCGCGACGATGCCACCGGCCCGATGCAGGTGGTGTCCGGACCCATCGGCCGCCAGCGGGTGCATTTCGAAGCACCGCCGGCCGATCGCCTCGAGACCGAAACCAGCCGCTTCCTCGACTGGCTGAATGGCACATCAAACGAACCGCCACTGCTCAAGGCAGGCCTTGGCCATCTGTGGTTCGTCACTCTGCATCCATTCGATGATGGCAATGGCCGTATCGCCCGGGCCATTGGCGATCTGCTGCTGGCGCGTGCCGATGGCAGCCCGCAACGCTTCTACAGTTTGTCGGCGCAGATCCAGCGCGAACGCAAGGCTTACTACGACATCCTGGAGAGGACGCAGAAGCGGTCGATGGATGTCACCGAGTGGCTTGCGTGGTTCCTCGACACGCTTCATCGCGCCCTCGACCATGCGCAGCACACGCTTGATGCCGTGCTGACCAAAGCGCGGTTCTGGCAGCGCTGGGCGACGACCCCGTTGAACGAGCGGCAGGTGAAATTGCTGAACAAGCTGCTCGATGGTTTCGAGGGCAAGCTCACCAGCAGCAAGTGGGCGGCCATCGCCAAATGCTCGCCGGACACGGCACTGCGCGACATCAACGATCTGCTGACGCGGGGCGTGCTGCGCAAATCGGATGCGGGCGGGCGCAGCACCAGCTATGAGCTGAACGACCTGCCGGAGTAGCGGCGCTTCCTGGAATTGACTTGGCTCGCGACCGGAACAGCGCCTTCATGGACTCCTGCCAACTCATTCGGAAGGAGACCAAGATGGAAGTCGTTCATCTCAATCAAAAACAACTGGCCGCGCGCTGGTGTATCAGCGAGGCCACCCTGGAACGCTGGCGCAGCGCGGGGATCGGCCCCAAGTTTCTGAAGCTCTGCGGGCGCGTGCTCTACCGGCAGGCCGACATTGAGGCCTACGAGGAGTCGTGCCTGGCGACCTCGACCAAGACCGTGGTGGCCCAGGTCAGTGTCAGCTGAGAAATGTTCCGATTCGTCGGTAGATATCGACAAGTACCGACGATTTGCAACGTCGGCGGCACCGCCGGCCATCTGGGCGATTCAGTCGTCGGAAACGGGCATCAAACTCGTCTGCGATGGGATGTCGGTTCAATTCCCAAACCCTGAATCGAACCCGTGTCCGCACGGTAGTTCAAACGGTGGGCTCGGCGGCTGCGTCATTGTCGGCGGCGGGGTCGGTGAGCCGCCGAATCGTCAGTGCACAGCGTTGCTCAATCAAGGTATTGATTTGCTCAACCACGACATTGCCAGCAAAACTTTGTCCGGGGTCAAACTGGAGCTTGCGCGCCGTGGCGGGCAGTAGTTTTGTCAGGTCCAAATGCGCCGTTTGGCCTGCGTCAGTTTCCCGGCGGTCTCCAGCCGTACATACACCAAACGCCTCTGGTCATCCACCGCGTCGCAACTCCCTGACACCCCGGCCCAGCTTACGGCGCAACAGGGCCCGCAGGGTCACCCCATCCGAGTACCCGACCTGTGCGGCGACCTGGTCGACGCTCGCGTTTCCGGTGCGCAAGAGATGCACGGCATGCTCCACGCGCAGGTCCTGGAAATACGACAGCGGTGTCTTGCCCAAAACGCTTTGCAGCCGCCGCGCCAAGGTGCGCTCGCTTGTGCCCGCGGCGCTGGCCGCCTCGGCCAGCGAGAACCCCTGCGCGAGCCGACGTCTGGCCCAGCACTCGAAGCGCTCCACCATCGGGTCGGCATGCGCAAGGTGGTCGGGAATCACGAACTCGGCTTGCGAACTGCGTGTCTCGACCAGCAGATAGCGTGCCACCAGGGCAGCCAGCGCCGGACTGCGCCCTCGGATGATGCGCAAGGCCAAGTCGACGTGGGCCAAAGCGGCACCCGCGGTGGTGAAGCGTGTCGAGTTCACGATCATGCGTGACTCGTCCAGCGTGACGTTCGGATAGCGCTGCCGAAACATCGGCCCCAGCCACCATGACGTCGTCGCACGATGTCCATCAAGCAGGCCACTCTCTGCAAGCAAGAAACTACCGGAACAAGCGGCACCAAGGTGCGCGCCAGCGGTGGACCACTGCTGTAGCGCCGCGACCGCATCGGGCACGTCGGGGCGTGTGAGCCGAGCCGAGAGCGTGTCAGGCATCTTGTCGCCAAACGCTGGCACGAGCACGACGTCTGGTTCGGGCACACCATGCGCGGTGACCACCGGGACCGTCAAGCCTTGCGCAGTTCGGATGCGACGCCGCACGCCCACCAGCGTGAGCTCTATGTGCGCGGGAGCCTGTGGCAGCGAGCCCGCCATCGCATTGGCTAAGCCCACTGTGTCAGTGAGCGCCGCAAGCCCCAGATCAAACACGCCATCACAAACAAGGAGGTGGAGTTTCATGGCAACAATGATATCAATGTTGTCATTATTGCCAATAGAGATGTCTGTCATGAAGACTTAGACTGCATTCTCGTCGATCCCTTCACCCACTTTTCCATTTACCCAAAGGAATACAGCATGACCAAGCTCGCCCTGTTTGTTCGCCTCGAAGCTAAACCCGGCCAGGAGGCTACGCTTGCCGACTTCCTGGCCAGCGCACTGCCGCTCGCCAACGCCGAGTCCGGCACCACGGCCTGGTTCGCATTGAAGTTTGGCCCTTCGACGTTTGGTGTGTTCGATGCCTTTGCCGATGAGGCAGGTCGCCAAGCACATCTGAACGGCCAGATCGCCGCGGCCTTGATGGCCAACGCCGCGACCTTGCTCAGTTCTCCGCCCAATATCGAGAAGGTCGAACTGCTTGCAGCCAAACTGCCTGCATGACAACTCGGCCTTGACCCAATCAGGTCACGCTGCAGGATGGGGGTCACACAGCCCTACGTGCGATCCCCCTTCAATTGCACTTGCCCAGGGAGCTACCTTCCACAGCGATTGGGGGGGGGCAATATTGCAGCCAGAACTTCCAAGCTGCGTCAGCAAGCAGGGGCAACATCAGGGCGAGCTGAGATGTTCCGATTCGTCGGGTAGTTATCGAGAAGTACCGACTGTTTGCAACGTGTCGGTACCGAGAGCCGTCTGGCGAGCCAGATTTCCGGCCCATTGGAAGTCCGCAGTCCGCAAGCGCGGATCGGTCGAGCGATTTGTTGAAAATCAACGTCCTAGCATCGGGCCGTGCGGGCTAGTGAGGGTTCCTGCGGGTTCATGCGGAAAGATTCGAACTCCTGCGGGGTCTGGGTGCTACGGCACCACGAATTAGCCCCAGACTCTACACAAGATGAGAGTGTTTAGGTGCAAATGGGCAGAAACGCCCTGATCTCTAAAGAGTAAACGCAGAACGGACGCGGGTTCAGTTCCCAAACACGGAATCGAACTGAACCGCGCCGGAAATCTCGGAGGCTCCCTGACTTGAGACAATGGAGCCATGACGAGAGCATCGAAGTTTTCCCCGGAGTTGCAGGAGCGCGCGGTTCGGATGGTGGCCGAGCACGCGGCTGAATATGAATCGCAGTGGGCGGCGATCGTGTCGATCTCAGCAAAGATGGGATGTACGGCCGAGACGTTGCGGCGCTGGGTGCGGCAGAGCGAGCGTGATACGGGCGTTCGGCCTGGTCTGACGACGGCCGAAGCTGATCGCATCAAGGCGTTGGAGCGCGAGGTCCGCGAACTGCGACAGGCCAACGAGATTCTGCGTAAGGCCAGCGCATATTTTGCTCAGGCGGAGCTCGACCGCCCGTTCAAACGATGATCGCGTTCATCGACGATCACCGCGCCGTCCATGGGATCGAGCCGATCTGCCGGCTGTTGCGGATCGCCCCGTCTACGTATCACGCGCACAAGCTCCGGCAGCGCCATCCGCAGCGGCGTTCGGCGCGCAGCCAGCGGGACGCAGCCCTTCTCCCGGAAGTCGAGCGCGTCTGGAACGAAAACTTCCGAGTCTACGGTGTACGCAAGGTCTGGCGACAGCTGCGGCGTGAAGGCTTTGCCGTGGCACGCTGTACCGTCGAGCGCCTGATGAAGCGGCTCGGTCTTCGCGGCGTCATCCGCGGCAAATCGGTGCGCACGACGGTCAGCGATGCGAATGCGCCGTGCCCGCTCGATCATGTGCGCCGGCAGTTCAAAGCCGATCGGCCTAACGCGCTGTGGGTTTCCGATTTCACCTATGTCTCGACGTGGCAGGGCTTCGTCTACGTGGCCTTCGTCATCGACGTGTACGCGCGCCGGATCGTCGGCTGGCGGGCGTCATCGTCGGCGCGAACCGACTTCGTGCTCGACGCGCTGGAGCAGGCCCTGCATGCGCGCAAACCCTTCGGCATCGATCGGCTGATTCATCACAGCGACCGCGGCGTCCAGTACGTGTCGATCCGCTACACCGAACGCTTGGCCGACGCTGGACTTGAACCGTCTGTGGGCAGCGTCGGCGACAGCTACGACAACGCGCTGGCCGAAACGATCAACGGCCTGTACAAGGCCGAAGTCATCCATCGGCGCACATCGTGGCGCAGTCGCGAAGACGTCGAATGGGCGACGCTCAAGTGGGTCGACTGGTTTAACAACCGCCGACTGCTGGAGCCCATCGGCAACATCCCGCCGGCAGAAGCCGAAGCGAACTACTATTCGCAAACTCCGAGTCTCGCCAAAGCGGCGTGACTCACACCAACGAGCCTCCGAGATTTCCGGCGCGGTTCAAACTGCCGGACTCGGAGAGTGCCTACGGCTGGTTGGAATTGGTGCCCACGAACGACGCTCAGCCCGAGGTCTGCACCACCGACTTAAGGAATTCGCGGAGGTGATTCACGACCGTTTCCAGTGAGGGTGCGTCGAGCTTGTTTCGGGTCGTGAACGCTCGCCACTGGGTTTGCTTGTTCGCGTCGGCCGCGAATTCGTCCGACAGTCCCACTGGCGGCGTGGTCGTCGGCAGCGGCGTGCCGCGGCGCGCGAACGTGGCGGTCACGGCTTGGCGCAGGATCGCAGCGTCCAACTCCGAATGCCGCGTCAGCACCCACAGGTCGAAGAAATCCTTCATGCGGCTATTGGCGATGCCAAGCGACGTGATCGCTTCGAATTTCTCTGCAATCACCGTATAGCGCGGATACACACGCAGCTTGGGCGCCGGCAGATCATCGAGTAGCACCGGGTAATCGGTTTCCTCCGGGCCAGGCGTTACCGCGTCGCCGAACCCGATGTCAGCCTGCACGGGGCATCTGGCTCCATCCAGTGATCCCGTCAGCGTGATCCGGATGCCGGCGTAGTTCGCTTCCTTACGGATCTCGGCTGCCTTCACCGAGTCCGGATCGAACACGATGCCGTCAGCCACTTGCACCGCACAGATCTCGCGGAACACGTTCTCCAGTGTCGGCAGGTCGGCCGGGCCGAAGCCCAGAAAATCGGCGTCACGGGTTGGGCGGTGGGGCTCGTCGAACCAGAGATCGAACAGCAGGGCGCCCTTCAGCAGGAACTGGCCGCGGTGGGGCGAGACGCTGAGGCGGTAGAGCAAGCGCTCCAGTGCGAAGCGAGTGAGCGTCAGCCCGAACTCCGATTTCTCGGCCTTGGCACGGTTCAGGAGCCGGGCGCGCACCGAGGCGCCGAGATTGGCTTTCTGGCTCACTCGACGCTTTCCATGTACGGACGCATGACATCAGCCACCCGGCATACCTTCGCGTAGCGCCACAGCTCGTCGTTGGTAGCGCGTTTTTCTCGCCGGCACTCGCGCAGGGCCTCGAGCGCGACGTCCAGGCCGATCTTGTTGCGGTACTTGAAGCAATCGGCGACGGTCTTGGCGACCGAGTAGACCCGTACGGGTACGTCATCGACGACATGGACCTGCGCACCTTCCGTGAGCGCCGCGCCGGAGAACCGGACGATGCGCAGCGGCGGATAGTCGAGCTTTGGCGGATGGCTTTTGTTCGGGATCGCCAGCCACACCTCGTGTGGGGACTGCGTGGTCAGTTCGTGGAAGCGCAGGGCGGTCAGGAGGCAGAACACGCCCTGCGGGCTGCGGATGGCGATCTCGGCAAGCTGGTGCTGCTCAGACTTGGATTGGCCGGGTAGCGCGTACAGCCCGCGAGAAACCTGGGTGAGGCGACCGCTCTCCACCAGGCGAGAGAGCGTGGCACGAGGGATTCGCTCGCTGGTGAGGTCACGCGCGCGCACCAGCCCACGCTCCGATGCGAGGCGAAGGATTCTCAGAGCATGGCTGGTTGTATCCATGCCCTGAGAATGATACATAAATGCGGTAAATGTCAATATCTACCGCATATTAGTATCGTTCAGCCCGCTACGCGAGCCGGCGGAAGACGGTTGAAGAGACGCTGCGCCTCCGCTTGCGCGGTGTCGTCTCGATCCGGTGGCAGCGGCTCCAACTCCACCCCGTCGTCGCCATCCACGAAGACCGGCCCGCCGACGTCGTCGTCATACGCGGAGCCGTCTTCGTGGATCGCATAGTGCTTGGCCTGAGTCAGGTCGGTGCCCACCAACCGAGCGAGGTACAACCAAGTCCAGCATCGCAGCAGGTCGCCGCGGTCGTGCCTGTCGATGAGCTGGCGCATCGCACCGACGTCGCCCGCCTCGGCGGCAATGGTCAGCCAGCGTCGCGCGTCCTTCTCTCGACCCAAGCGCGCGGCGATTTCGGCAACCTTGGCCGGATCATCGACATCCACGTCGCCGACCTTCTCGAAAAACGAGGGATCGTCGAAGCGGTCTGCGAGATCCAACAACGCGTGCCGGTTGCCGAGGCTGGCAGCCGCGCGAAGGTGCAGGGCGTATTTTTCGGCATCGGCACGCTGTTTCGCATACGCCTCGGCCCACTCGATTTGCACTCCCGTCAGTACGCGACCCTGCTGAGCCTGGGAATGCCAGTAGGGGCTGATCGCCTGCTGGCCTTCGTCCTCTTCGTCGCGGTCGTAGATGAGCGCAAGGGCGTAGTGCGCGAGCGCGTTGCCTTTCTCGGCCGCGGTCTCCAGATCCCGAAGGAGGGCCGGCGAGATTTCTTCATCATCGAACGGGTCGGGAAGGATTCGCTTGGGTGGTTCATGAGGATCATCAGATTCGTGATCATCGTCATACCAAACATGATCGCTCCGATCCGCGAGCAGCTCGGCCACCAAGGCGGACAGGCTGACGACATCGAGCCGGCGGTCTGAAAGCAGGGCCGCCAACTCGGTCGTGGCGACATCTGCTGTTGCGGCCTGATACCCGAGTTCAGTGCATCGCCGTCGGATCGCGCCGAGCTGCGACGAGAAGTCCCTGGGGCCATCCTGCCGTTGCGTGAATACAGCGTCGTCGCTGACCGCCGCGTAGGAATTAAACCCGAACGACGCGGCTAGGAGCTCGTAGATGTGGGCTCGCTTGAAGGGACTGCCGGTGCGAGCCTGTAGGTGCTGCTGCGCAGTGTGCGCAAATTCTCTGATTGTCATGAAAAACCTTTTCCTCGATGCCACGTCGACTTCGGGTCAGACGCACACGTTTAAGTCCCCGACGACGAGGCTCAAAGGTTAGGTTTTCGATGACAGCGAACAACGCGCCTGTTTTTACTCGTGTGCAAGTAAGGTGGGCACCTGCACGAATATTATCCCTGGCGTGACGTTCAGTCCATTTCGATCGAGGCTTCCCTCAAAATCCTGGGTACTTCCGCCAGATCTGGTCATTCAGTTGTCGATTGTTGCTGAGTTCGCCGATATCCCAATCGCGGAAGGCATAGAGGTCGCTCGCCAGCTCGGCGATGACGTCTCGCAGCTCGAGGGGTTCGAGCCAGTCCGCGGGAATACGGCGCTGGCCATGCATCGCGCCGAGGAGGTTTCCGGTGATTGATCCTGTCGAGTCGGAATCACCGTCGTGGTTCACTGCGAGGATGACGCCTTGCTTGAAGTTCCGGGCGACCATGGCGCAGTAGACGGAGATCGCCAGTGCCTCCTCGGCGACCCATCCTTGGCCCAGGCGTCTGATGGCATCCTGCTTCGGTACGTCGCTGGCCGCCAGCTCTTCGGCCATTTCCAGGGCCCGCATGGTTTCGGTGTGACCGGCTTGAGCGCTGAGGATCGATTTCGCCGCCGCTAACCCTTCGGTCAACAAAGCGCCGTCGACCAAAGCCTGAATGATCACCGCGAGAACGCCCCCGGTCAGCGCGCCAGTGGGATGGCCGTGTGTGAGAGCGGCCAAATCGCAACCGAGTCGAAACGTCTCGTCTGGCGCCCACTGCATGCGCCAGGCATACAGACCGACCGGCGCGATTCGCATCACGCCGCCGCAGCCTTTGCTCTCGTTGCGCGCCGGCTCACCCAGGGATGACATGGCATGGAGTGCCGACAGGCAGGTGTTGCCAGGTGCTCGGCGGTGGTGCAGGGCGCGTTGCTGAAACAGCCAGCCGGGTTCATCAGACCCAAAGACCAGATCGTGCGCCGATTCACCTTGCGTCTGCAGCCAACGCAGATATGCGTGAGCGGTGACACCCGTGTAGGTCGAGATTCCCTTGAAACAGCCTCGAACCCATGCCCTGATCAAACCTTCAGCAGTGAACAGGGTCATCTGCGTGTCGTCAGTGATTGTGCCCAGGCCGCCGTACGCCGGAGCGTAGGAGCTGATTCCCTTGCGGCCAAACGACCGGAGGATCTCGGCGCGCGACATGAACTCCACCGGTGCGCCCAGAGCATCGCCGACCGCACCACCGAGTAGACAGCCGGCGAATCGACTCTGAACCGTGCGAGGCAGCTGGCGCTTTGTGCGCCATGCCGCGCGGGGAGCGGCGGCGGGAGTTTCGTCGACGTCGAGCGCCTGCTCGGATTCAGGGGCAGCGGACATCGAGTAGTGAACGCCGAGTTCGGCCGCGACAACGCTCGGTTTCCTCGCGGCCAAGTCTTTCTGATCCCGCCATAGCTGAACAACCGTGAGATCGGAGCTTAGGCCGATCCCGTGCTCCCAGAACGAGAGGTACGACTCGCCAGCCTGTGATGCGTAGAAATTTCCGTTTCCGGCGGAGCAATCGAGTGCGTATTCCCAGTTGTTCTCGCGCATGCAGACGCCGTGCTCGGGATGCGGGGTCTGCGCCAGGCCGACCAGATACTCGGCGCTCTTGCCATCCAAGGGCCGGAATGCGGCAACGCGAAGGCGGCCGTCCGCTCGGAGACCAATGGCGGCGACCAGGTGCTGGCCACGCTGAATCGTGACGATCTTCTGCGCGAGATCGACCGGGCCGATCTCAATCCACCACTCATCGCCGGAGGCGGTCACGACCGCGTGATCGTCGGGTGGCGCGATGATCTGTGCCAGGCGCTCCATTGCTGGTTCGAGCTGCTGCCAGGCAGCGGCTCCCTCGCGACTTTGCTGCTGAAGGCCGTGCAGCATGACTGCGAAGGGGAGCTCGCCATCGACCAAGCCTGAGGTCACCGCGTCCAAAGGGACGGGATAGGCGATGTCTGGCAAGCCATACCGTGTCAGGGCACTTGGTTGGAGGCGCAGGTCTGTCATCGGCTCAAGTGCCCCACGAACGCGGTTACTCCAAAGCTGTTCATGAGATTGCGCGCTCCAAAAATTGCGCCCGGATTTCCGCGTGTGACGCGGCAAGATCCACCGTGGCAAACCGTATCCTATGGCCCTGGATCGTCACGGTCTCGTTCACGTTGCTGCCAACAGCAGGGTGCAGAAGCAATCCACTGGCCTGATCAGCGATCGCGTCTCCGCGCCCTGCTTGCGAACGTAGGTAAGCGTAGATTTGGTAGACGTAGCCGCTGCGAAGCGTTTCCTCCCGATACCACCCACTCGTCACGATGGAGGTGAACTTGGTATCGATGACGATCCTCCGGCCGGAGGCTGCATGGTCAAGGACGATGTCGGTGCGCATCGTTGGCAAGATCGCGTCGATCCCCACCGTCTTGTTCTGAATGTCCCAGCCCATCGTGCCGCCGCGCTGCACGCGCCATCCCTGGGGGCTTAGCACCACGTCGTAAAAGCCGCCGATTGCGCGCTCAAACAACCTGCGTACCCAGACCACCTCGCGGTCGGGCAGCAACAGCACGTTCGGCCCCATCGTCTCCGTGGGTAGTGCTAGATCAAAAGCCAGCTTGGCGGCGGCCACCATGAATCGGTCTGCTGCATCGTTCCGCCCGATACGGTCGGCGCTCATTTCGGCGCGAGTGGGCACGGAGCCGGATACACCCATGGCTTTCATTCCGGCAGCCAACGACCGGCATCGATGAGCGATATCGTTGCGCCGCACGATGCGGGAGATTGATTCCAGCGCTGCGCGGACGAAGCGATTGCGTGGGGTATCGACCGTCAGCTCGTCGAACCGGCATGCAACCAGCCCGCGCGACAGCAACTGATGGCGCTCTGTTTTCAACACATCGATTCGACCACGAACCCGATTGACTACTGCGTCGCGGGATCGATAACCGAAACTCAGATGGCGCCTCTGTCGCACTTCGACGGCATGGGCCAGGATTTCGGCGACGAGGTCGGGCAGGTCGTCGGGGCTGTCCTCCCGACGTCCCCCCGCGTTCAGTAGCAGGCGGCTTTGGAATCCGGGGTTAATGTA
>CBINNP010000102.1:0-11526 GCA_966252075.1 uncultured Solimonas sp.
GGCGCGCGTGCGCACGCCCTGCAGGTCGGAGCCGGTGCCCGGCTCGGTCATCGCGATCGCGCAGACGGTCTCGCCGCTGACCATCCGCGGCAGCCACTTCTTCTTCTGCTCCTCGCTGCCGGCGTGCTGGATGTAGCCGCAGCAGACGTCGCTGTGCACGGAAAAATCCGTCATCGGACCGGTGTAGCCGGCATACGACAGTTCCTCGACGACGATGGTGTTGTGGCGGAAGCTGCCGCCGGGCCCCCCGTATTCCTCCGGCACCTGCGGGCACAGCAGGCCGGCGGCGCCGCCGGCCTGCCAGTAGCTGCGATCGACGATGCCCGCCTCTTCCCAGCGGGCGAAATGCGGCGTGATCTCGGCCTTGATGAAGCCGCGGACGGCTTCGCGGAACATCTCGTGTTCTTCGTTATAGACAGCGCGCGGCTTGAGCATGTCCGGTCCTTTAGCCCTGATTGCCGCCGGAGCGACGCGAAACCTTGCTGGCGCCCTCGGTCAACAGCTTCGGCGGCGTATCGAGCGGGAACGCGGCAAAGGTCTTCGACTTGTCGTTGTCCAGGCCTTCGGTCATCGGCTCCGGCGGGTTCCACGGCCGCGCGTTCGGGGCGCCGCCGTCGATACGGATGCACGAGCCGGTGATGTAGGCCGCCGCCGGCGACAGCAGGTAGGTGATCGCGCCGGAGATTTCGGCGACGTTGCCGTAGCGCTGCGCCGGCACCGACGGCGGGTACTTGAGGATGTCTTCCTGCACGTGCGGCTCGTAGGTGTCGAAGCCGCTGCTGGCGATGCCGCCCGGCGCCACGCAGTTGACGCGCACGCCCGAGTGCGCCCATTCCGAAGCCGCGGTCTGGCTCAGCGTCCACATGCCGCCGCGCGCCGCGCCGGAATGGCCGTAGTGGAACCAGCCGCCCCAGATGTCGGCGATCATGTTGACGATCGCGCCGCCGTGCTGCTTCATCCAGCGGTTGTAGACCTCGCGCATCACCATGAAGCCGCCGAACAGGTTGAGGCGGACCACGGCCTCGAAGCCCTTGCTGCTGATCTCTTCCAGCGGCTGGCGGTACTGGCCGCCGGCGTTGTTGACCAGAGCGTCGATCTTGCCGTGGGTGGCGAGGATCGCCTCGACCATCTCGATCACCTGCTCTTCCTTGCGGATGTCGCAGCCGTGCACGGTGGCCTTGCCGCCGGCCGCCGTGATCTCCGCGTGGACCTTGGCCAGCTTGTCGGCATCGCGGCCGACGATCGCCACGGTGGCGCCCAGCGAGGCCAGTTCGTGCGCGGCGCAGCGGCCGATGCCGCTGCCGCCGCCGGTGACGATGATCACTTGGCCGGCGAACAGATCGGGACGGAAAACGGATTGGTAGGACATCTGCAGCTCCTCATCGGAATCAAGACTCAAAGCCTGATTCTGGCGAGGACGACTGATACAAAAAAGTGCTCTTGCGTAACATTTTTGCCACGCCCGGATGCCGATCCGAAAAAGCCCGGCAAGCAACGCCCTTTCAGTTCAGGGACTGTCGCGCCTGATCCCTTTCGTCGAGCCAGGCGAGGAATGCCTCGCCGGGTACCACCATCACCGTCGGCTGGCCGGTTTCGTCCCGGCCGATACAGACGAATTCGTCGCCCGAGCTCTTGCACATCAAGGTCATCAGGGCGAGTTCGGGCGACGTCTGCTCGATCGCTGCCAGACTTTCGCGGTGTGAGGCATAGCCCGGCAGCAGCGGCAGTTCGGCTTCCGCCGCCAGGTCCACGGAAGGCTTGCGCGCGCTGCCGCTCATGGCTTGATCTCCGACGGGCGTGTCACATACCACCGCTCAGAGAACACGGGTGAAGCCCAGGCTTGCGGCATTTGCTTCTCCGGTTGTTGCCGAGCGCCATCGAGCGGCACTCGTCTTCAAAGACGTTATGATGCTAGCATGCTAATACGCATTCGCCATCCTATTTGCAACCCAGCGGCGGGCATTTGGAGAAATAAATAATGTCAAATCAATATGATGCGATTATCATCGGCAGCGGCATCGGCGGCGGCGCCATCGGCGCGCTGCTCGCGCACGCTGGCCGCAAGGTTCTGGTGGTGGAGCGCAACAAGCTCATCGGCGGCCGCTGCATTTCTTACGACCGCGGCGGCGTGCCGATGGACCTAGGCTGGCACTTCTATTGCCTGGGCAAGGTCGGCCCGCTGCAGGAAGTGCTCAACCGCGTCGGCCTGCCGGACAGCATTCCGTGGAACGACCTCAACGGCACGTCTTACATCCAGATCGGCAAGACCTCCAAGAAGTACTCCAAGCAGTCGATGTATGAAGCCGCCGCCGAAGACGAGCGCGAGAACTTCAAGCGCCTGTTCGAAGCCGTGTTCAAGCTCACCGACGAGGAGCTGGACAAGCTCTGGTACGTCACGGTCCATGACTGGGTGCAGTCCTTCACCAAGGACAAGATGGCCAACACGCTGATCGAGAGCTTCGCCGCGCAGTACTTCTGCGTGCCCTCGTCCGAGGCCAGCGCCGCCGAGTTCATCCGCGCCTTCCGCGACGTGATGGCCAACCGCGCCACCTCGTATCCGTCCGGCGGTAACTACTCGGTGCCGCTGGCCTACATCGAGGCGATCAAGAAGTTCGGCGGCGTGGTGATGACGCATACGCCGGTCGAGAAGATCATCGTCGAGAACGGTGCCGCGGTCGGCATCCGGACCGAAGCCGGTGACGAATTCCGCGCGCCGATGATCATCAGCAATGCCGACATCAAGATGACTGTGGCCGAGCTGGTCGGCGAGCAGCACTTCCCGGCCGAGTACGCCGAAAAAATCCGCAATCTCACCTATTCCTGCCACGGCATGATGCTGCGCGTGCTGGTCTCCGAGCGCATCTCCAAAAAGCAGGTGGTGATCTACATCCCCGATGAGAACTCGCCGCCGTGCAAGGTCACCGATGAAATGCAGGCCGGCAAGGTGCCGCACCTGATCGGCGGCTGCTTCGGCTCGCCGTCGGAGTTCGACATCAATCTCGCGCCGCCGGGCAAGCAGATGCTGACCTCGCTGCACGCCTGCCCGCCGGATATCCACGACAAGATGGACGAGTGGCGCGAAGCGCTGATGCGCTCGTTCTACGAGGTCTACCCGGAAGCGGTCGGCAAGGTCGAGAAGGTCTGGCTGGACCCGCCGTCGCTGATCAAGGGCCTGTGCGGCGAGACCGGCGCGATCATCGGCGTCGGCCAAACCATCCACCAGGTGCACGAGAAGCGTCCGTCGGTGGTCAGCCCGCTCAAGGGCCTGTACTTCGCCTCCTCGGAGGCCGGCGGCCACGGCATCGGCACCGAACTGGCAGCGACCAGCGCGCTGGAGCTGTTCGAGATCATCGGCCAGCAGCAGGACAAGCTGGCAGCCTGAGCGACAACCCGAGCCGCGGTCTGGCCGTAGAATCGCCTGGTCTATCCGGATGCATCGCGCCCCAGGCTGCGATGCATCCGGTACCGCGATTCCTCACGAGCTGCCATGGGCACCCGCGACAAACCCTCGATATCCAGGCGCCGCACCGTACTCAGTGACGGTTCGGCCAGCACCACCTCCGGCTCCGGCTGGAATCGCGCGATCGTCCGCGGCGTGCGCGCCAACGACCTCTCCGGCAAGGCCGGCGAGATCGCCGCCGAGCTGGAGGAGCGGCTGGTCCGCGGCGTCTACCGCTTCGGCGAAACCCTGTCGATCTACACACTGGCGACGCAGTTCGCCGCCAGCCGCCAGCCGGTCGCCGCGGCCGTGCTGTATTTGCGCAGTGTCGGCTATCTGGAAGTGATCCCGCAGGTCGGCTGCCGCGTGGTCTCTCCAGCGGCGAATGAAGTGCTGGACTTCCACGCGCTGTTCGCGCGCACCGAGGGTCTGGTCACGCGCTTCGCCGCGGAGCGCGCCACCGAGGCCGAACGCCAGCAACTGCTGGCGATGGCCGAGGAGATGGCGGCCAATCCGTTCCAGAGCCGCTACGATCGCCGCGCAATGGCCGATGGCATCGCGATGTTCCACGAAAGGATCAGCGCGATGTCGCGCTCGCCGCTGCTGGTCGACCGCATCAGCAACCTGCGCCGCATCTTCCGCTTCTACCTGTGCCAGGGCCGCGCGCGCGACGAGAGCCCGCCGGCACCGCCGCAGCGCCTCAACGCCCTGCGCGTGCAGCTGGCCGGCGCCGTCGCCGAGGGCCGCCGCGAGGACGCCGAAGCGCTCGTGCGCGCCTATGTGCTCGACGCCTTGGAAGACTGGGCCAGCGTGGTCTGAGCCGGCGCTTCAGAGCTGGCGCGAGATCAGCTCGCGCATGATTTCCGAAGTGCCGCCGTAGATCCGCTGCACGCGCGCATCGGCGTACAGCCGGCAGATTTCGTACTCGCGCATGAAACCGTAGCCGCCATGGAACTGCAGGCACTGGTCGACGACGCGGCCATGCATCTCGCTGCACCAGAGCTTGGCGGTCGAGGCATCGAGCGGGCTCAGCTGGCCGCGCACGTGCTTGTCCAGACACTGGTCGACGAAGGCCCAGCCGACCTGTAGATCGGCCTTGATGTCGGCCAGCTTGTAGCGCGTGTTCTGGAATTCGGCGACCGCCTTGCCGAATGCCTTGCGCTCGCGCACGTAGGCCACGGTGAGATCGAAGGCGCGCTGCGCCGCCGCCAGCGAATGCACGGCGATGATCAGACGCTCCTGCGGCAGTTCGTTCATCAGCGTCGCGAAGCCGCTGCCCTCGGCGCCCATGCGGTTGCCAAGCGGCACCGTCACCTCGTCGAAGTACATCTCCGAGGTGTCGGCCGACAGATGGCCGAGCTTCTCCAGCTTGCGGCCACGACGGAAACCCGGACGGTCCGCCTCGACCAGGATCAGGCTCAGGCCCTTGGCGCCCGGCGCATCGGAGCTGCGCGCGACGACGATCACCAGATCGCAGTGCTGGCCGTTGGAGATGAAGGTCTTGGCGCCGCTGATGCGATAGACCTCGCCGTCACGCACGGCGCGCGTGCGCACCGCCTGCAGGTCCGAACCGGTGCCGGGTTCGGTCATCGCCACCGCGCAGACCACCTCGCCACCGGCCATGCGCGGCAGCCAGCGCTGCTTCTGCTCCTCGCTGCCGGCGCTGAGGATGTAGCCGGCGCAGACATCGCTGTGCACCGACAGGTTGGTAGTCGGCCCGGCATAGCCGGCGTAGGCCATCTCCTCGATGACGACGGCGTTGAACTTGAAATCGCCGCCGGCGCCGCCGTAGCGCTCCGGCAGCTGCGGACAGAGCAGACCCGCCTCGCCGGCCGCCTGCCAGAAGCGGCGGTCGACGATGCCGGCGTCCTCCCAGCGCGCGAACTGCGGCGCGACGACGCTCTTGATGAAGCCGCGCACGGCATCGCGAAACATCTCGTGCTCGGTGCTGTAGATGGAACGGGGCGGCAACTGCATCGCTAGAGTCCTTCCTCAATCTGCGTACGCATTTCTTCGAGCACGCTGTAGCCCAGGCCGATCAGCCAGGTGACGAGCACGTCCTGATGCGTCTTGGCGTTGCGCGCGACGCGGTAGCCGGAGCCGATCAGCAGGATGGACAGCATGAAATTGTTGTAGATCTGGTACCAGCGCAGGCTGTGTGGCTCGACCGGCAGACCGCTGGCGCGCTCGTAGGCGGCGAAGAACTCGGCTTGCCGCAGCATGCCGCAGACCAGCGGCGTCTTGCCGTCCTCGGCCAGGCTGGCAAACGCGCGGCTGGTGGTCCACGCCAGATCCTGGTGTCGGTTGCCGATCTGGCCGAGTTCCCAGTCGAGCAGCGCGGTGATGCGCGCGTCGTGCTCGGTGAACAGGAAATTGCCGAGCCGGTAATCGGAATGGACGATGCATGGCCGGTCCAGCACCGGCAGATGCTGGCGCAGCCAGCCGGCGGCGAGCCGCAGCAGCGGAATCTCCTCGTCGCCGTCTTCTTCCCAGACCCGCTCCCACCAGTCGACACCCCAGGCCGCGCTCTGCGTGCCGGGCCGCGGCGCCTCGAAAGCGCTCAGGTCCGCACTGCGGTAATCGAAGCGATGGATCGCCGCCAGATGGCCGATGAACTGCGGTGCCAGCGCCGCGCGCAGGTCCGGCGACAGGCTGATGCCGGTGCCGGACACGCCGCTGCCGCTGGCGCTCGGCTTGGCGGCGCCCTCGGCGAAGCCGTAGATCAGGCCCGGATACGGCAGATGCTCGCCGTCCTCGTCGCAGCACAACACCGGCGGCACCGGCACCACGCCTTGCATCGCGCGGATCAGCTGGAACTCGCGCAGGCGGCTGGTTTCCACGATCGATTCCGCCGGCTCCATGCGCAGCACCAGCGACCTCTGCGTCGCGCCGACGCCGGGCTGCTGCCAGTGCAGCGTGAAACCATCTGCAGCTTCGATGCGCCGCCGGACAGCCAGCGCGCGTCGGCGAGCGAGAACGCTCCTTCGATACGCGCCGCCAGCAGCGCCTGTACACCTTCGCTCAGCTGCTCCAGCGTCAGCGGCCGATACGGCGGCCCGGCGCGGCGCTGCAGCTTGCGCGTCAGCAGGCGGTCGACCGCGGGCTCGACGGTGAAGCGGCGGCGCAGCGCGGCGATCCATTCCGGCGAGGGCCGGTCCTTGTCGATCGGCAGTCCCTGCTTCCAGTCGTTCGGCATCGTGGCGCTCAGTGTGTCTGCGGCGCGTCGGCGGCGGCCAGCCAGGCGCGGAACTCGCCGCCGGCGACGATCACCACCGTCGGCTGGCCATCGTCGTCGCGGCCGATGCAGAGGAATTCCGCCTGAGTCGTGCGGCCGAGCAACGCCAGCAGTGCCAGTTCCGGCGTCGTGCGGCGCAGCGCGCGCAGGCTCTCGTCCGCGGTCGCGAAGCCGGGAATCAGCAGCGGCCCGGCGCCGGCGTCGGTGCGCACGCTCACAGCGCCTCCGCGACGCTGACCCGCGGCCGGCTGTCGCGTGTGGCGCGCATGCGCTTGTCGGGCTGCGTCGGATCGTTGGGCGAGAGCTCGATCCAGTCGTCGTGGACGGCGGTGATGCTGCCGACGAATGGAAAATCGTCGAAGCGCTCCGGCACGCGGTAGCTGACCAGGTCACCGACCTTGAACGTCGCCGGGTCGAAGTTGAACGTGAACGGGCAGCGCTCGCCCGGCGTCTGCTCAGGCGATTGCATGCTCCACCTCCATCGGCTGGGCGGTCGCGAGCGGCGTGCCGCCGGCGATCAGATCGGCGGCTTTCTCGGCAATGACCATCGCCGGAAAGTTGGTATTGCCGCTGATCAGCTCCGGCATGATCGAGGCATCCACCACGCGCAGGGCGTCGATGCCGCGCACGCGCAGCGCGCTGTCGACCACCGCCATGCGATCGCTGCCCATCCTGCAAGTGCCGACCGGGTGGTAGAGCGTATTGGCCTGCGTGCGGATGTAGGCATCCAGCTCGGCATCGCTGGTCTTGTCGCTGCCCGGCGCGTATTCGCTGCCACGCAGGCCGTCGTAGGCCGGCTGCGCGAAGATCTCGCGGCTCAGGCGCAGGCCGGCGCGCAGCACGCGCAGATCTTCGCCTTCGGCGTCGCTGAAGTAGCGCGGATCGATCAGCGGCGCCGCCTGCGGATCGGCGGAGGCGATCTTCACCGTGCCGGCGCTGCGCGGGCGGCTGCCGTTCATCACCGCCATGAAGCCTTCTTCCTTGATGACGTCGCGGCCGTGGTCGTTGTAGAGCAAGGGCACCACATAGATCTGCAGATCCGGATAGGCCAGCTCCGGCTGCGATTTCAGATGCGCCCAAGCCTCCAGCGCACCGGCCGCGGTCGGGCCGGACTTCGAGATCAGGTACTGCAGCAGCGCCTTGGCCATCGCCGCCGGCTTGAGGCTGGACAGCAGCGACAGCGGTTGCGTGGCGCGCTGCTTGAGTGCGATGGCGATGTGGTCCTTCAGGTTGCGGCCGACGCCCGGCAGCTCATGGCGCAGGGCGATGCCGTGCGGACGGATGTCCTGCGGCGCGCCGATGCCGGACAGCTGCAGCAGCTGCGGCGAGTTGATGACGCCGCCGGCCAGGATCACCTCGCGCTGCGCCTGCAGCTTCACGGTGCGGCCGCGATGGCGGTACTCGACGCCGACCGCGCGATGCTGCTCGATCAGCACGCGCTGCGCGAGCGCCCCGGTGAGCACTCGCAGGTTCGGCCGCTGCATCGCCGGGCGCAGATAGCAGCTCGATGCGCTCTGTCGCAGACCCGCGTCGTAGTTGCTCTGCATCTGCCCCATGCCGAGCGGATCACCGGCGTTGACGTCCGGATTGAACGGATGGCCGGCCTGCAGGCCGGCGTCGATCCAGGCGCGCGCGATCGGGTTCATCGTCTGCAGCGGCGAGATCGTCACCGGGATCGGGCCGTCATGGCCGCGCAGCGCCGGATCGCCGCCGGGATAGCGCTCGATGCGCTTGAAGTACGGCAGCAGATCGCTCCACGACCAGCCTGCATTGCCGAGCGCGGCCCAGTGGTCGTAGTCGCCGGCATTGCCGCGCGACACCACCATGCCGTTGACCGAACTGGAGCCGCCGAGCACCTTGCCGCGCGGAAAGTACATGCGCCGGCCGCCGAGTTCCGGCTGCGGCACCGACTCGAAATTCCAGTTGCCCTGGCCGGTTTTCATCAGCGCGAAGAAACCCGCCGGCATCCGGTACAGCAGGCTCTTGTCGCTGCCGCCGGCTTCCAGCAGCAGCACACGCACCTGCGGATCGGCGCTGAGCCGGTTGGCCAGCACGCAGCCGGCCGAACCGGCGCCGACGATGATGTAGTCAGGCGTGTACGTCATGACGGAACGCTCCTCCTGTGACTGACGCCGCGCGCTGTGGCCGCGGCCGTGCGTTTTTTAGTGCTGGGCGGCGGGCATGTGCAGCACCAGACCGTCGAGCGCGTCGCAGGCGGTGATCTGGCACGACAAGCGGCTGGTCGGCCCCTTGAAGTCGGACAGCTCCAGCATCTGCTGCTCCATGTCCGTGGCCGGCCCGCCGACCTTGTCGGCCCAGGCCGGATCGACGTGGACATGACAGGTGCCGCAGGCATTGGCACCACCGCAGTCGCCGTCGATGCCGCGCACCAGGTTCTGCACCGCGGCCTCCATCAGCGACAGGCCGTTGTCGGCGTCGACGGTCTGCGCAGTGCCGTCGGCGGCAACGAAAGTGATCTTGGGCATGGGTGTTTTCCTCCGGAAGTTTCAGCGGGCGATCTGTACCGGCACGTCGATGTAGCCGTTGATCAGGTTGGACGGCACGCGGACGATGTCGCCGACGACATGGACTGACGCGTAGCGCTTGAGGAATTCCTCCCACAGCACGCGCACCTGCATCTCCGCCAGGCGATTGCCCAGGCAGCGATGGATGCCGAAGCCGAACGACAGGTGATGGCGCGCACGCGGACGGTCGACGATGAAATCCATCGGCCGCTCGATGACCTCGTCGTCGCGGTTGCCGGACAGGTACCACATGGCGACTTTCTGGCCTTTGCGGATCAGCTTGCCGCGGAACTCCACGTCTTCCATCGCCGTGCGGCGCATGTGCGCGATCGGCGTCTGCCAGCGGATGATCTCCGGCACCATGCTGTTGATCAGCGCGCGGTCGGCCTTGACCTTGGCGATCTGCTCCGGGTGCAGGCTGGCAGCCACGGCGCTGCCCGACATCGAGCTGCGCGTGGTGTCGTTGCCGCCGACGATCAGCAGCACCAGGATGCCGATGAAGTCGGTGCCGCTGAGCTCGCCCATTTCCGGCGAGTGCGCCAGCATCGAGATCAGGTCGGTTTTGGGCGGCAGCTTCTTGCGTTCGTCGTACAGCGCCTGGAAGTAGGCCAGGCACTCCATCAGCTCGGCCGTGCGCTGCTCCCAGGTGTCGACCAGGCCGTAGCCCGGCCGCGTGGTGACGATGTCCGACCAGCGCGTCAGCTTGTGGCGATCCTCGAACGGGAAATCCAGCAGCGTCGCCAGCATCATCGTCGTCAGCGGGATCGACACGCGCTCGACCCAGTTGAAGGTCTCGCCGACCGGCAGCTCGTCGAGCAGCTTCTGCGTGCGTTGGTAGATCAGCTTCTCGAAGTTCAGCAGGTTGTGCGGCGCGACGATCGGACTGCAGGCCATGCGGTGCACGTCGTGCAGCGGCGGGTCCATGCCGAGGAAGTTGGGCAGATGGATGCCGCCTTCCACCGCGTTGAGCGTGGTGTCGTCGAGCACGAAGCTGCCGTTGCTGTGATCCGACGAGAACTGCTTGTGGTTGGTGTCGATCGCCACGCAGTCGTTGAACTTGGTGATCGACCAGTAGGCGCCGTAAGGGCTCTCCGGGCAGAAATGCACCGGCTCTTCGCGGCGCAGGCGCTCGAAGTACGGGTACAGGCCGCCGCGGGCGTAGAGCTCGGTATTGCTGACGTCGAACTGGGCGAGCGGCAGGCTGCGGGCAAGTTCTTCGTCGATGAGGCTGCGTGGCGTGGGCATCCGGGTCTCCTCCGGTGGCTGCTGTCGATGTTGTGCAGCCTAGGTCACCGCTTGACTGGGCATTCAGCACTAAAGTACTGATTACCGCCGATGGCATGACCCGCCCTTGCAGAAACCCAGAGCCGACCGGCCCCATGACAGCGCTAACAGAGCCGGACAGCACCCGCCGCGGCGAGCCGCCGCAGTACACGTTCAGGCCGGTGGCGACGCGTGCGCTGGCGGAACTCAGCGACGGCGTGCAGCGGTACAAGCTGGTCGCCATCGTCGCGCCGATGGGCTATGGCAAGACCATGCTGATGTCGGCGCTGCACGCGCGGCTGATCGCGCGCGGCGAGCGCTGCTACTGGACCACGCTGGACGAGCGCGACCTGCACGCGCAAGACCTGCTGCAGCACCTGGAGCGGCATTCCTCGCGCTACGGCAGCATGCCGCATCCGACCCAGGCGCTGTTCCGCGGCGACGAATCGCTGGACACGCGCATCGACGCGCTGCTGCGCATCGCCAGCGAGCGCGACGGCGGCTTCACCGCGTTCATCGACAACCTGCATTTCTGCGCCGACCCGCAGCTGGGGCCGATGCTCGACCGGCTGGTGTTCGAGACGCCGGACGATGCGCGCTTCGTCATCTCCAGCACCGCGGCGCTGCCGCTGCATCTGGCGCGCGCCAAGCTCGAAGGCCGCGTCCGCCAGATCGGCTACGCCGATCTGAGCCTGGACCTCGCCGGCGTCGCCGATCTGCTCGGACCGGGCATCAGCGAGGCGCTCGGCAGCGAGCATCTGCAGGCGGTGCTGAACCAGACCGAGGGCTGGCCGGCGGCGCTGCGGATGATGCAGCTGGCACTGGCCGGCAGCCGCGAGCCGCGCGCGCTGCTGCAGCAGTTCTCCGGCTCCGACGAGGACCTGGTCGCGCTGCTCAACCGCCAGGTGCTGCAGGGACTGCCGGCGGCGCTGCGCGAGTTCCTGCTGGCGATCGCGCCGCTGCACAGCTTCGACGCCGCGCTGTGCGCCTGCGCGACCGGCGCCGCCGGCGCGCAGGCGCACCTCGACTGGCTGGTGCAGCACAACGTCTTCATGGTGCCGCAG
>CBINNP010000103.1:0-11477 GCA_966252075.1 uncultured Solimonas sp.
GGTGCTGGTCGGCGTGCAGCCCGAGGATGGCGAGGCCAGCGCGCAGAAGCTGCTGGAGCGCCTGCTCGGCTATCGCGTCTTTGCCGACGACGCCGGCCGCATGAACCGCTCGCTGCGCGACACCGGCGGCGGCCTGCTGCTGGTGCCGCAGTTCACGCTCGCCGCCGACACCCGCAGCGGCACCCGCCCCGGCTTTTCCACCGCCGCCGCGCCGGCGCATGCGCGGCTGCTGTTCGCCTACCTCGTGCAGCTGGCGCGCGCCGCGCACGCCGACGTGGCCAGCGGCGAGTTCGGCGCCGACATGAAGGTCTCGCTGCTCAACGACGGGCCGGGGACGTTCTGGCTGGAAGCGCGCTGATCGCGATCAGCCCGCAAAGGCCCGCTGGATCAGCTCATACGACCGCAGTCGCGCGGCATGATCGTGAATGTTGGCGACGATCATCACCTCGTCGGCCTGGGTCTCCGCCGCCAAGGCTTCGAGCCGCGCCCGCACCGCGGCCGGTGTGCCGACGATGGTGCGGCCGCGGATTTCCGCCAGCGCGTCCTGCTCCCGGGGGCTGTAGTCATGCGCCAGCGCCTCCTCCGGGCTCGGCAGGGGCAGGAACCGGCCGCGCTGGATGCGCAGCCAGGCCAGTTCCATCGTCGATGCCAGCCGCTGCGCTTCCTCATGGCTTTCGGCGCAGACCGCAGCGACGCCGAGGATGGCGTGCGGCCGGGCGAACATCGCCGACGGCTGGAAGCTCTCGCGATAGGCGCGCATCGCCGGCGCCGGCGGCGACGGTGAGAAATGCGCGGCAAAGCTGTAGCCCAGGCCGTTGCTGCCGGCGTAACGCGCGCTGGCGCCGCTGGAGCCGAGCAGCCAGACCGGCGGCAGGCTGACCTCGCGCGGCTCGGCATGGAGGCTGTCGGACTCCTCGCCGTCGAGCGCGCGGGCACCGGCGCGCGAGCAGCGGAACAGCTCCTGCAGCTGCTGCGGCAGCAGATCACCGCGCTGCGCGCGCAGCGCCGCGCCGATCGCCGGCGAACCGCCCGGCGCGCGGCCGATACCCAGGTCGACGCGACCGGGATACAGCGCCTGCAGGGTATGGAAGTTCTCCGCGACCTTCAGCGGCGCATGGTTGGGCAGCATGATGCCGCCGGCACCGAGGCGGATCGTCCGCGTCGCCGCGGCACTGCTGGCGATGAGGATTTCCGGCGCGCTGCTGGCTACGCTCGGCAAGGCGTGGTGCTCGGCGTACCAGACGCGCAGGTAGCCGAGCGCTTCGGCGTGGCGGGCCAGGTCAACGGTGCGGCGCACCGAGACCTCGGCCGGGGTGCCGGACACGACCGGCGCGAGATCGAGGATCGACAGGGGCAGGCTCATGCGGCCATTGTCGGCCAAGCCGCCGACTGCTGCAGCGCGCCTCAGAACGGTGCGAAGCGCCGGAGAATTCTATTTTCGCGGGGGGCGGAGTATCCTTTGCGCCCCTTTGTGCCAGCCGGCGCCGCATGGCCGTACGTACCGCCAGCATCGAACGCAATACCCGCGAAACGCAGATCCGCGTCGAGATCAATCTCGATGGCAGCGGAGAATCGCGCCTTTCCAGCGGCATCCCGTTCCTCGATCACATGCTCGACCAGGTCGCCCGTCATGGCCTGATTGATCTGAGCGTGCACGCCGACGGCGACCGTCACATCGACGATCACCACACGGTGGAGGACATCGGCATCTCGCTCGGCATGGCCTTCGACAAGGCCGTCGGCGACAAGAAAGGCCTGATCCGCTACGGCCACAGCTACGTGCCGCTCGACGAGGCGCTGTCGCGGGTCGTCGTCGACCTGTCCGGCCGGCCGGGGCTCGAATACTTCATCGACTTCCCGCGCGCGCGCATCGGCGAGTTCGACGTCGACCTGTTCCGCGAGTTCTTCCAGGGCTTCGTCAATCACGCCAAGGTGTCGCTGCACATCGACAACCTGCGCGGCCGCAATGCCCACCACATCATCGAGACCGTGTTCAAGGCCTTCGGCCGCGCACTGCGCATCGCCTGCACGCGCGACGAGCGGCTCGGTGACGTGATGCCGTCCACCAAGGGCAGTCTCTAAACCTCCAGCCGCGGCCACACGTCGCGCAGCCAGAACGTTTTCTCACTGAATCCATGGCAGCCATCGGCATCATCGACTACGGGATGGGCAACCTGCACTCGCTCGGCAAGGCGCTGGAGCGCGTCGCCGGCAGCGGCCGCGTGCTGATCTCCTATGACCCCGAAGAGCTGATGACCTGCGATCGCCTGGTCCTGCCCGGCGTCGGCGGCGTGCGCGAGTGCATGAAGGAACTGCTGCGCCTGGAGCTCAACCAGATGGTGGTCGAGGCGGCGCGCAACAAGCCGATGCTGGGCATTTGCCTGGGCATGCAGGTGATGCTGGAATGGAGCGACGAGAACGGCGGCGTGCCGGCGCTGGGCCTGTTCCCGGGCCGCGTGGTGCGCTTTCCGGACCCGCCGGAAGACGGCGGCATCGGCCGCCTCAAGGTGCCGCACATGGGCTGGAACCGCGTGCGCCAGACGCAGAAGCACCCGATGTGGACGGGCATTCCGGACAACGCCTGGTTCTATTTCGTGCACAGCTACCACGCCGCGCCGTCCAACCCGGAACACGTGCTGGGCGCCTCCGAATACGGCTACGAGTTCGCCGCCGCGGTCGCGCGCGACAACATCGTCGCCTTCCAGTTTCACCCGGAAAAATCGCAGAACCTGGGGATGACGCTGCTGGCCAACTTCACCCAGTGGGATCCGGGCTGAAATAGCGCGCGCCGCGCTGGCGCGGCCTGCGCTTGCCTCGCCCGCGAGGTTTAGGCAGAGTGTCGGCAACGTCAGGTTTCCAGACCGCTTTTCTTACGCCTCGGCTCGCTCTCGCTTCTTCGCACGACGAACGTCCTTTTTCGCGCCCACCTCACTGACCTGACCTCTCGCAGCTCATGCTGTTAATTCCCGCCATCGATCTCAAGGGCGGCCAGTGCGTTCGTTTACGCCAGGGCCGGATGAATGAAGCCACCGTCTTTTCGGACGATCCGGCTTCGGTAGCCAAGCGCTGGGCCGACGAGGGTGCAGAACGCATCCATGTCGTCGACCTCGACGGCGCGTTCAAGGGCGAACCGGTCAACCTCAAGGTGGTCGAGTCGATCGTTCGCGCGGTCGACGTGCCGGTGCAGATCGGCGGCGGCATCCGTGACGAAGACACGGTTCAGGGTTATCTGAACATCGGCGTGCAGTACGTGATCATCGGCACCAAGGCCGTCAACGCACCGCACTTCCTGCACGATCTCTGCCTCGAATTCCCGCGCCACATCATCGTCAGCCTGGATGCCAAGGACGGCCGTGTCGCGCTCAATGGCTGGGCCAAGATCACCGGCCATGATGTCATCGAAACCGCGATCCACTGCGAGCGCGACGGCGTCGAGGCGATCATCTACACCGACATCTCGCGCGACGGCATGATGCAGGGCTTCAACGCCGAATCGACCAGCAAGCTGGCGCGCTCGCTCAAGACGCCGGTATTCGCCTCCGGCGGCGTGGCCAGCCTGGACGACATCCGCCGTCTCAAGGACATCGAAGGTGACGGCGTCGCCGGCGCCGTGATCGGCCGCGCGCTCTACGAAGGCAGCCTCGACTTCGCCGAAGCGGTCAAGATCGCCAAGGGCTGAGGGGCCCGCCCGTCCGTCGCACGGGACGCGTGGCGGCCCGTGCCGTCCTCCGTCAAACGCTGGTCCTGATCCCGTGCTCGCCAAACGCATCATTCCCTGCCTCGACATCGACCGCGGCCGCGTGGTCAAGGGCATCAAGTTCGCCGACGTCCAGGACGCCGGCGATCCGGTCGAGGTGGCCCGCAAATACGACGCGCAGGGCGCCGACGAGCTGGTGTTCCTCGATATCACCGCCTCCGTCGACGATCGTCCGACGCTGTTCCAGACCGTCGAGGCGGTGGCGCGCGAGATCTACATCCCGCTGACCGTCGGCGGCGGCGTCCGCAACTGCGCCGACGTCCGCGCGCTGCTGTCGGCGGGCGCCGACAAGGTCAGCATCAACACCGCTGCCGTCGACAACCCGGATTTCGTTTCCGAGGCCGGCGAGCGTTACGGTGTGCAGTGCATCGTCGTCGCTATCGACGCCAAGCGCGTCAACAAGAAGAAGGAAGCGCCGCGCTGGGAGGTCTTCACACACGGCGGCCGCAAGGCCACCGGCCTCGACGCCATCGAATGGGCGCGCATCATCGTGCAGAAGGGCGCCGGCGAACTGCTGGTGACCAGCATCGATCGCGACGGTACCAAGGGCGGCTATGACAACGAACTGCTGAGCGAGATCGCCAAGGCCGTCAGCGTGCCGGTGATCGCCTCCGGCGGCGTCGGCAACCTCGAACACCTGCACGAGGGCCTCACGCTCGGCGGCGCCGACGCGGTGCTGGCCGCGAGCATTTTCCATCAGGGCACCTACAGCGTCGGCCAGGCCAAGCAGTATCTGGCGGAACGCGGCGTGCTGGTCCGCAGCTGACACGCACGTCAGCTGGCCCAGGCGTAAACTGTCCGTCCGCCGCCATCGTCGCGGCCTGACCTCGGATCACCGGAACCACGCCGTGCCTTCGCCCGAAGACGTCCTGTCACAGCTGTTTGCGACCATCGAGTCGCGCAAGACTGCCGATGCGAAGAGCTCGTACATCGCCAGCCTGTACGCCAAGGGCGTCGACGGCATCGCCAAGAAGGTCGGCGAGGAAGCGGCGGAAACCATCATCGCCGCCAAGAACGACAGCGACGCGGAACTCTTGCACGAGCTCGGCGATCTCTGGTTTCACACACTGGTGCTGCTGGCGCAGCGCGGCCTGACCCTGCAGCAGCTCAGCGACGAACTGGCACGCCGCTTTGGCACTTCCGGTCACGCCGAGAAAGCCGCGCGCAGCGCGTCCTGACGATTAGAGATTCGACAGAGGAGTCACCATCATGGGTTCATTCAGCATCTGGCACTGGCTGATCGTGCTCGGCATCGTTGTCCTGATCTTCGGCACCAAGAAGCTGCGCAACGCCGGCGGCGACATCGGCGGCGCGGTCAAGAACTTCAAGAGCGCGATGAAGGAAGGCGAGACCGAGGCGCCGAAGACGCCGGAGCAGCTGGCCAGCGCGCAGAAGTCGTCCACCGAGAGCCGCGAGAACGAGGACGCCCGCCGCTAAGGCGCGGCGCGTCTGTCGCGATGTTCGACGTCGGATTCTCCGAGCTGCTGATCTGCCTGATCGTGGCGCTGGTCGTGCTGGGCCCCGAAAAGCTGCCGAAGCTGGCCCGCACGGTCGGCCGCTGGACCGGCCGCGCCAAGGGCTATATGCGCAATCTCACCGCCGAACTGGACCGCGAGAGCCAGTTGTCCGAGTTGCGCCGCGAGCTCGACGACGCGCGCAGGGCGATGCAGGACGGCGCGCGGTCTTTCCGTGACGGCGTGACGCGCGAAACCTCGGAGCTGCGCAACAAGTTCGGCGACGAACCGTCGACGCACATCAACGAGCCGCCGCCGTACGAAGGGCCGATGCCGGAAGGTTACGAGCCCCCCAATCCGCCGTCCGACGGCCAGCGCGAGCCCAAGCCGTGAGTCATGAAGAACAACTCGGCGGCGAACAGCCGCTGATGGCGCACCTGCTGGAACTGCGCTCGCGGCTGGTCAAGATCATCATCGGCGTGGTGCTGGTGTTCCTGCCGCTGAGCTTCGTCGCCAAGCACGTCTACAACATCCTGGCGCAGCCGCTGCTCAAGCTGATGCCGGCCGGCACCTCGATGATCGCCACCGAGGTCGCCTCGCCGTTCTTCACGCCGATCAAGCTCTGCGCGGTGGTCGCCTTCGTTCTGGCGATGCCCTGGGTGCTGTGGCAGGTGTGGAGCTTCGTCCTGGTGGCGCCGCTGATGGCGTCGAGCACGATGCTGTTCTACGGCGGCATCGCCTTTGCCTACTTCCTGGTGCTGCCGACGGTATTCCACTTCATGGTGACGGTGGCGCCGGAAGGCGTCGCGGTAATGACCGACATCAGCAAGTATCTCGATTTCGTGCTGACCATCTTCGTCGCCTTCGGCTTCGCGTTCGAAACGCCGGTGGCGCTGGTGCTGCTGGTCAAGACCGGCTTCGTCACGCCCAAGCAGCTGTCGTCGCATCGCGAGTACGTGCTGGTCGGCGCCTTCGTGGTCGGTGCGATATTCACGCCGCCGGACGTGGTTTCGCAGCTGATGCTAGCCGTCCCGGTATACCTGCTGTTCGAGATCGGCATCATCGCCGCGCGCATTCTGGTGCCCGGCACCGACGCGGTCGACGCGCAACGCGACGCCCGCTGATGCTGTGCGGGCGGCATGGGCGGCCAGACGCGCGAAGCCGCCGATAGCCTGCTTCTTGGCATTCTTGACCCGATACATCTCCTGATCGGCCCGGTGCAGCGCCCGTTCCAGGCCTTCGGCCGTCAAGCTGTCGAGCTGCGCGATACCGACGCTGATGCTCATCGTGAACGGCTGGCGGCTGCGCTGATTGAAATCGCGGACGCGGGTCTCCAGCTGCTGCACGCGACGCAGTGCATCCGGCGCGTTGGCGCCGACCGCCAGCACGCAGAATTCGTCGCCGCCCATGCGACCGATGATGTCGCTGTCGCGGAAGCTGTTTTCGAGCAGCACGGCGACCGCACGGATCTGGTCGGAGCCGGCGTCATGGCCGTACTGGTCGTTGATGGTCTTCAGGCCGTCGAGATCGATGAAGATCAGGCAGACCGCCTCGCGCTCGCGCCGCGCACCGCGCAGCGCATGGCGCGCCAGCAGCATGAAGCCGCGGCGGTTGTGCACACCGGTCAGCTCGTCGAGCAGCGACAGCCGATGCAGGTCGGTTTCGAAGCGATCGATGCGCAGCACCATCCACAGCGTGATCGAACTCGCCATCGCCACATAAAGGACCGCGACCAGCGCCGCCGCCACCGCCGGCTCCAGCCCGGTCATGCGCGCCAGCAGCCACTGGTTGATCGGCAGCAGCATCGGCAGCCCGACCGCGACCGGCAACACCACTCGGCCCACGTGGCCGGCGTTGCCGCCGCCTAGAAACGGCACCGCGACGGTCACGGGCAGGCGCTGAAATGCCACCGCCGCGCTCAAGGCGGCCAGGCAGAACAGCGTCAGCGGCGCAACGGGCACGGCAGTGGCAACGCCGTAGAGGCCCAGGTGTCCGTAAAGGGAGCTGGCGGTGAGGGCCAGCACCAGCACCAGCTGGACCACCAGCAGCAGGTCGAGCAGCCGCGAGGGACGATGGTACCGGGCCGGTGTCGCCCCGATCAGCACCAGCAGCGACAGCAGGCCGAGGCCGCCAGCGCTCTGCCACGACATCTGGCCCGTCCAGTCGGGAGTGACATCCAGCGCCCGCCCCGCGTGCAGCACCGAGAAATACTCATAGAGTGTCGCCACGCCCAGCAGCAGCACGGCGGCGCCGCAGGCGGTGCAAATGGCCAGACGCCAGCCGCGCAGCGGTTGTTGCGGCACCTGCATCAATAGCGCCACCGCCAGCAGCAGCAGCGAAACGGCCGTGTTGCCCTTCATCACCAGCGGCGATTCCAGCGGCGCTGCGCCGCGCAGCCACAAGCCGTACAGCGCCTGCGCCGCGGCCAGCAGCAGTACGGTGAACAGCAGGATCCGTGCGACCCGCATCAGTTGATGCAGGAGCTGCGTATCGATACGGTTCGGAGTGGAAGTGGAACAGCTCACCGCGCGCCTCATCAGGCGAAAGTGAGCAAATCCTAATCAGCCCTGCCGACGCCCACCGTGCCGGTCCTGCAGACGGTACGGATAGGACGCCGGACGGTGGGAGAGCCTATGTGTTGATTTTTCCGCGGCGTCAGGCGGCCTGACGCAGGCTTGCCAGCACCTCGGCAACCGCTGGCCGCAGTCCGCGCCAGATCGCGAAAGCGCCGGCGGCTTGCTCGACCAGCATGCCCAGGCCATCGCTGATCCGCTGCGCGCCCTGCGCCAGCGCCCAGGCGCGGAACGGCGCGAAGGCGGCTCCGTAGGAGAGGTCATAGCAGGCACCGCCGGCGGCAAGCAGGCCGTCCGGCAGCCGCGGCATGCGGCCGCTGTGGCCGGCCGAGGTGGCGTTGATGATCAGATCGTACTGATCGCCCTTGAGCGCCAGATGGGTGCGCGGCGTCAGCACGCCGACTTCCTTGAACTGTTCGGCCAGCGCTTCCGGCTTCCACGGATTGCGGTTGGAGACGACCAGCTGCGCCGGCCGTTCGGCAAGCAGCGGCGCCAGGATGCCGCGCGCGGCGCCGCCGGCGCCGAGCACCAGCACGCGCTGTCCGCTCACCGTGTAGCCGAGCCGCTGCAGGTCGCGCAGGCAGCCTTCGCCGTCGGTGTTGTCGCCACGCCAGCCGGTCGGTGTCGCCACCAGGGTATTGACCGCGCCGGCCAGCGTCGCACGCGCGCTGACCTCCTCGCACAGTGCCGCCACCGCAAGCTTGTGCGGCAGGGTCACATTGAGGCCGCGATAGCCTGCGGCATGTAGCTGCCCGAGCTGCGCCGGCAAAGCGTCGGCGCCGACTTCTATCGCCTCGTAGCGCAGATCCTGCTCGGCCGCCCTGGCGAAACAGCCGTGGATGAAAGGCGACTTGCTATGGCCTATGGGGCTGCCGATGACGGCGTAACGGTCGGTCATGATGGAGAGCGTGAGGGAAACGGCGCTGCGCCTGCGGCGCGTGACGCAAGCGAAGAGAAACCTAGCCCAGCCACTGCGCGGCGCGCTTGGCGAAGTAGCTGAGGATCATGTCGGAACCGGCGCGGCGGAAGCACAGCAGCGCTTCGAGAACGGCCTTCTTCTCGTCGAGCCAGCCATGGTCGATGGCGGCCTGCAGCATGGCGTACTCGCCGCTGACCTGATAGGCCGCGGTCGGCACCGCGAAGGCGTCCTTGACGCGGCGGATGATGTCCAGATACGGCATGCCCGGCTTGACCATGACGATGTCGGCGCCTTCGTCGATGTCGAGGGCGACCTCGCGCAGGGCCTCGTCGGTGTTGGCCGGGTCCATCTGGTAGGTCTCCTTGCCGCCCTTGCCGAGGCTGGCGCCGGAGCCGACCGCATCGCGGAACGGGCCGTAGAACGCCGAGGCGTACTTGGCCGCGTAGGCCATGATCAACACGTTCTTCTGGCGGTCGCGCTCGAGCACGTCGCGAATCTGGCCGACGCGGCCGTCCATCATGTCGCTGGGCGCGACCACGTCGGCACCGGCGCGCGCATAGAGCAAGGCCTGGCGACGCAGGATCTCCGAGCTGGCGTCGTTGTCGACATCGCCGGAGGCGTCGAGCACGCCGTCCTGGCCATGGCTGGTGTACGGGTCGAGGGCGACGTCGGCGATCACGCCGATGCCGGAAACGCTGGACTTGATCGCCTTGATCGAACGCACCATCAGGCTGTCCGGGTTCAGCGCCTCGTCGCCGCCCGGCGTCTTGCGCTCGGCCGGCGTCACCGGGAACAGCGCAACGCTGCCGATACCCAGCGCCTTGAGCGCCTCGCATTCACGGACCAGCTCGTCCAGATCGAGCCGGCTCACGCCCGGCATCGAAGCGACCGCGCCCTTGAGCGCGCCTTCGGCGATGAACAGCGGCTGGATCAGATGCCCGGGCGCCAGCGAAGTCTCGCGCACCATGGCGCGCAGGAAGGCGGACTGACGGGTGCGGCGCAGCCGCGTGCGGGGAAAGGAACTCACCTTGGAATGCTCAAGCGTATCCGGCAGCAGGGACGCGATTATACGAGCATGAGCTGTGCCCGACGCCGGGCGCGCGATCTGCAGGGGCCATCCGCTACACTGCGGCGGTTCCTTCGAAAACAATCACAATGATCGAAGCCGCATCGCTGCAAAGGCTGCTGGCTGACACCGCCGGAGGCGACCAGCGCGCCTTCCGCGAACTGTATGAATCGACCAGCGCGCATCTGTATGGCGTGCTGGTGCGTATTCTCCAGCGTCGCGATTGGGCGGAAGAGGCCTTGCAAGACTGTTATCTCAGAGTGTGGCGAAGGGCCGAGAGCTACGCACCGGAGAAGGGTGCGCCGCTGACCTGGCTGCAAACGATTGCCCGCTACCGCGCGCTGGATCTGCTTCGCGCCAAGCGCCCGGAAATCGAGATGCCGGACGAGGACGAGGCGCCACCGCTGAGCTTCGCCGCCGGCAGCGACACGGATCCGGAAGTCCGCGCCGTCGAGACCGAGGGTCTGGGCCGCCTGTCCGAGTGCCTGGACAAGCTCGGCGACGAACAGCGCCAGAGTGTGCTGCTGGCCTACTACGAGGGCTACACCCACGCCGAACTGGCCAAGGCGCTCAAGTCGCCGCTGGGCACCGTCAAGAGCTGGGTCCGCCGCGGCCTGCTGCAACTGCGCGAGTGTCTCGACGGATGAAATACGACGAGCCCCGTTTGCAGAAGATCCTGGCCGCCGAGTACGTGCTCGGCACCCTGCGCGGCCGTGCGCGGCAGCGCTTCGAACGGCTGCTGTGGACGCGCAGCAGGCTGCGCAGCGAGGTGCAGTACTGGGAAGCGCAGCTGTCGCCGCTGCTGAGCACCGTGCGTCCAGTGCGGCCACGCGATCGCGTCTGGACCGAGCTGGAGCTGCGCATCGCCGGCAACAGCATCCCGATGCGCCCCTCGCCGCCGCCGGCCGCGGCGCCGCGCCTCACGCTGTGGCGCAGCTGGGCGATCGCCGCCTCGCTGGCCGCCGTCGCGCTGGCGGTGCAGTTGTACCGGCAGCGTGGCGAAACGCCGCCGCCGGCCGACGTCGTCAAGGCACCGCAGCGACCGGCGATGGTGGCCATGCTGCAGGAGCCGAAATCCTCCGCCACCTGGCTGGTCTCGGTATCGCCGGGCGACGGCCAGATCCGTGTCATCGCCAGCGGCGAGCTCAACGTCGACGGCGGACAGAAGAGCCTGGAGCTGTGGATCATCGGCGACGATGGCAAGCCGCGCTCGCTCGGCCTGATGCCGGCCAGCGGCCGCGCCAGCATGCCGATCCCGGGCGATCTGCAGATGCCGGCCAAGCCCGTGCTGGCCCTGAGTCTGGAGCCCGCCGGCGGTTCGCCGACCGGCCTGCCGACCGGCCCGGTGCTGAGCACCTCGCGGCTGGTGACGCTGTAAGCCGTCCCGCGCCGCGGGGCCGCGCCCGCCCTAGCGCGGTGGCGGCTGCGGCGGCGCGACCGCGCGACGACGATGTCCGCTGACCGCCGCGCCGGCGTCGGCGGACAGGCGCCGGAACGCCAGCGCCGACAGCGCCGTCACCGCTGCGACCGCGAAGAAGGCGAAGCGGAAATCCGCCGGCTCCATTTCGACGCCGCCGCGCAGACCCAGACTGATATTGAGCAGCTGCGCGCCGCTGCCGACGCCGATGCTCAGGCTCAGCTGCTGCGCGGCGCTGGAGAAGCTGGTGGCCTGGCTCATGCGCTGCTCCGGCACGTCGGCGAACGCCAG
>CBINNP010000104.1:0-11394 GCA_966252075.1 uncultured Solimonas sp.
TGCGCCAAAACGGTCTCCGTCACAGCGGCGGCCATAGCGTTAACAGGCCCTAGCGCGCCGCGTAAGGGAACTCGGCGCCGTGCTCAGGCCAATTGCGCCAGCGGTTCGGCGGCGCGGAACGCGTGGTTGTGATCGAGCAGATAGTCGAGCCACTTGTTCAGCAGCAGATTGCGCCGCCACTGCGCCGACAGGAAGGCGTGCGCGGCCGGATCGGCATCGTCCTCGGCCTCCCATGGCGGGCGCTGGCTGCACTCCAGGGCCTCGGCCACGGCGGCATCGTGATAGAGCCGCACCCACAGGTCCGGCTGGCGCCGCACGCCGGCCTCGTCGGTGAATTCATAAGTCAGGCGCACTGTCTGCGTGTAGCGATCGCGCTCGACCACTTCCAGATGCAAGGGACAGTCGGTGACGCTGTGCGAGACCACCCGCTGCCGCGGCGTCTGGGCATCCAGCTCCGGCAACAGCCGCAGCAGCATGCGGTAGTTCCGCTCGTAGAGTTCGAGCAGATGCGCGATGTGTCGCGGCCTGCCGCAGCAGGGGCAAAGATGCGTAGTGGCTTGCATGGGGCAACTATAAGATACGGTACAAACCCAAACCAAGAAGCGATCCGATGCCAAGCCGCGAAATTCCGACGAAGGCGTATCCCGACCAGAAATCCGGTACCGCGGGTTTGCGCAAGAAGGTAGCGGTGTTCCAGCAGCCGCATTATCTGGAGAACTTCCTGCAGTCCATCTTCGACTGCGTGCCGGAACTCAAGGGTGCGACGCTGGTGATCGGCGGGGACGGTCGCTACCACAATCGCACCGCGATCCAGGCGGCGATCTCCATCGCCGCTGCCAATGGCGTCGCACGCATCATCGTCGGCCAGGGGGGACTGCTGTCAACGCCCGCTGCCTCGCACCTGATCCGCGCCCGCAACGCCGCCGGCGGCTTCCTGCTGACCGCCAGCCACCATCCGGCCGGCCCCGAGGGCGACTTCGGCATCAAGTTCAACGTCGCCGGTGGCGGCCAGGCCAGCGAAGGCCTGACCGGCCGCATCTATGAGGCCAGCAAGATCATCACGCGCTACCGTGTCTTCGAAGGCGGCAGCGTCGATCTGGATCGGCGCGGCGAACAGCAGCTGGGCGAGACGCGTGTCGAGGTCGTCGACTGCGTGGACGACTACGCGCAGCTGATGCAACAGCTGTTCGACTTCGATCGCATCCGCGACTGGCTCAAGCGCGGCCAGCGCCTGCGCTTCGACGCCATGCACGCCGTCACCGGCCCCTACGCCAGACGCATCCTGGTCGAGCAGCTCGGCGCCGCAGCGGACAGCGTGATGAACGCCGTGCCTCTTGAAGACTTCGGCGGCGGCCATCCGGACCCCAACCTGATCTACGCCAAGCATCTGGCCGATCTCGCATATAGCAGCGACGCGCCCGAGCTGATCGCCGCCAGCGACGGGGACGGCGACCGCAACATGATTCTCGGCCGCGGCATCTTCATCTCGCCCGGCGATTCGCTGGCGATGCTCGCCGCCAATCTGCAGTTGCTGCCGGGCTACCGCAACGGCCTGAGCGGCATCGCCCGCTCGATGCCGACCTGCCGCGCCGCCGATCAGGTCGCCAAGGCGTTGAACGTACCGCTGTTCGAGACACCGACCGGCTGGAAGTTTTTCTGCAACCTGCTCGACGCCGGCGAGGTGACGATTTGCGGCGAGGAAAGCTTCGGCACCAGCTCCAACCATGCGCGCGAGAAGGACGGCCTGTGGGCGGTGCTGGCCTGGGCCAATGTGCTGGCGGCCACCGATCAATCGGTGCAGCAGATCGCCGACGCGCACTGGCTGCGCTTCGGCCGGCACTACTTCGCGCGCCATGACTACGACGAACTGCCGGTCGCCGAGGCCGAGGCGATCATGCAAGCGGCCCGCGCCAGCCTGTCGCTGCCCGGCAAGCCGCTGGCCGGCCTGCCGGTGACGCTGGCCGACGAGTTCAGCTATCGCGACAAGACCGATGGCAGCGTCGCCGCCGGACAGGGCCTGCGCATCGTCTGTGGCGATGATGCCCGTCTGATCTTCCGTCTGTCGGGAACTGGCACGCGCGGCGCGACCTTGCGCGTATATCTGGAGCGCTACGCACGTGAGCCGTCGAGCCTGCACTGGGATACCGCTGCGGCGCTGGCACCGCTGGCGGCCGCCATCGAGCAGGTCGCCCGCGTCGCCGAGCTGAGCGGCAGGCGCACACCTGACGTGGTCACCTGATCCCGCCGATCCAAGCAGAGCCGTTCAACCATGCCATCAGCGAGCGGTAACTGGTTTTCCAATTTCAGCTTGCGCGGCAAGCTTGTCGTCGTGCTGACGGCTTTGATCGCCCTGTTCCTGCTGATGACAGGGCTTCTGCTGCGGGGTCAGGTGCAGGTCCGCGAAGCGCTCGACTGGAGCGACCATACCTACGAGGTGATCAGTGAAGCCGATTCGCTGCTGACGCAGATTCCGGAGCTGCAGGCGTCGATGCGCGGCTACGCACTGACGCAAGACCCGGTGTTCCGCCAGCGCTATCAGCGCAGTGTCGAAACCTTCGACGAGCACCATCAGGCGCTGCTCAAGCTGACGGCAGACAACCCCGAGCAGCAGGGCCGGCTGCTCGGCATCGCGCTCCAGATGCGCAACTGGCGACAGACCTTTGCCGAGGTCGTGCTCCGCCAGGCTGACGATCCGCAGCACCACGAGTCGATGCTGCAGCTGATTGGCAATGGTCAGGGCCGCGCCGCAGTCGACGCCATCCTCGCCGATGTGCACGAGTCGGTGGAGGTCGAGCGCGCGCTGCTCAAGCAGCGCAATCGCGCGCTGCTTGAGCAGTTGGAAGATATCCGCATGATCTCGCTGTTGGCGCTGATCCTTAGCATCGTCGGCGGGATCTTCGTCGAGTGGCTGATGCGGCGTACCGTCGGCACGCCCCTGGCCCAGCAGGACGCCTTGATCGGCCAGGTTTCCGAGGGGCGCTACGACGTCGCGGTACCGTTCCAAGACCGCCGGGATGAAGTCGGTGCGATCGCAAGAGCGATCGAGGAGTTGCGCAAGACCTCGGAGATGGCGCAGCAGCGCGCCTGGATCAAGCGTCACGTCGCCACGCTCGGTGATCTGATGACCCGCGAGCGCGAATACGACAAGTTCGCCGCAGCCATCCTCGGCTATCTGTGTCCGGCTGTCGGCTGCGGCTACGGCATGATGTTCCGTGTCAGCAATGGCGCCGTCACGCAGCTGGCAGGATACGGCTACAAGGAGCGCCGCAACGAAAACCGCAGCGCTCACGATGGCTTGGCTGCTGAGTGCGCGCGCAGCGGCAAGCCGATCGTGCTCGATCCGGTTCCCGAAGACTATCTGCGCATCGGTTCGGGCTTGGGCGAGGCCAAGCCGCGCTGCATCCATCTGTGGCCGCTGCAGGGTGCGCAGGGCACCGTGGGCGTGCTGGAACTGGCTAGCTTCACGTCGCTGGACGGGCACACGCGTGAGATGCTCGACGAGGTGGCGCTGTCCGGCGGACTGGCGCTGGAATCGCTGAGTCAGGCGATCCAGACGCGCGAATTGCTCGAGGAATCGCGCGTGCAGGCCGAGGAGCTGCAGGCTTCCGAGGAAGCGCTGCGCGTGCAAGCCGAGGACCTGCGAACGACCAACGAGGCCGTCAGCGAGAAGAGCCGCGCGCTCAACGAATTCAACGAGCGCCTGCAGGGTTTCCAGCGCGAGTTGGAGGAGAAGAACCGCGATCTCGAACAGGCCAGCCGCTACAAGTCCGAGTTCCTGGCCAACATGTCGCATGAGCTGCGGACGCCGCTCAACAGCCTGCTGATCCTCGCCAAGGACCTCGCCGACAATGGCAGCGGCAATCTGCTGCCGGACCAGATCGAGGCGGCACAGATCGTCTACGACAGCGGCCGCAACCTGCTCAATCTGATCAACGACATCCTCGATCTGTCGAAGATAGAAGCCGGCCGCATGGACATCAGCTGGGAGTCGGTCGAGCTGGCCGCGCTCAGCGCCGGTATCGAGCGCAACTTCCGCCGTACCGCGCAGGAACGCGGCCTGGATTTCCGGATCGAGCTCGACAGCAGCCTGCCCGCGCAGATCCGTTCCGACGGCAACAAGCTGACGCAGGTGCTGGTCAACCTCATCGGCAATGCCTTGAAGTTCACTCACGAAGGCGGTGTGACGCTACGCATCGGCCGCCCGGCCGAGGACGATCCGCTGCTGCCCGGAATTACCCGTGAGCAGACGCTTGCGCTGTGTGTGGCCGATACCGGCATCGGCATCGACGACGACAAGATGAAGCGCCTGTTTCAGCCGTTCGAACAAGGCGACGGCACCACCAGCCGGCGTTATGGCGGTACCGGACTGGGCCTGTCGATCAGCCGCGCCCTGGCGCAGATGCTCGGCGGCGAGATCGTCGCGCACAGCGTCCGCGGCGAAGGTTCGCGCTTCATCGTGCTGCTGCCGGAGCGTCCGAGCACCGATACCGGCGACGCCGAAACCGCCGCCGCGGCGCCGCGCCCGGCTGTCGCGCCGCGGCGACAGGAAGCGCCGGCCGCAGCGCGCAGCAGCGCGGCACCGTCGCCGGGCCACGACGACCGCGAGCGGATCGGCGGCGGCGATGTCGCCATCCTCATCGTCGAGGACGATGCCGCGTTCGCGCGCGTGCTTGCCGACATCGCGCGGCGCAAGGGCTACCGCGCGCTGATCGCCGCCGATGGCCGCAGCGCGCTGGAGCTGGCGCGGCGCTACCGTCCGCACGGCATCCTGCTCGACGTCGAGCTGCCGGTGCTCGATGGCTGGGACGTCATCGAGCAGCTCAAGAACGATGTCGCCACACGGCACATCCCGGTCCACTTCATCAGCGCCAACGACGACAGCCAGCGCGGCCTGGCCGCCGGCGCGGTGGGCTTCATCACCAAGCCGGCCACGCGCGAAACGCTCGATGCGGCGTTCGCGCGCGTGCTGCACTTCGCCGGCAACCAGCGCCGCAAGCTGCTGGTGGTCGACGACGAGCCGGCTGCGCGACTGGCGATCGGCAAACTGCTGGCCAGCCAACCGGCCGATATCGTCGAAGCGGAGAACGCCGCGCAGGCACTCGATGCGGTGCGCGCGCAAAGCTTCGACTGCATCATCCTTGACCTCAGCCTGCCGGACGCCAGCGGCTTCGAGGTGCTGGAAAAACTCGCCGCGCTCGGCCCCGTGCCGCCGGTGGTGATCTACTCGGCGCGCGAGCTGACGCGTGACGAGGACCTGCGCCTGCGCGAGTACACCGACAGCGTCGTCATCAAGGGCGCGCAGTCGCCGGGACGCCTGCTCGACGAGGTTTCACTGTTCCTGCATGCCGTGCAGAGGCCGGCCCAGCAGATCGCCGCCACCGCCGCCGAGCCTGTCGATCTGGCCGGCCGCACGGTATTGGTGGTCGACGACGACATGCGCAATGTCTTCGCATTATCGAAGACGCTGCGCGGCCATGGCCTCAAGGTGCTGGTCGCACAGGATGGCCACAAGGCGCTGGCGCAACTGGAACAGAATCCCGGCATCGAATGCGTGCTGATGGACGTGATGATGCCGGGCATGGACGGCTACGAGGCCACGCGCGAGATCCGCAAGCGCCCGCAGTGGCGCGAGCTGCCGGTGATCGCGGTGACGGCCAAGGCGATGAAGGGCGACCGCGAAAAATGCCTGGAAGCCGGCGCCAACGACTACCTGACCAAGCCGATCGACGTCGACAAACTGCTGTCGATGATGCACGCCTGGCTGCATCGCGCCTGAGCCGGCGATGACGAGCAGCGACGAAGCCAAGCTGCACGATCTGGAGATCGAGCTGCTGGTGCAGGCCTTGAAGGTTCGCCACGGCTATGACTTCGGCGACTACGCGCAAGCCTCGCTGAAGCGCCGCGTGATCGGCCTGGTCGACCATCTGGGCCTGAACAGCATCACCCAGCTGACTGATCGCGTGCTGCACGAACAGGTGCCGATCGCCGAGGTGGTGGCGCGGCTGTCGGTGTCGGTATCGGAAATGTTCCGCGACCCCGAGGTGTTCGCGAAACTGCGCAGCGAGGTCTTTCCGTTTCTCGCCAGCTTCCCGCATTTCAATATCTGGCAGGCCGGCTGCGCGCATGGCGAGGAGGTCTACTCGCTGGCGATCCTGCTCAGTGAAGCCGGCCTCTACGACCGCGCGCAGATCTACGCGACCGACATCAGTCAGCCCGCGCTGGATGCCGCGCGCGAGGGCATCTTTGCCAACCGCGAGCTGCGCGCCTACGCCGACAACTACCTGCGCGCCGGCGGCCGCCACACGCTGTCCGACTACTTCCATTCGCGCTACGGCCACATCAAGTTCGATGATGCGCTGCGCCGCAATGTCATCTTCGCTACGCACAACCTGGCTGCCGACGCCGCGTTCTGCGAAGCACAGCTGATCCTCTGCCGCAATGTGATGATCTATTTCCGGCCACCGTTGCAGCAGCGCGCCGTGGCCTTGTTCCGCGACAGCCTGGTGCGCGGCGGCTATTTGTGTCTCGGCAACAAGGAATCGCTGCGCTTCACCGGCAGCGACCGCGACTTCGTCACGATCGACCGGGCGGCCGCGCTGTATCGGCTCGCCGACGGCGGACCGGCGTATGGGCCCCGCATCTGAGCGTCTGATCGTGGTCGGCGCCTCGGCCGGCGGCATCGGCGCCTTGCAGCGGTTGTTCAGGGCGCTGCGCCCCGACATGCAATGGCCGATCGCCGTCGTCCTGCACGTCGGCAACGCCGATATCGGCGGCTTGATCGATCTGTTCAAGCGCGACAGCGCCTTGCCGGTGCAGGAAGCCGAAGCCGGCGCATCCATAGAGCCGGCTCGCATCTACCTGGCGCCCGGCGGCTACCATTTGTTGGTCGAGCATGATCGTTGCTTCTCCTTGTCGCTCGACGAGCGCGTCTGCCATTCACGTCCGTCGGTCGATGTGCTGTTCTCATCGGCTGCCGACGCATACGCGTCGCATGCCATCGGTATCGTCCTGACCGGAGCCAATCACGATGGCGCCGCAGGGCTCGCCGATATCCGCGAGCGCGGCGGCCTGGGCATCGTCCAGCGAGCCGACGATGCCGAGGTGCCGACCATGCCGCAGGCGGCGCTGAAACTGGCCGGTGCCGATGCCGTGCTCGACGTGGAGCAGATTGCAGCGTTCTTGCAGAGGGAGTTCGATCGATGTCGATAGTGACGGCCGGCGCCGGCGCCAAGCCGGACAAGCCCCGGGTCCTGGTCGTCGACGACACCCCGGCCAATCTGGTGGTCATGCGGCGGCTGCTGGCCAAGATGGACTGCGACATCGTCGAGGCGGACAGCGGCAACGCGGCGCTGGCAGCCTGCCTGGAACAGGAATTCGCACTGATCCTGCTCGACGTGCAGATGCCGGACATGGACGGCTTCGAGGTCGCCACCCTGCTCGCCGAATCGCCGGACACGCAGCGCGCGCCGATCATCTTCGTCACGGCCGCGTTCAAAGACGACGTCAACCGCCTGACCGGCTACGAGGTCGGAGCCGTCGACTACATCGCCAAACCCATCAACGAGTTCATCCTGCTGTCCAAGGTCAAGGTCTTTCTCGACCTCTACCGCAGTCGCGTCGCGCTGAAGGCTGCCGAGCAGATGGCGCGGCATCAGGCCACGCACGATCCGCTCACCGACCTGCCGAACCGCATGCTGTTCGGCGACCGCCTCGCCACCGGGCTCAGCCGCGCCGCGCGCAGCGGCGCGCTGCTGGCGCTGGTCTATATCGACATCGACCGCTTCAAGCCGGTCAACGACCACCACGGCCATCTGGCCGGCGACCTGCTGCTCAAGGCGATCGCCGAGCGGCTGCACAAGCTGGTACGCGCCAGCGACACCATCGCGCGACTGGGCGGCGACGAATTCGCGGCGATCCTCGAGAGCATCGGCAGCCGCCAGGACGCCGAAGCCCTGTGCGCGCACATCAGCGCCGAGATGGAACGCCCGTTCTACCTCGCCCTGCCCGGCCAGCCGCGCGCGATCCAGGTCGGCATCGGCGCCAGCCTGGGCCTGGCGCTGTATCCGCAGGACGGCCACGACAGCGAAGCCCTCGTGCACCGTGCCGACGCGCAGATGTATGCCAACAAGCAGGCGCGCCGCGAGGCCTGAGCCAGAGGCAGCCGCCTTCACCAAAGCTTGATCCGGCGGTCACGCAGATGACGCCGGCGCCGGCCAGCATCGCCACGGTTCGCGCCCCGCGCCCGTCATGCGCCTGCCATGAGCCGAGTCGACCGCCGCCAGTTCCTCCGCCTCGCCGGCCTGTCCGCTGCCGGCACCCTGCTGCCGCCGGTGATCGAGGAAGCGCTGGCGATTCCCGCCTACCAGCGCAGCGGCAGCATCGACGACGTCGGCCATGTGGTGATCCTGATGCAGGAGAACCGCTCCTTCGATCATTACTTCGGCATGCTGCCCGGCGTGCGCGGCTTCAATGATCGTCTGACGATTCCGCAGGCGGCGGAGCGCCAGGTCTGGCAGCAACGCGATGCGCTCGGCCTGGAGGTTTTGCCGTACCACCTCGACATGCACAGCGGCAACGCGCAGCGCGTGTCCGGCACGCCGCACAGCTGGCTGGACGCGCAGCTGGCCTGGAACCATGGCCGGTTCGGCGCCTGGCCGCGCTACAAGACGCGGCCGTCGATGGCCTACTACACGCAGACCGAACTGCCGTTCCAGTACGCGCTCGCCGAAGCCTTCACCGTGTGTGATGCCTACCACTGCTCGGTGCACGGCGGCACCAATCCCAACCGCCTGTTTCTGTTCACCGGCAGCAATGATCCGCGGGGCACCGGCGGCGGCCCGGCGATCGACAACCGCAACGACGATCTCGGCCCGGTGGCCGAGGGCTATCGCTGGACCACCTATGCGGAGCGGCTCGAAGCCGCCGGCATCTCGTGGAAGCTGTACCAGAACATGGACGACAACTTCACCGACAACCCGCTCGAAGGCTTTGCCAGCTTCCGCCGCGCCCACTACGAAGATCGCAGCTCGCCGCTGATGAAGGCCCTGAGCAGCACGCTTTCGCGCGACAACCTCGACGGCCTGCGCAACGACGTGCTGGCCGGCGCGCTGCCACAGGTGTCATGGGTGATCGCGCCATCGGCCTACTCGGAACATACCGGGCCGTCGAGTCCGGTGCAGGGCGCCTGGTACGTACAGGAAGTGCTCAAGGCGCTGATCGCCGATCCGCAGGTCTGGAGCCGGACCGCGCTGCTGGTGATGTTCGACGAGAACGACGGTTTCTTCGATCACATGCCGCCGCCGGCGGCGCCGTCGCTGGCGGCGGACGGATCGCTGGCCGGCGCCTCGACCGTCGACGACAGCAGCGAGCGGCACCGCGACGGCCGGGTCTACGGCCCTGGCCCGCGCGTGCCGATGTGGGTGGTGTCGCCGTGGAGCCGCGGCGGCTGGGTCGATTCGCAGGTCTTTGACCACAGCTCGGTGATCCGCTTTCTCGAAGCGCGCTTCGGCGTCGTCGAGCCCAACATCAGCGCCTGGCGACGTGCCGTCTGCGGCGATCTGACATCCGCTTTCAACTTCCGCACGCCCAACAGCGAACCGCTGCCGCTGCTGCCGGAACGCAGCCGCGCCGAGGCCGACGCGATCCGCGCCGCGCAGGAGCGCCTGCCGGCAGTGACGGTGCCGCTCGGGGCTCAGGCGAGGCTGCCGCAGGCGCCGCGCCGCACACGCCCCTCGCGCGCACTGCCGTACGCGCTTGAAGTCGATATCGAGACCGACCTGCGCAGCGGCACCGTCGATCTCGCCTTCATCAATCACGGCACCGCCGGTGCGGTGTTCCAGGTCTATGATCAGCTGCAGCCGCTGCGACTGCCGCGCCGCTACACGGTGGAAGCCGGCAAGACCCTGATCGACAGCTGGAGCGCCGGCCTGCTGGAACTCGGCCGCTACGATTTATGGATCCTCGGCCCCAATGGCTTTCATCGCCGCTGCGCCGGCACGCTCGACATCCCGCGCCCTCGCGCCGCGCGACCGCGATGCCGGGCGTCGACGACGCGCGATGCATCGCTGCTCCTGCAGTTCGGCAACGACGGTGACCGCGCCTGCAGCTTCAGCGTGCGCGCCCTGGCCTATCGCGACGACGGTCCCTGGGTGATTTCCGTGGCGGCCGGCGGCCGCGTGCAGCAACGCTGGCCGCTGCAGGACAGCGGCCGCTGGTACGACTTCGAAGTCAGCGTCGACAGCGATGCGCGCTTCGCGCGCCGCTACGCCGGACGGATCGAGAACGGCGAAGCCTCGATCAGCGATCCGGCGATGTAGGCCCGCTCAGAACGGCAGGTTCATGCCCGGCGGCAGCTGCATGCCGGCCGTCACACCGGCCATCTTGTCCTTCGAGACCTCCTCGACCTTCTGCACCGCATCGTTGATCGCGGCAGCGATCAGGTCTTCGACGAATTCCTTGTCTTCCTTCAGCGCCTCGGCACTGATCTCGACCTTGCGTGCCTGGTGCTTGCCGCTGAGCGTCACGCGCACCAGACCGGCACCGGACTCGCCGGTGACTTCCATGCGCGCGATCTCATCCTGCGCACGCTTCATGTTTTCCTGCATCTGCTGGGCCTGACGCATCAGGTTGCCGATGGCGCTTGCGTTCTTCATGGGTGTCCTCGAATGAAATGACGTCGATCAGGAATCGAGCGGATGGATCGAGCCGGGCCTGACCGTGGCGTTGAACTGGTCGCGGAAGGCCTGCACGACCGGATCGGCCAGCATGCGCCGCTCGGCATCCTGCTGGCGCGCCTCGAGCTTCTGCTGCGCGAGCAAGGCCGGCGTCTGCAGCTCCTCGGCCGACAGTTCGATACGCAGTTTCAGGGCCTGCCCGAAGTGCGCCGACAATGCACGTTCCAGCGCCGCGCGACGCTCCTCGCTGGCCAGATGCTTGAGCTTGGCGTCGATGGCGAGCTGCAGCGTGTCGCCCTGGCGACCCTGCCAGCCGCAATGCCGCGCCAGTTGCCGCGTGAAGCTTTCCAGCCCGAGCGTCTCGACCAGCTCCGACCAGCCGCTGCTGTGTATGGCATCGATGCCGTCGCCGGCCGGCGTCGCCGGTGGCGGCGCGCGCGGCGTCTCGACGGCGAGCGCCGGAGCCGGCGTTGCCGCCGCACCGGCTGCCGGTCTTGCGGCGGTCGCCATACGCGACGGTGCCGCCGAAACCGCGGCCGCCGACGTGGCCGGCGCGCCGGCACCACTGCCGCTGCGCGCACCGCCGGAAGGCGTCGCGGCGCCGGCGCTGCCGGTGCCGTCGTCGATGCGGAAGGCCGCCATCCGCAGCAGCGTCATCTCGAAGCCCAGTCGCGGATCCGGCGCCCAGGCCAGATCGCGGCGGCCGTTGACGGCGATCTGG
>CBINNP010000105.1:0-11384 GCA_966252075.1 uncultured Solimonas sp.
TCGCGCCTTGCCTGGCCGCAAAGCGGGTGGCATCACAGCGGCGGCCATAGCGTTAGCAGGCCCTAGCCGTCCAGTCTCGCTCTCTGCGCTCGCGGGCGCGGCGTGAGGGGCGCACGTGGCGCTTCAGCTAGCTGATCGGGCGCAGTTGTCCCTCATCCGGCGCTTCGCGCCACTTCTCCCCGCGGGCGGGGAGAGGAAACCAGATTGAATTGAGTAACAGCATCAACGGAACGTCGGGAGGACGTGCCATGAAAGAACGTATCCAGAAAGCGCTGGCGACAGCCGGCGTCGCTTCGCGCCGCGAGATCGAGCGGCTGATCGCCGAAGGCCGCATTCTCGTCAACGGCAGGCCCGCCGAAGCCGGGCAGAAGATCGGCCACGAGGACCACGTCCGCGTCGACGGCAAGCCGGTGCATCTGAGCCGCAAGGCCGAGGCCGCGCGTGTGCTGATCTACAAGAAGCGCACCGGTGAGCTGGTCACGCGTGACGATCCGGAAGGGCGCCGCACGGTGTTCCGCAAGCTGCCCAAGCTCGGCAGCGGCCGCTGGATCGCGGTCGGCCGTCTCGACATCAATACCTCCGGCCTGCTGCTGTTCACCAATCACGGCGAGCTGGCACGACGGCTCACGCATCCCAGCTTCGAGATCCCGCGCACCTATGCGGTACGCGTGCTCGGCACTGTCGACGAGGCGGTGATCGCGCGCTGGAAGGCCGGCGTGGAACTCGAGGACGGCATGGCGCGCTTCGAACGCGTCGACCGCGGCAGCCTTGCCGATCTGGCCGACGAGGATGGCGAGAGCGGCAGTGCCAACCAATGGTTTCACGTCAGCGTGCGCGAGGGCCGCAACCGGCTGGTGCGCCGCCTGATCGAATCGCAGAACCTGCAGGTCAGTCGCCTGATCCGCCTGCGCTACGGCCCGGTGGAGCTGGGCCGCGGCAACAAGTCCGGCACCGCGCGCGAGGCCACACCCAGCGAGCTGCTGGCCCTGCTCGACGCCGTCGGCCTGTCGCCGGAAGAAGCCGGCCTGGAAGCGCCGCGGCGCGGACGCGGCACGCCGGCCCGGCCCGCCGCTGCCACGCCCGCCGGTGCGCGTGCCGCGCCCAGGCCCCGGCGCTCGTTCGCGGACGACGATGACGACGAGGGTTTTGAATCGCCGCGTCGCAACAAGCCCTCATACCTGCGCGAACTCGCAAAACCCGCCGGGCGCCGTCCTACCAGCGCCAGGGCCGCGCCGGACGACAAGCGCGCCGCGCGACGCGACGCCCCGCCGGCCCGGCAGTCGCGCGATGCGCCGGGCGACGGCGCACGCTCCGCCCGGCCTGCGCGTTCCGCTCCTGCGGGTGCGCGCCGCGACGGCAGCAAGCCGGCGGCGCCGCGTCGCGAGGGCAAACCCGCAGCGGCCGGCACACCGCGCCGCGACGGCAGGCCCGGCGCCGCGCCGCGAGCCGGTGCAGGCGGCAAGCGCAAGCCCGGGCCGGGCAGCGGCCCGCGCCGCCGCTGATTCGCCGCCGGATCGTCAACGGCGGTGACACAACCGACTGACGTTCTGCGTCAGTTCCGACGCGCCGTGTCAGCGACATGCGTGACCGTGGCGGCGGCGCGGGGCGCGGCGCGTCTCCGTTCATCCCTTTTGCGCGACCGCCGGTAAGCCGCAACGCCGGCCGCGCGGCGGCGCCTCGTCGGGAAAATCCCGCCCGGCGGGTTTTGGCGCAGGGCCCCGTCGGCCCGATCCTGCCACGGCCGCCGCCAGCCGCTGGCGCGCCGGTGACGCCGTGCGCGCCGCGCGGTCAGATCAAACCTGTCAGCTCATGCGGCGGCAGACGCTCGTTCTTCGTACGGCGATTGAATGGCTCGTGCGTACCTGTCAGGGACGCTCGCCATGCCTGCCACCGCCGTCGCGTCATTCCTGCGCCGCAGCGCTCATGTCCTGATGCTCATCGCCGCCGCGCAGACGCCTGCGCTGGCTGCCGGCGACGATGCCGAGGACGACACCATGGTCTCCGGCGCAGCCCAGCGCGAGCACGTCAACGCATACCGCAGCCTGCCGTCTGCCGATGGCAGCCACCGTGTCACGGCCCGCTTTCGCAGTTTCAGCAGCGAGCCGCTGAGCCTGCAGTTCACGCTGCCGCAGGAGGCCAGCCAGGCGTCGCTGCGCGAGTTCGGCGTTTCCGCGCAGGAACTCGATGCGCTGATGCGCCAGTGCATGGCCACGCCCGGCTGCAACCAGCAGGAGTTCGATCGGCGCACCACGCGCTACTACCAGGACCACGCGATGCGGCTCGACCAGGCCATCGGCCGGCCGGCACAACTCTTCGTCGACGTGCCGCAGGTGGTACGCCGCAATCGCGAGCGCGTGAAGCCGGTGGCGACGGCCTTGCGCAAACTCGCTGCCGAGCGCGGCCGCGACGAAGAGTGGATGTTCAACGCCGCCATCGCGCTGGTGCAGAGCGGCATGGTCTATCGCCGTCCGGCGGCGCAGGAGAGCGGCCGTCGCATCCTCGGTTTCTACCCGCCGCCGTTGGCGCTGCAGCGCGGTTACGGCGATTGCGACACCAAGTCGGCGCTGCTCGCGGCGATCCTGCAGAACCTCAGCAAGACGCCGCTGATCGGCGTTCACGTGCCGCGCCACTATCTGCTCGGCGTCGCCGGCACGCCGCGCGCCGGGCAGGCGCATCTGGACTACCAGGGGCGTCGCTATGTGCTGGTGGAAGCCGCCGGCCCGTCGCAGCGTCGTCCCGGCGAGATCGCCCAGGCCACGCAGGCGGCGCTGAACGCCAGGCGCGAGCTGCGCGTGGACCCGATGTTCTGAATTTCAGGTGCCGGCGACCGGCGCTCCATTGCCGAGAAAGTGCTCGGGCACCGGCAGTCCCTGCTGGCGGAAGAACGTCAGCTGGTCGAAGTAGCCGCGCTGGAAGACGATCTGTCCGTCGCGGATCTGGAAGAAACCGCAGCCGCGCAGGCCACCCGGATCGCGCCATTCGAGCATGCCCCAGTCGCCGTCCTGGAAGAGGTTCTCGACGATGCAGTGCATCGTCGCGCGGCTGAACTCGATCGCGAACAGCCGGCGGATCGCATCGCGGCCGCGCAGCGGCTCGGCGACCACCTGATGGTTGACCGCATCCGGCGCATACAGCGCCGCCAGGCCGTCGAGGTCGGCGGCATTGAAACGCCGCACCCATTCGAGAATCAGTTCCTTCGGTGTCATCGCGCGCGTCATCACGTCCGTGGTGCGGGTCGCCTACGGCTACATGCCCCACCAGGCATGCACGGAATCCATGATGAGGGTGAACGGCAGATCGAGTAGCGGATGCTCGGCGGGGTACATTGAATGCCGGGCAAACGTGTCGAGGGTCTCCCGGTCGTCGAGCAGCGCCGCGACGTTGACACGCGTGCCGGTGAAGTAGCGCGGACTGTCCCGGTCGATCTGTTCGACGGTACTGAACGTCGCGCAGCCGGCACAGCTGCCGATCAGCAACAGCGAAAGCAATAGCGGACTCTTGCTCATGGGCGGCGCCGGGTTTGACGGGTCAGGCCCACATCATGAGCAAAAATCACGCGGCGCGCAGCGGATCGATGCGCGGCGAATCATCCATGCCCCGGCCGGGCCGGGGCATGGATGGCGGGAACGATCAGCTCTGCAGAGGCGCGGGTCTGATCCTGAACCAGATCGAATACATTGCCGGCAGGAACACCAGCGTCAGGACGGTTCCGGCAAAGGTGCCGCCGATCAGCGTGTAGGCCAGCGTCCCCCAGAACACCGAATGGGTCAGCGGGATGAAGGCCAGGATCGCCGCCAGCGCGGTCAGGATCACCGGACGCGCGCGCTGCACGGTCGCTTCGACCACGGCGCGGAACGGATCCAGCCCAGCCTGTTCGTTTTCGCGGATCTGACCGATCAGTATCAGCGTGTTGCGCATCAGAATGCCCGACAAGGCGATCAGGCCGACCAGCGCATTGATGCCGAAGGGTTGCTGGAAGGCCAGCAGGGTCGGCACCACGCCGATCAAGCCCAGCGGGCTGGTGGCGAACACCATCACCATCGCTGCGATCGAGCGCACCTGCAAGATGATGATGAGCAGGGTGAGCGCGATCATGATCGGAAATATCGGCAGCATCGCCACCGTGGCCTTGGCTGATTCCTCGGTCGAGCCGGCCACTTCGATCCGGTAGCCGGCGTCAAGCCTGGCGATGAGCGGCTGCAGTTGCGACATCACCGCGGCGGACACATCCGGCGGTTGCAGTCCCTCGGCGATGTCGCCGCGCACGGTGATGGTGGGCGTACGGTCGCGGCGCCGCAGGATCGGATCTTCCATGCGCACCTCGACGGTGCCGACCTGGGACAGCGGGATCCGTTGCCCGGCTGAACCGACCAGCGTGAAAGCGGCGATCTTCGAAGGATCACGCCGGATGTCGCCGGCTGCGCGGCCGACCACCTGCACGGAACGGATGTCCTCGCGCAGTTGCGTCAGCGGCACGCCGCTCAGCAGGAACTGCAGCTGCAGGGACACCGAACTGGAGGTCAGTCCGACGGCCTGCAAGCGGTCCTGGTCCAGCGTGAAGTGCAGCGTGGGGACGCGCGCGCCCCAATCCCGGTTGACGGTGCGCATCATTGGATGCGCGTGCATGACGCCCTCCACCTCATCGGCAATGGCGCGCAGGCGCTCCGGGTCCGGCCCCATCACGCGGAACGCCACGGGAAACGGCGAGGGCGGCCCGAACACGATCTGGGTGACGCGCACCCGCGCCTCCGGCGCCAGCCCGGCGGCCACCGCCTCACGCAACCTGAACTTGAGGGCCTCGCGCTCCGCGTCGCTGCCCGCGAGCACGACGATCTTGGCGAACGACGGATCGGGCAGTTCGGGCGACATCGCCAGGAAGAAGCGCGGCGCGCCCTGGCCGATGTAGGCGGTGACGATCCTGGCCTCCTGCTGCCTGGCCAGCCAGGCTTCGACCTTGGCGGTGGCGGCGCTGGTCTGCTCGATCGAGCTGCCATACGGCATCTGCACCTCGACCAGCACCTCCGGACGATCGGAAGTCGGGAAGAACTGCTTGTTGACCAGCCCCATGCCGAGCACGGCCAGCACGAACAGACCGATCACCGTGCCCGCCACCAGGCCTTTGCGGGCGATGACGCGTTCCAGCAGCCGCCGGAAACGCTGGTAGCGGGGTGTGTCGTAGATGGCGGCGTGGCCGCCTGCAACCTTCTTGATGTCGGGCAGCAGTTTCACGCCCAGATAGGGCGTGAACGCCACCGCCACCACCCAGGAGGCGATCAGGGCGATGCCGACGATCCAGAACATGTTGCTGGTGTATTCGCCCGCCGTGGAGCGCGCGAATCCGTTCGGCATGAAGCCGACGGCGGTGACCAGCGTTCCCGACAGCATGGGGGCCGCCGTGTGGCTCCAGGCATAGGCCGACGCCGCGATGCGGCTGAAGCCTTCCTCCATCTTCACCACCATCATCTCGATGGCGATGATGGCGTCGTCGACCAGCAGGCCCAGTGCCAGGATCAGCGAGCCCAGCGTGATGCGGTCGAAGTTCTTGCCGCTGGCCGCCATGACGACGAACACCGTCGCCAGCGTCAGCGGCACGGCCGCGGCGACGACGATGCCGACCCGCCAGCCCATGCTGACGAAGCACACCACCATCACGACCAGCAGTGCGACGAAGAACTTGACCATGAACTCGTCGACCGCCGAACTGATGTTGACGGCCTGATCGGTCACCTTGCTCAGTGTCATGCCCAGGGGCAGTTCGGCGTTGATCTTGCCGACTTCCGCTTCCAGCGCCTTGCCCAGATCGAGGCCGTTCCAGTCGTCCCGCATCACCACGCCCAGCAGCAGGGCCGGCTCGCCATTGCTGCGGATCATGAAGGTGGCCGGGTCCTCGTAGCCGCGCTCGACGCTCGCCACATCAGACAGCTTCAAGGTCCGTCCTTGCGCGCTGATCGGGGTCTGCCGAATCTTGTCGAGCTGGTCGAAGGCCCCATCGACACGAAGGAAGACCTGCGGCCCGCTGGTTTCAATGGAGCCGGCGGGGGTCAGCAGGTTCTGTGCGTCGAGCGCGGCGAAAATGTCTTGCGGCGTGATGCCCAGCGTCGCCAGCCGGTCGTGTGCGAACGACACGAAGATGCGCTCGGGCTGCTCGCCGATGATGTTGACCTTCTTCACGCCGGGCACATGCAGCAACTGCTGGCGCAAGGCCTCGGCATCGCGTATCAGCCGCCGTTGCGGTTCGCCTTTGGCTTTCAGGGCAAACAGCGCGAAGGTCACGTCCGCGTATTCGTCGTTGATCATCGGGCCGATGACGCCCGCCGGGAGCTTCTGTGCCTCGTCGCCGAGCTTCTTGCGGGCCTGGTAGAACTCGTCCTGGACCGCCGAAGGCGGCGTGCTGTCGAGCAGCGACAGCATCGTGAACGCCAGGCCGGGGCGCGTATAGGTTTCCGAGCGGTCGTACCAGCGCAGCTCCTGCAAGCGCTTTTCCAGCGGTTCGGCCACCTGGTCCTGCATCTGCTGGGCGGTCGCGCCCGGCCAAGCGGTGACGACGGTCATCTGCTTGATCGTGAAGGGCGGGTCTTCCGCGCGCCCAAGCTGGAAGAAAGCCAGAACGCCGGCGGCGGAGATCAGGACGATCAGGAACAGCGTGATGGAGCGTTCGCGTACGGCCAGCGCCGAAAGATTGAAACGCCCCTCGCTCATGGGCGGTCTCCGGCCGCCAGCGCTTCGCCCGGGCCGATCGGCCGGACGGTCTGGCCTTCACGGAGCAGATGCGCGCCCAGCGATACCGCCGGTTCGCCGATTTGCAGTTTGCCCTTCACCTGCGCCACGTTGTTCGCCACGCCGAGCACCTGCACCGGGCGCCACACCGCCTTCTCGGGCTTGCCCTGAACGGCCCAGACGCCGGCTCCCGTGCCGGGGTCGTACACGGCGCCGATCGGCACCTGCAGCGAGGCGGCGGGCGCCGCGTCGCCGGCGACTTCGACGGTGACGGTGGCGCCCAGGGGTGCGTCGGCCAGGGCTCCCTCCAGCACGTACCGGGCCTCGTAGGTGCGGGTCAGGCGATCCGCCGAATCGGACAGCTGACGCAGCTTTGCCGGCACGGTGAGCTGCCGATGGCCGTACAGGCGCGCCTGCGCCGGCGATCCGACTGCCGGTCTCAGCGTCTCCGGCAGCTGCACAACGGCCTCGCGTTGTCCGGCCCGAGCCAGGCGCACCACCGCCTGTCCGGCGCTCACCACCTGGCCCGGCTCGGCCAGCGTCTCGACGACGACGCCATCGGCGTCGGCGCGCAGCACGGCGTAGCCCGATGCGTTCCTGGCGACATCGGCCTGGGCTTCGGCGAGCTTGAGCTGCGCCTGCGCGGCGTCGGCCGCGGCCTTGATCTGGCCGTAGGCGGATTGCGAGATGGCCCCTTCGGCGACCAGATCGCGATAGCGCGCCTCATCCTCGGCGGTCTGCCTGGCTCGTGCCCGGGCCGCCGTCACCGCCTCCTGCTGGGCGAGCGCCTGCAATCCCAGATCGACGGGGTCCATGCGGACCAGCGGCTGGCCCTGCTTGACGGTCTGCCCGGTATCGACCAGGCGTTCCGTGACCTTGCCGGCAACGCGGAAGCCCAGGTCGCTCTGAATCCGCGCCGCCACGACGCCGGTAAAGGAACGCGTCGCCGCGGAAGCGGCCTTGACGGTTTCGATCCTGACCGGCGGAGCCTGGGTGCGCGGATCGGCGGGAGGCTCGCCGCCGCAGGCCGTCAGGACCAGGGGCAGCAGGTAGATGGCATACGAGACAAGCTGGCGCCGAAGCATGGGAGCTGTTCCTGACGGAGTAGGGCTCCCATTCTATTCATGTGACCATAACAGTCAATAGTCACTACGCAATCTTCTCAAGGCGACAGGCTGCGCAGGATCAGGCCGGAGAGCTGCGAGGTGGCCTCGGCGCAGTGGTCCAGGTTGTGCTGCAGCAGCAGCGGATTGATATACGGGCGCATGACCAGATAGATGGCGCCGGCCGTCTCGTCCAGCGGCGTCTTGCGCTCGAACTCGCCGCTGTCCCGGCCCTCGCGCACGATCTGCAGGATCAACTCCTTGACGTGAGCCTCGTAGGCGCGGGCGGAGGGCCAGGATTCGGTCGCCGAAGTCCGCGCGATGTCGTAAAGCTTGCGATCGTCGAAAAACAGCTGGCAGCCAGCCTCCGTCAATGCCTTGAACAGGCGCCGCAGCCGCTCGGTCGCCGAGGAGACGCCGGCCGTGGCCGCATCGACCGCGGTGGCGATCGCGGCCAGGCGATTGGCGCAGATGACCTCGCCGATCGCCTGCTTAGAGTCGAAGAACTTGTAGATGTAGGCCTTGGAAAAGCCGATGGCCTTTGCCAGGTCGGAAACCGTCGTCTTCTCGAAGCCGTAGCGGCTGAAATATTCGGTCGCCGCCTCGACGATCTGGTTGCGGACCTCGTGATCGGAAGGCCCTCGAAGGCCGGGAGCGGGAGCATGTTCGTCGGTCATGGGCCGAGCTTAGCGCCTGCGCAAATGATTGACAACGAGTGACTATGATGGTTTATAGTCACTGTCATCCACGATACCGAGGATGCTCATGCCTTCCCGCCGCCCCCTTGTGTTCCTGCTCTGCGCCGGCCTGAGTGCCTGCACGGTAGGTCCCGACTACCGCCGGCCCGAGCCGTCTGCGGCCCCGCGCTACATCGCACCGCAGGCGGTCGAGGCGCACGGCGCGCCCGATCTGGCGATCTGGTGGCAGGGCTTCGATGATCCCTTGCTCACGCAGTTCGTGTCGCGGGCCCTCACGCAGAATCTGGATCTGGCGCAGGCGGCAGCGCGTGTCGCCCAGGCGCGAGCCGGGCTGGGCGCAGCCAACGCGGCCTTGCTGCCCGCGGCGAGCGGCAGCGGCTCGGTCACGCGCGCGCGCCAGTCGATCGAGACGCCCCTGGGCCAGGTGCTCAACAGCGCGCCGGAATTCGACCGATGGGGAACGATCTACGAGGCGAATCTCGTGGCCGGCTGGGAGCTGGACGTGTTCGGCGGGCTCCGCCGCGGCCGGCAGGCAGCGCTGGCCGATTATCAAGCCTCGCAGGCGGGCGCCGCGGCAACGCGACTGGCGGTGGCCGCCCAGACCGCCGACCTCTACATCACGATCCGCGGCGTGCAGGCCCGTCTCGACATTGCCCGGCGGCAACTCGGGACCCAACAGGAGCTGCAGGCGAAAGTCGCGCTGCTGCACGCGAAGGGGGTTGCTGCCGAATACCAGCTGCGGCAGACGCAAGGGGCGCTGGCGCAGGTCCAGGCCACGTGGCCGTGCTGCAGCTGGGTCTGGAGACGGCGATGAACGCGCTGGACGTGATGCTGGGTGATCCGCCCGGCACGCACCGGGCCAAACTCGAAGCCGCCGCGCCGGTTCCGGCGATACCGGCAATCGGCGCGATGGGTTCGCCCGCCGACCTGCTGCAGCGTCGCCCCGACCTGATCGTCGCCGAACGCCGGCTTGCCGCGGCCAACGCGCGCATCGGCGAGGCCGTCGCCGAGTACTACCCCAAGTTTTCGCTGAGCGGATTGCTCGGCAGTGCCACGGCGATTTCCAGCGACCACCTGTTCACCGGCGGCGCGAGCCAGGCGGCGGGCGTGCTGGGACTGCGCTGGCGTCTTTTCGATTTCGGCCGCATCAACGCCCAGATCGATCTCGCCAGGGCCAGGGATGCCGAAGCGCTGGCGGCATACCGCCACGCCGTCCTGCGGGCGACCGAGGATGTCGAGAACGCCTTTTCGGCCTTGATCCATCGCTCTACCCAGGCGGCGAGCCTGCGGCAAGGCGAGGCTGCACTGGCGCGCGCCAGGGCGTCCTCATTGGCGGCCTATCAGCACGGTGCCGCCAGTCTGATCGAGGTACTCAACGCCGACGAGGCGCTGCTGCGGGCAGCCGATGCGCGGGCGCAGGCGCAGACCGAATCGGCGCGAGCGGCGGTCGCGGCGTACCGCGCACTCGGCGGCGGCTGGCAGCCGCCCAGCGCTGCCGTGGCGAGCCGCTGATGCGGTGCCCGCGGCGTTGATATACGAGGCCGGAGCCTGGAGGCGTGGACGGTTCGCCGCCTCGCGAGGCGGCAGGCCGCCGTTAAAGCGCCTGTCCGCTGACGCCGCGGCTGTCGGGCCCTAGCAGCCACAACAGCTGCGGCACCGCGGTTTCCGCCGCCGGGGTATTGTCGAGAATCTCGCCCGGATAGCCCTTGAGGCGCAGCGCCGTGCGCAGCGGGCCGGGATCGTAGGTGTTGAGGCGCAGATTCTCGTGCGGGCGCAGTTCCTCGGCCCACATCTTCGCCATCTGCTCGATGCCGGCCTTGGCGATGCCGTACGGACCGTCGAAGGCGCGCGCCTGACGGCCATGGTGGTCCGAGCAGAACACCACCGAGGCGTCGGCGGCGGCGGTCAGCAGCGGCAGGCAGTGCCGCGTCAGCGCGAAGGCTGCTGTGAGATTGACCTGCAGGCTCTCGATCCAGTCCTTGGGCTCGACGTCATAGAGCCGCGAGAAGGCTTTGAAATGCGCGGCGCAGTGCAGCAGGCCGTCCAGCCCGCCGAACTCGCGGTCGAGGCTGCCGGCCAGCTCGCTGTAATCGGCCCAGGCGGCGCCGGCGAGGTTGAGCGGGTAGATCGCCGGCGCCGGGCCGCCGGCCGCTTCGATCTCGTCGTAGACCTGTTCCAGCTTGGCGACGGTGCGGCCCAGCAGGATCACGGTGGCGCCGTGGCGGGCACAGCCCAGCGCGGCGGCGCGGCCCAGGCCGTCGCCGGCACCGGTGATGAGGATGCGGCGATCGCGCAGCAGGTCGGGCGCGGGGAGGTAGTCGGTCGGCAGCACAGCGGGCATCGGTTCGGTACGCAGATAAGGTGGGAGAAGGATCAGGCCTTGCGCCGCGCGGCGAGCCAGCGTTCGACGGCGGCCGGCGACATCGCCAGCGGTGCGCTCAATGCTTCGACGTAATCGCCGCGCAGTTCGGCCAGCAGCGCGCGGCGCGCATCGTCGCTGATGGCCGGGAAGCTGATGCGCAGATGCTGTGTCTGCATCACGCTGATCAGCAGCCGCAGCGCCTCGCGTGCAACTCTTTCGGTAGCGGCACGTTCCAGCAGTTCGGCGGCCAGGCGGTACTCATCGAGCGGGTAGTACAGGCTGCTCAGCGCCGAGGCGCCAGGCGCGCCGACGCCGATCAGGCACAGCCCGATGCCGGCCTTGCGCAACAGTTCCAGCTGCTGGCGCGGTGCGCTGCCGGCGGCGGTCAGCGCGGCTTCGCTGAACTCCAGCACCAGGGCCTGTGCCGGCAGCTCGTACGACTGCAGCATGCGCAGCGTCAGATCGGCCAGCGCCAGCTCGCGCAACGCTGCATCCGGCAGGCGC
>CBINNP010000106.1:0-11352 GCA_966252075.1 uncultured Solimonas sp.
TCGCCACTGCGTGGTAGGCGCCGAAGCTCAGCGCGTGGCCGATCTGCAGGAACACCAGCAGCAGCAGCGAATCGGCGCCGATCGGCGTCAGCAGCCAGCGCACGGCGGTGGCGCCGAGCGCGGCGATCAGCACGCGGCGTGGGCCGAAGCGGCGGATGATCGGCGCGGCGTAGATGAACAGCACGATCTCGGCGATCACTGCCACCGACCACAGCAGGCCCGCATAAGTCCGCGGATGGCCGTGGCGCTCCAGCAACGGCGTGAAGAAGTTGTAGTACGGCGCATACGAGAGCTGCGAGGCAAAGCAGACCAGCAGCAGTGCGATCACCGCCGGCTGCTTGAGCACCGCCATCAGCGAGCCCTGCTGCTGTGCGCCGCTGGGCGGCACCGGCGCTTCCGGAATGCTCCACGACACCACGGCGATGCCGAGCCAGGCGATGCCGACCAGCCAGGGCAGCCAGAGCACGCCGGTGTTATCCAGCAGCGCGCCCAGCGTCATCACCGAGACGATGAAACCCACCGAGCCCCACAGCCGCACGCGCGCATAGTCGCCGCCGGTGGCAGCCAGATGGTTGAGCGAGACCACCTCGAACTGCGGCAGCAGCGCATGCCAGAACAGCGTGTAGGCCACCATCATCGCGCCCACCCAGAACACGCCGGGCATGAACGGGATCGACAGGAACAGGATCAGCGCGGCGGCGCTGGAGAAGCGGATCAGGCCCACACGCTGGCCGCTGCGGTCCGCGTACCAGCCCCAGCCCACCGGCACGACGGTGCGCATCACGCCCATCAGCGCGTAGGCAATGCCCATCTGCGCCGGCGAGAAGCCGCGCGCTTCCAGGTACGGCGACCAGTACGGCATGAAGGCGCCGACCGTCGCGTAATAGAAGAAGTAGAACGACGCCAGCCGCTCCGACAGGCGGCCAACGCCTGTGGCGGGCGTGGACATGAGGTTTAACCCGGGATGCGCGGCGTTTTCGGGTTGACGTCGGCGTTCTGCGCGCGGTGACGGAGGTAGTGATCGATCAGCACCAGCGCCATCATCGCCTCGCCGATCGGCGTCGCGCGCAAGCCTACGCAGGGATCGTGACGGCCGGTCGTGCGCACCTCGGCGGCTTCGCCGTTCTCGTCGATGCTCTGGCCCGGCGTGTGGATGCTGGAGGTCGGCTTGATGGCGTAGCGCGCGTAGACGGTCTGCCCGGTCGAGATGCCGCCGGCAATGCCGCCGGAGTGATTCGAGAGGAAACCGTCCGGGCTCATCTCGTCGCGATGCTCGGTACCGCGCATCGCCGCCACCGCCATGCCGTCGCCGATCTCGACACCCTTGACGGCGTTGATCGACATCAGCGCAAACGCGAGGTCGGCGTCGAGACGGTCGAACACCGGCTCGCCGAGGCCGGGCGGCACGTTGGTGGCTTCCACATACAGGCGCGCGCCGATCGAATCGCCGTCGCGACGCAGCTGGTCGATCAGCGCTTCGAGCTGCGGCAGCTGCTGCGGATCGGCGCAGAAGAACGGGTTGCTCTCCACCGCCGACCAGTCGGCAGCGGCGCAGCGGATCTCGCCCACCTGCTCGACGCAGCCGCGGATGCTGATGCCGAGCCGCTCGCGCAGAAACTTGCGGGCGATGGCGCCAGCGGCAACGCGCACCGCCGTCTCGCGCGCACTGGAGCGGCCGCCGCCACGGTGATCGCGCACGCCGTATTTCTGGATGTAGGCGTAGTCGGCGTGGTTGGGCCGGAACACCTGCTTGATCTTCTCGTAGTCGTAACTGCGCTGATCGGTGTTGCGGATCAGCAGCGCGATCGGCGTGCCGGTGGTCTTGCCCTCGAAGACGCCGGACAGGATCTCGACCTGATCGGCTTCCTTGCGCTGGGTGACGTACTTGGACGTGCCCGGCTTGCGGCGGTCCAGATCCGGCTGGATGTCGGCCTCGGACAGTTCCAGCCCCGGCGGGCAGCCGTCGACCACGCAGCCGATCCCCGCGCCGTGGCTCTCGCCGAAGCTGGTGACGCAGAACAGGCGGCCGAAGGTATTGCCCGACATGTATTTCTCTTGAGTCTCTTAAAGCGCCGCAACCAGATCGTTGCGCGAGATGATAAAGACGCCGTCGCCACCGCGCTCGAACTCGACCCAGGTGACCGGCAGATCCGGCCAGCGCGCCTCGAACTCGGCAACGCTGCCGCCGACCTCGCAGACCAGCCAGCCGTCGTTGGACAAGTGCCGCGGCGCCTCGGCCAGAATCCCGGCGACCACGTCCATGCCGTCATTGCCGGCCGCCAGCGCCAGCTTGGGCTCGTGGCGGAACTCGGCGGCCAGCGCCTTCCACTCGGCATTGGGCACGTACGGCGGATTGGTGACGATGAGGTCATAGACCTCGTTGGTCAGGCTGTCGAAGACGTCGGAACGGATCGCCCGCACCTGGTTGCCCATGGCGTGCCGCGCGATGTTGCGGCGTGCGACGGCCAGCGCCTTGGTGCTGATGTCGGCCAGGTCGACCTGCGCCTCCGGAAACGCCGCTGCACAGGCGATGCCGATGCAACCGCTGCCCGTGCACAGATCCAGCACCCGCGCCGGCGGCTGCTGCAGCCAGGGCGCGAACTCGCGCTCGATCAGTTCACCGATCGGCGAGCGCGGAATCAGCACGTTCTCGTCGACCTCGAACTCCAGCCCGGCAAAGTGGATCTTGCCGAGCAGGTAAGCCGCCGGCTTGCGCGTGGTGACGCGCGCGCGCAGCAGCTTTAGCGCGGCGGCGCGCTCCTTGGCGGTGACGGCGCTTTCCAGATAGATCGCCGGGATGTCCGGCGTCAGGTGCAGCGCATGCAGGACCAGGTGAAAGGCCTCGTCCAGCGCGTTGTCGGTGCCGTGGCCGAAATGCAGGCCAGCCTCGTTGAAGCGGCTGGCGCCCCAGCGGACCAGATCGCGCACGGTGCTCAGCGCATCGGTTTCACGGGCAACGGCGAGGGCCGGACGGGACATGGGGAGCACCGAAGCACCGCAGAAAAAGGGGCGCGAATTATGCGCCCCCGGGATACACGGCGACAACGCGCTCAGCTCCCCGTCAGCAGCCGCTGCGCGAGCACCGCCGCCTGCGTGCGGCTGCTGAGGTTGAGCTTGCGCAGCAATGCGGTGATATGAGTCTTGACCGTCGATTCGCGGATCTCCAGATCGTCGGCAATCTGCTTGTTGAGCCGGCCTTCCTTGATGTACAGCAGGATGCGCAGCTCCTGCCGCGACAAGCTGTTGAAGCGATCGTCGAACGACTCCCGCGGCGCCGAGGTCGTCGGCAGATCGGCCAGCGGCGGCCACCAGTGCCCGCGGGTCAGCACGCTGGCGAGAATCTCCTGGACCTGCGCGGCCGGTGTCGACTTGGGAATGAAGGCGACAGCACCGAGCGCCTCCGCCGAGCGGACCCAGACGCGGTCCTGCAGCGCCGAGATCACAGCCACGCGCACGCCCGGCCATTCACGGCGCAGGTACTGCAGCGATGCCAGCCCGTCGACATCGGGCATCATCAGATCGAGCAGCACCAGCCGCGTCTGCGGATGGCGCCGCACCGCATCCTTGAGCGCCGCCAGCGTGCCGACCTCGACGATCCGCACGTTCGGGTCGATGCGCTCAACGCCCAGACGCAGGGCGACGCGAAACATCGGATGGTCGTCCGCAACAATGACCGTCACTTCCTCCAGCATGTCCCCCAAGCTCCAGAAGCGCCTCCTGCGGATCTTATAGGCACGCGGCCGCAGGTGATGCAGCAGAAGCCGGATCGGCGCCGCCGGCGCGCCGCCGCCACAGATCCCGTCCCCCAGCGTCATCGCCATCACCGCCGATCGACGTTGATGGCGATCAGCGCCAGGCAGGCGGCCCCGCAGACGCTGCCCAGCAGCAGTCCGAAGACGAATCCGGTCCAGAACATGCCGATTCCCCCTGCCCCTATTCCGCCGTTGCGCGGCCGCGCTGCCCCCGCAACGCGATCAGGGCAAGGGCCACGGCAACGGCCAGTGCTGCAGCGTCTCCAGCAGCATCAGCCCGCCACTCGCCACGCCGAGCAGGTAGGCCCAGAAGCCCCAGACGTAGCGCCGCTTCAGGCGCAGCGTGCCGCTGGCGCGGTCGTAGTACCTCAGGGACATGGCCGGCTCCTGCCGTATCGCTCGGCACTGCCGCCCACAGCGCTGCGCCGATCCGCAGTCGCGGCGCGGTCGCGCCCCGCTGCACGCGCGCCCGGCATCGGCCCCCACTTCTGCCGGCGCGGCCTCGCAGGCGCCTGGAAAGCACCGCAGCCCTTCGGCGCGCGGCCTTGAACGATCATGAAAATGTGGTTCATCACGGCCACTCCCTGGCCCCCTGGCGGCACCCCTTTGCCAGTGGCTATTGAGCCGCAGGACGGACGACGCCGGTATCCGGCAATGGTCCTAGTCCTTTGGTCGGAGTTTTCGGCGCCCTGGGGTCTTCCGGCGTCACGCCCGCCGCGCGGCGGCGACAGGCGCGGCTTATCGGCTCCGCCACTCGCGCAGGGTCGCCACCACACGCATATAGCGAGCGGCCAGCGCCGCGCCGCGCTCGCTGGCGCCGGATGCCAGCAAATCGCGGGCAAGCGTTTCGGCGCCGAGCATGCGGCAGTGCACGGCCAGCGTCTGCGCGGCGCGCGCGAAGCTCGCCGCGTCGGTGGCATCGTGCAGCGCGCGCAGGCTGTCGGTCGCGGTGCCGATCAGTTCGTCGATCACCTCGACGGCGCCGTCATGGCCGAGGTCGGCCAGCAACTGCTCCAGCGCGGCCGGGTCGTGCTCATCGGCATCCGGCGGCGGCGCGGCTATGCCGCGCTGCCCGGCAAGCTCGCGCAGCAGCCTGCCGAGCTCGGCGCGGCGAAACGGCTTGGCCAGATGGCCATCCATGCCGGCGGCGATGCAGGCGCTGCGCTCGTCGTCGAGCACGCTGGCGCTCATCGCATAGATATGTGGCTGGGGGCGATCACGCAGCGCGCGGATCAGGCGCGTGGCCTGGATGCCATCCATGACCGGCATCTGCACGTCCATCAGCACTAGCTCGTAATCGCGCTGCTCCACGGCCGCCACGGCGGCGCGGCCGTCAGCGGCAAGATCGGCCGGGCACCCCAGCGAGGCCAGCATCTGCAGCGCCACCTGCTGGTTGAATGCATTGTCCTCGACCAGCAGCACGCGCAACGGCGCGAGCAGCGCAGCAGGCGCCACGGCAGGCGGCGCGGCGGGCGCGGGGGATGCGGTCTGCCACGCCGGGTCGAAGCCGGCGACGAAGTGGAAGGAAAACTCCGAGCCTTCGCCCGGCACGCTGTCGACCGCCACGCCACCACCCATGCGTTCGGCCAGGCGCTTGCAGATCGCCAGGCCCAGGCCGGTACCGCCGTAGCGCCGCGTGGTGGAAGCATCGGCCTGCGTGAAAGTCTGGAACAGGCGCTCGCGGCTGTCGGCAGCGATGCCGATGCCGGTGTCGCGCACCGCCACGTGCACGCGGCAATGCGCGGCGTCGACCGGCTCCGCGCGGACCCGTACCGAGACGCTGCCGCGCTCGGTGAACTTGATGGCGTTGGACAGGTAGTTGAGCAGCACCTGCCGCACACGGCCGTGATCGGCGCGCAGCACGGTAGGCGTTCCGGCCGCGAACTCGGTGCGCAGCGCCAGCCCCTTGCTCGCGGCACGGACGGCGAGCTGGGCCATGGCCTCGTCGACCGTGCGGCGCAGGTCGATGACCTGCTCGTCGAGCACCAGCATGCCGGCCTCGATCTTGGAGAAATCGAGGATGTCGTTGACGATGCCAAGCAGGTGATCGCCGCTCTGCATGATGGTGTCGAGGCTGCGGCGCTGCGCCGCATCGAGCCGGGTGTCGCCGAGCAGTTCCGCGGTGCCAATGATGGCGTTGAGCGGCGTGCGGATCTCGTGACTCATGTTGGCGAGAAAATCGCTCTTGGCCTGCGCCGCCGATTCGATCTGGTGCTGCGCGCGTTCGAGCGCCGCGGCCTGCTGACGCCAGCGCGCCGCGCCGCGCGCGGCGATGTAGAGCAGCAGGCTCGCGAGCAGGCCGCCGAGTGCGATCAGCAGCGGCGCGAAGCGGTCGGCCGGCGAGACGAACTCGGGCGTCGCTGCCGCATACAAGGTCCAGCGCCGGCCCGGCAGCTCGATCGGCGTCAGCATCGTGTACGGCGCGCGCAGGCCCTCCGGCAAGGGCATCGGGCTGCCGTCCTCGGTGAGGCCGGCGGTCGAGTACAGCAGGGCATCCGGATCGGCGCGCTCGCCGTCGTACACCGCGAACACCAGCGGCGCGTGCTGCTCGCCGATCAGGCCGAGCATGAACTGCTCGGCGCGGAACGCGGCCGTCAGCCAGCCGAGCAGCCGTTCATGACGCTGCGCGGCGAGGTAGACGATGAACCCCGCGCGCGGCCCGTCCATGCCCGCCAGGCGCAGCTTGGGGCTCAGCACGGCATCGCCGCTCGCCGCCGCGCGCTCCATCGCGGCGCGGCGCAAGGGCTCCTGCATCATGTCGACACCGAGCACGCGCTGGTTCTCGGCGATCCAGGGCGCGACGTAGAGAATCGGCGAATGGACCGGCGGCACGCTGCCGGCGGCCACCGGCGAGCGCGGCGTGAACATGCGCAGCAGGTCCGGATCGAACAGGTCCGGCGGCACCGGCTGCGCACGCACCCTGGCGACGAAGGCGGCGAGTTCCTCGTCCTTCACGGCGGGCGCATAGCTCAGGGACTTGAAGCCGGGATAGCGCTGCGACAGCTGCAGCGTGTCGACGTAGCGCAGCCAGTCGTCGAGCGTGACCTGCTCAGACGCGACGAACAGCCCCAGGCCGCCACGCAGCACCTGCACGTAAGCGGTCATGCGCTTCTGCACCGTCGAGGTGATGCGCTCCACCTCGTAGTCGAAGCGCACGCGCTGGTGCCGCTCGATCAGCAGCTGCGACTGCCAGGCGCCCAGCAAGCCGGCGACGAACACCAGCGCGATCAGCACCAGCGTGCGCGGGCCGACGCGCGCCGCTCCGGGACCTGAGCCGCTCACGACACCCATTCGCCGCGCAGACGTTCGACCAGCGCCGCGTGGCGCGCCATCAGGCTCGCGCCGAGGCGCAGCGCCGCATCGCCCTCGCCCGCCGCCGCGGCCTGCTCGGCCAGTGCCCACTGTCCGGCCAGCGCCGTGGCGCCGAGCTGCAGGCTGACGCCGTGCATGGTGTGCGCAAGCCGCTTGAGCGCAGACAGATCCTCATCGCGGATGGCGTCGGCGAGGCGGCCCTGCTGCACCGGCAGATCGTCGACGAGCGTGGCGCGCAGTTTGTCCACGCCGGCCGCCCCGAACAGTTCGCGCAGGCCCGACCATGCGGCGCCGTTGAAGTCATCCTCAGCGGACACCGCGCGTGCGAGCACGGACGCCAGCGCCGCCATCGTCAGCGGCTTGACGATCACCTCGTCGGCGCCGGCATCGAGACAGGCGCGGCGCATCTCGGCGGTGTCGCGCGCCAGCATCGCCACGATCCGCGCCTGCGCGCCGACGGCGCCGCGCAGCGCCGGCAGCTCCTGCGGAGCACTGTCGGCGGCGAGCAGCGCGAGCCGGCATGGACCGGCCGGCAGCGCCGCGAGCGCGTCCGCGACCGTGTCGGCCAGCGCGGCGGCCGGCGCATCGAGGCGGCCGAGCAGCAGCGCGGCGAGCCGGCGGCTCACGCGATCGGAATCGATGACGAGAACATTCATGGGCTGGCATGGTAGAGCAGCGGCGCATGGCGATGCCGGGTGACGGCGCGGCGCTATGGAATAATGGCGAAGATCGCGCGCATGCCTGCGCGACGCCAAAACCCGAACATGACTGCCGCCAAGCCTGCCTCGTCCCTCTCCTTCCTCCGCATCGTCGGCATCGGCCTGTGCGCGCTGCTGGCCGGCCTGCTGGCTGCGCTGTGGACGCACAAACCGGCCACGCAGCAGCTGCAGTCCGGCACGCTGCTGGCCCCGCCACGCGCGCTGCCGGCGTTCACGCTGAGCGATCAGGACGGCGCGGCGTACGACAACGCCCGGCTGCAGGGCCACTGGACGCTGATCTTTCCCGGCTTCACTTCCTGCCCGGACGTCTGCCCGACCACGCTGGCGCAGCTGCGCGAAGTGGAGAAACAGCTCGGCGACGCCGCCGGTCAGTTGCAGATCGCCTTGCTGTCGGTCGACCCGCAGCGCGACACGCCGGAGAAGCTCAAGCTCTACGTCGGCAGCTTCAGCCCGCGCTTCATCGGCCTGGCTGCACCGGAACCGCAGCTCAAGGAGCTGGCCAAGGCGCTCGGCGTCGCCTATGTGCGCGTCGAGGGCAAGAGCCCCGACAGCTACACGATGGACCATTCGGCGGCGCTGATCCTGCTCAACCCGCAGGGCCAGCTGGCAGGCTTCCTGACGCCGCCGTTCGACCCCGCGGTGATCGCCGCCGATCTCAAGCCGCTGCTGGCGAGCGGAGCCTGAGCATGGCCGCTTCGAATGCCAGCCTGAGCGATCGGGCGTTTGCGCTGTTCCAGCTGATCCTGCCGACGCGCTGGCTGTCGTTTCTGGTGTTCCGCGTCACCCAGATCCGCCATCCGCGCTTCAAGGACGCGCTGATCCGCCTCTTTCTGCGCGGCTATACCGTGGACCTGCGCGAAGCCGAGCGCGAGCGCATCGAGGATTACCTCAGCTTCAACGATTTCTTCACGCGCGCGCTCAAGCCGGGCGCGCGGCAGATGCCGGACGATCCGCAGACCTTCGTCAGCCCGGTCGACGGCACGCTCAGCCAGTTCGGCACCATCACCGAAGACCGCCTGATCCAGGCCAAGGGTCACGCCTACAGCGTCTTCGATCTGTTGCCGGACGATGCGCAGGCGGAAGACTTCATCGGCGGCGAGTTCTGCACGATTTACCTGGCGCCGTACAACTACCACCGCATCCACATGCCGCTGGACGGCAGCCTGCGCCATTGGACCTACGTGCCGGGCCGGCTGTTCAGCGTCAACATGGCCACCGCTCGTGCGCTGCCGAACCTGTTCACGCGCAACGAGCGGCTCAACGCACGCTTCGATACGCCGGCCGGGCCGTTTGTGCTGTCGATGATCGGTGCGCTGTTCGTCGGCTCGATGGAAACCGTGTGGAGCGGCCGCGTGACGCCGCCGCACCTGCGCCGCGGCGGCGGCCAGTACGCGCCGACCCGGCCGCCACAGCTGCAGCGTGGTGCCGAGATGGGCCGCTTCAACATGGGTTCCACCGTCATCCTGCTGCTGCCGCGCGGCGCGATCCGCTGGGCCGACAGCCTGCGGCCAGGACTGCCGGTCCGGCTGGGCACGCCGCTGGGCCAGCTCACGCCACGCTGAAATCACCCGATACGGGCACCCTGCGAACTTTCCCCACCGCCGCTATCTCTAAGCGCCGAATGAGCCACGCACGCCGCAGGACTTTTGCCCGGACCGCAGTCGTCAAATGCGGCATCGCTCTGCTGGGGCTCTCGCTGGCGGGGCTGGCCGGCGCGGTGGCGCCGTCGGCGCTGGACCTGCCGCAGATCGGCGAGCCGGCGGACAACATGCTGTCGCCGCAGCAGGAGAAAAGCCTGGGCGCCAGCGTCATGGCGGAGCTGTACCGCGACGGCTACGCGCTCGAAGACGCCGAACTCACCGACTATCTGAACGCCGTCGGCTACCAGCTGGCGGCGTCGAGCAAGACGCGGCCTCCCGAGCTGACCTTCTTCATGGTCCAGGACCCGCGCATCAACGCCTTCGCACTGCCCGGCGGCTATATCGGCATAAACGCCGGCACGATGATGGCGTCCGACTCCGAAAGCGAACTGGCCGGCGTCATGGGCCATGAACTCGCGCACGTCACGCAGCGCCACATCGCGCGCACCGCCGAAGATACGCAGGTCGGCACCATCGCCACCTGGCTGGCGGTGATCGCCGCGATCATCGCCGGCTCGGCCGATCCGGATCTGGTCATCGGTGCGCTGGCGGTCGGACAGAGCATCAACTACCAGCGCCAGGTCAGCTACACGCGCTCGCACGAGCAGGAAGCCGATCGCATCGGCATCCAGACCATGGCCAGCGCCGGCTTCGATCCGGTCGGCATGGCCACGTTCTTCGGCAAGCTGGCGCAGCAGTCGCGGCTGTACGGCAGCGGCATTCCGGAAATCCTGCTGACCCACCCGTACAGCACCAACCGCATGGCCGAGGCGCAGCAGCGCGCCTCCGAGCTGCCGAAGGTGCGCCGTACCGATGCCATCGAATTCAGCCTCATGCGCGCCCGCGCACGCGCGCTGTCGGTCGACACGCCGGAGGAGGCGATCGCCTACTTCGACGGCCAGATCCAGCGCAATGGCGACAGCGTCGAGAACCGCTACGGCATGGCGGTGGCGCAGCTGCGCCAGAACCAGCAGGCGCGCGCGCTGGCCACGCTGGCACCGCTGGCCGAGCGCTTTCCGCGCCAGGCCAACATCCAGTTGCTGAAGGCCGACCTGCTGGCGCAGACCGGCAACAAGCCCGCCGCACTGGAGCTGTATCGCGGCGTGCTGCGGCTCTACCCGCGCTACGCACCGGCCGTCCTCGCCTATGCCGAAACCCTGATGAACGCCGGCCAGCCCGACGCGGCGCGGCAGTTCCTGCTCGCCAACAGCCAGTCCGCCGGCGCGCAGATGCAGGTGCACCGGCTGCTCGCGCAGGCCGCACGGGAAAGCAGCAACCTGCCGGAATCGGCGTATCAGATGGGCACCTACCTGGCGCTGCGCGGCGATATCGGCGGCGCCCTGGCGCAGCTCGACGCCGGCCTGCGCCTGCCCGAGCTGACATCACTGGACCGCTCGCGCCTGGTGGCCAAGCGCCAGGAAGTCCGTAACGCGCTGCCGAGCAACTTCCGCGAGCGCTGACGGCGTCGTCAGCCGCCCTTTTTCAGCTTCAGGCGTCCGCTGCGCACCAGCCAGTCGCGGCAGTCGACGAGCATCCGCTCCAGCGTCTCCGGCTTGTAGCCCAGCTCAGCCTGCGCGCGGCGGCTGGTGCAATACAGGTTCTCGGACAGCAGCGCGATGGCGTCGCGCGTGAAATCCGGCTCGCGGCCGAACAGAGGCGCGGCCCACTCCTCCACCGCCGCATAGCTCATCAGCAGTTGCGGGTGCACCACCACTCCGCTGCGCCGCAAGCCCAGCATCCGCGCCACCTCGCGCGCCAGGCCCGCATAGCTGGCCTGCGCGCCGCCGAGCAGGTAGTTGGCGCCGATCTGGCCCCGCTCCGCCGCCGCCACATGCGCCTTCACGACCTCGCGGACGTGGCATACGCTGACGCCGCCCGGCGGCAGCGCCGGCAACCGACGCAGCTGGATCAACAGGAACACCCGAGACC
>CBINNP010000107.1:0-11336 GCA_966252075.1 uncultured Solimonas sp.
GACCGGCCCCTGCCTGCTGGTCCGCGTGCTGGTGCCGTCGACCGCCGAGGTCTACCCGGAAATCAGCGCCGGTCGCCACCGCTTCACGGTGCGCTTCATGACGGTCCGCGACGTCGCCGCGCGCGCGGTGCAGGCGCAGACCGACATCCCCTTCCAGCTGCAGTGCTGCCATCTGTGAGCGGCGAGCCGGCGAACACCGGCGCCAGGGTGCGCATCGGTGCCTGCCCGCAATGCGGGCACTCGACGCGCCTCGACGAATCCAATAGCTGGCGGCCGTTCTGCAGCGAGCGCTGCAAGCTGGTCGACCTCGGCGGCTGGTTCGGCGACCGCTACGGCATCCCCAGCGACGAAGCACCGGACGATCCCGAACGCTGAGGTTCACCAGTAGGCGCGGATCGCGGCAATGCCTTGCGCATATGCCGCATGCGCGGCGCCCAGCTCGGCCGGACCGAGTCCGCCGATCAGGTAGACAGGCAGATTGGCCTGCTGCAGCAGCGCCGTAGCCGTTTCCCAGCCCAGCCCGGCCACACCCGGATGCGAGGCCGTCGGCAGCACCGCGCCGAGCACCGCGGCGTCGAAGCCCAGCCGCTGCGCCTGCGCGAGCTCGGCGGCGTCGTGGCAGGACGCCAGACACAGCGGCAGCGCCGGCCGTTGGCGCAGGCCCATCAGCACCGCGCTGCGCGCATGCCAGCCGTCGGCGCCGAGCGCGAGGGCCTGCGCCGGATCGCGGTCGACGATCAGCCGCAGTCCTGCGGCGCGAACCGCCGGCAGCAGCGCCGCCGCCACCTCCGCATAAGCCGCATCGTCGAGCGCCGGCAGCCGCAGGCGCAGCAGCGCACCCGCCGGCAGGCCGGCGAGTCCGTCGCGCAGCGCTTGTGCGCCAGCCGCCGGCGGCGTGAACACATAGTGCGAAGGCAGGCACAGCGCGCTGACGATCGGACCATCGGCGGCCAGCAGCGGGTATTCGTGACTGCGCTCGGGTCGCACCCAGGCCAGCGCCTGCTGCTCGCGGCTCTGCGGCGTGCCGCGCCAGCGCTCGACGCGCCAGCAGTCCAGCCGCACGGTGCGCTCGGTATAGGCGTGGGTGATCTGCAACAAGGGCCGCGCCGACTCGACCTCGATGCCGATTTCCTCACGCAGCTCGCGGCACAGGCCGTCGTAGGCAGACTCGCCCGCCTCGATCTTGCCGCCCGGAAATTCCCAGAGGCCGGCCGCGATCTTGCCGGCCGGCCGCTGCGCGATCAGGACCTCGCCGGCGGCGTTGATCAGGCAGCCGGCAGCGACGGCGATGACCGGCCGCGCGGCCGCGGTCTGTCGCATCAGGTGCGGTACTCGGCGTTGATCTTCACGTAGTCGTAGCTGAAGTCGCAGGTCCAGACCCGCACGCCGGCGTCGCCGCGGCCGAGGCGGATCGCCACCGTGTACTCGGCGCGTGCGAACACCGCAGCGCCGCGCGCTTCTTCATAGGAAGCATCCGGCTCGCCGCCACGGATCAGTGCGACATCATCGATGTCGATGTCGATCCTGCCGACGTCGAGGCCCTCGATACCGCTGCGGCCCACCGCAGCGAGGATGCGGCCCCAGTTGGCGTCGCCGGCGAAAGCCGCCGTCTTGAACAGCGGCGAATGCGCCAGCGCATACGCCGCCAGCCGCGCCTCGGCTTCGTCGCCGGCACCGGAGACGTCGATGGTGATCAGCCGCGTCGCGCCCTCGCCATCGCGGGCAATCGCCTGCGCAAGCTCCTCGCAGACCTCGGTGACCGCCTGCTGCACGAGCGCGAAATCGGCGTGCGCGGAATCGATGTCCTCACTGCCCTGCTGCGCGCTGGCGATCAGCACGCAGGAATCGTTGGTCGAGGTGTCGCCGTCGATGGTCACGCAGTTGAACGAGCGCCGCACCGCGGTCTGCAGGCATTGCTGCGTCGCTGCCGGCGTCAGCCGCGCGTCGGTGGCGACGAAGGCCAGCAAGGTCGCCATGTCCGGACAGATCATGCCGGCACCCTTGGCGATGCCGGTGACCGTCACCTCGCCCTGCGAGGTCGGCACGCGGCGCGTCGCGCCCTTCATCACGGTGTCGGTGGTCATGATGGCCGCCGCGGCGTCGAGCCAGCGGTCGGCGCCGAGCGCGGCAAACGCGGCCGGCAGCGCCGCCTCGATGCGCTCCACCGGCAGGCGCTGGCCGATCACGCCGGTCGAGAACGGCAGCACCGCGGCCGGCGCGCAGCCAAGCTGCGCCGCCACCGCAGCCTGCGTTGCCCGCGCGCCGGCGAGTCCCGCCGCGCCGGTACCCGCGTTGGCGTTGCCAGCGTTGATCAGCAGCGCACGGATCGCTTCGCCGCGCGCCAGCGATTCGCGGCACAGCTGCACCGGCGCTGCGCAGAAGGCATTGCGCGTGAACGTGCCGGCGACACGGCTGCCCGGCGCCAGTTCGATCAGCAGCAGATCGTGGCGACCCGGACGCTTGATCGCCGCCTCGGCGGGACCGAGGCGCACGCCGGCAACCGGATGGAGGAGTTCGGGAGCTTTGAGATTGACCGCCATAAAAAGGGACTTCCAGGAACTTGCCGTGCAGCGCGAGACGAAGAGCGCGGAAGATTATCCGAAACGGCCGACACCGGCGGCAATCGGCGGCAATCGGCGGCAATCGGCGGACACGACAGACCTCTGGCGGCTGCAACATGTCCGACGCACAAGCGCCACACAGTTGCCGCCGCTGCGGCATCAGGCCGTCACAGACCGCTGCTGGAGTGTCGCCCACCGATCGAATCCGGGCCGCTGCCTATCTGCCACACACCCGGCACGCTGCGGCGAAGCCGCCGCGGCGCGCTGTCGCGCCTTTGTCATCAAGCGGTCAAACCTCCGTAACATCGCGCCTCTAACTTCCCCGGCCATTGAGGCGGGGATGCTGATTCCGGCACCCCCGACACTCGGGGGCTTGCCCACGAATCTGACGGCACACACAACAGGACTTCGGCGCGCAACCGGCGTCGACGCCCTGTCTGCAGGCGCGCATGGCGGCGCCGCGCATCGCACGTCGGCTTCGTCAATCCCCACCGCCGCACCGCCCGCCGGAGTTCCGTCGGACACCCGCGCATGGACGCGCAGATACCGGACCCTGCCTCGCCGGCAGCGGCCGCCCGATCAGACGACGCACTCGTGACCGCCGCATTGAAATCTCGCCGCTCAATGAAATCTCCCATCCGCTGCGCTGGCCGCCTCGCCGGCTCTGTCTCCCTTCTCCTGCTCAGTTCCGCCGCCTGGCCGGCCGAGCTGTACGTCAGCACCTTCCTCGGCACCAATCCGCTCAAGGACCTGGAGATTGAACTCGACGGCCGCATGCTCGGCTCCACCGATCATCGCGGCGGCATCGTTGCGCAGCTGGAGGGCGGCACGCATCTGTTGCGCGTTCTCGAACAGGGCGCCGAGATTTCCCAGTACCGCTTCGAGCTGGCACCCAACGAGAACGCCGACGTCGCGATCACCTACAGCGACTTCGAGACCGCACCGGAAGTCAGCTTCGACAAGTACGACCCGAGTGCACCCGAGCAGGGGGCGCCCGGCGTCATTCAGGGCCAGATCACCGATGCCGAGGGCAATCCCCTGGCCGGCGCCACCGCACGCATCGAACCGAGCGGCGCCGAAGTGCAGAGCGACGCCGAAGGCCTGTTCCGCATTGAGGCCCCACGTGGCCAGTACACGCTGAGCGTGTCGGCGGAGGGCTACCAGGACGCGCAGGCCAGCGGCCTGCGTGTGGCCCCGGACGTCGGCATCGCCATTGACGTCGCCCTCGAACGCCCGGGCACGCAGGACGCCACCGAGATCGGCGGCGCCAGCGATGGCCCGGAAGAGATCGTCGTGGTCAGCTCGTACAACGCGCGCAAGGCGACGACCGCCAACATCAAGCGCTTCTCGTCGGCCGTCACCGACGCGATCAGCGTCGAGGACCTCGTACGCGCCGGCGACTCCGACGTTGCGGCCTCGCTCAAGCGCGTGGTCGGCGTGTCGATCAGCGGCGGCCGCTACGCGATCGTGCGCGGCCTGGACGGTCGCTACATCGCCAGCACGCTCAACGGCAATCTGCTGCCGAGCACCGATCCGTTCCGCCGCGACGTGCAGCTTGACCTGTTCCCGACCGACATCCTCGGCGGCATCGAGGTGCAGAAGAGCTTCACCGCCGACATGCCGGGCGACACCACCGGCGGCATCATCAAGATCGGCACGCGCGAAATTCCCAACGAGTACATCAACAGCCTGTCGCTGTCCGGCGGCTACGTCACCGGCATCACCGGCGACAAGCTGCTGAGCTACCACGGCGGCGGCATGGATTGGCTGGGCTACGACGACGGCGAGCGCGACCTGCCCGGCGCGCTGGACTCGGCCAGCAACGGCGGCCTTGGCCTCAACATCTGCCAGGTCTCCGGCCAGAGCGGCTGCGTCTCACAGTCCGAGGCGGCACGACTGGCCGGCCTGCTGCCGAACCACTACAACACCGAATCGCGCAAGGCCGCACCGCAGCTCGGCCTCTCCTACGCGCTCGGCAACAGCTTCAGCACCGACGCGGGTCGCCTCGGCGTCTACGGTGTCGCCACCTACGACAGCTCCGCCACCTCGCGGCAGAACGCCCGCGTCGACAACATCTCCACGCTGTCCACCTACGCGCGCGATGCGTTCAAGACCGCGACCAGTGGCTACGTCGTCGCCGGCTACGAAAGCGACAGCGGCTGGACGATCAACAGCAAGACGCTGTACCTGCACGACAGCGAAGACACCACGGTCTTCGAGCAGGGTTTCGACAAGATCGAGGAAAACAACTTCTCGCGCGTGATGCTGGAGTGGGTGGAACGCCAGCTGGTTTCCGAGCAGCTGTCCGGTACCTGGAAGCTGTTCGACACGCACAAGCTGGAATGGCGCACTGCCCTCTCGCAGACCACGCGTCTGTCGCCGGACCGCCGTGCCTACTCGTACCTCGGCAACTCGCTGGTGGTGTCCTCGGTCGAACGCAGCTACTCGGACTTGACCGAGGACGCGATCGACTTCGGCATCGACTACTCGCTGCCGTTCAGCTTCGGCGACAGCGTCAGCACCAGCACCAAGTTCGGCGTGATGTACAACAAGCGCGACCGCACCAACGAACTGGTTCGCATCGGCGTGCGCGCCGGCAGCCAGTCCGCCGATCTGTCGCAGGACATCGAAACGCTGCTGAGCGAGCAGGCCTTCCAGGACGACGAGTTCCGCCTGCGCGGCAGCTCGACTGTCACCGACACCTACGACGGCGAGCAGGAATCGATCGCCGGCTACGTCACCACGCAGATCGATCTGGGCACCGCGTGGACGATCTACGCCGGCGTGCGCCAGGACAACTTCGAGCAGAACCTGGACTTCCCCAACTCGCCGGGTACCACCGCCGATCTGAAGTCGGACGAGCTGCTGCCCTCGCTGTCCGCGCTCTACCGTCTGGGCGACGACCTGCAGTTCCGCCTCGGCTACGCGCGCACCGTGTCGCGGCCGAACATCACCGAGCTGGCGCCGTCGCGCTTCTACGATGACCTGGGCCGCGAGTACATCGGCTGCCCGACCTGCGTGGCATCGAACATCGACAACTTCGACGCGCGCGTCGAGTACTACTTCGATCGCAACGACAGCGTCTCGTTCGCGGTCTTCCACAAGAACATCACCGATCCGCTGGAACGTTCGGTGGCCGACGGCTCCGGCTCGGCGACCAATGCCCTGACCTTCCGCAACAACGAGAAGGCAACGATCTCCGGCGCCGAAGTCGACGGCAACCGCTCGTTCCTGCTGTCGGACGACCACATGCTGTCGCTGGGCGCCAACCTCAGCGTGTTCGATTCGAAGATCACGCTCGACGACGTCGGTCAGCGTCTGGAGCTGTCGGACAACCGCAAGCTGCAGGGTCAGTCGCCGTTCCTGGCCAACCTGCGGCTCGGCTACGACCACTTCCCGACCAAGCAGAAGGCGACGCTCACCGCCAACTACTTCGACGACCGCATCAACATCGTTACCCGCGCGCCGCAGGAGCCGATCTACGAAGCCGGCCGCATCGCCGTGAACCTCACCTACGAGAAGGAGTTCGTGAACCTCTCGAAGCTGAGCTTCCGCATCCAGAACCTGCTCGACGCCAAGACGCGCTTCGTGCAGGACGGCAAGACCATCGAAAGCTGGAAATCCGGTGTCGAGTTCACGCTCGGCTACAACCACCGGTTCTGATCCTGGCGCGGCGCAGCGCGCCAAGCCTCTTGTTCACTCGGGTGAATCTCACGTAGGAGGATGTGTTTATGTTGAAGGACTACAAGATGCTGGCGATTGCCGGCGCGGCGGCGATGCTCTCGGCCTGCGGTGGCGGCGGTGGTGGCGGCGGCGGTGACGAAGAACCGCCTCCGGCGTTCGTCAGCTGCGTGGGCGACGTCTGCACGCTCACCGGCGTGATCAACGAGAACTACACGCTGACCGCGGACAAGAAGTGGCAGCTCGATCCGGTCCGCGCCGTACGCGTGGGCGAAGGCAACGTCACCATCACCACTGATGCCCAGGTCGCTTCGATCAAAGCTGCCGGCGTCACCCTGACGATCGAGCCGGGCACCGACATTCGCGGCTCCAACAACAGCAGCCTGATCGTGACCCGCGGCTCGAAGATCGTTGCCAACGGCACCGCCGCCAATCCGATCACCTTCAGCAGCCTGGACGAAAACTTCGACGGCGAAGGCGAATGGGGCGGTATCGTGGTGCAGGGCTTTGCACCGGTCTTCGGCGGCGGCGGCACCGGCGCCTGCTTCGGCGGCGGCACCTTCTGCAACATCGTCGGCGAAGGCGGCCCCGATGTCGGTGTCTACGGCGGCAACGACAAGGCTGACAACAGCGGCTCGCTGAAGTATGTGCGCATCGCCGAAGCCGGCCTGGTCGCCGGTCTCAACAACGAACTCAATGGCCTGACCCTGATGGGCGTCGGCCACGGCACGACGGTCGACTACATCCAGGTGCACAACAACCTCGACGACGGCGTTGAACTGTTCGGTGGCACGGTCAATATCAAGCATCTGGTGCTGACCAATAACGACGACGACGACATCGACTACGACAACGGCTACCAGGGCAACATCCAGTTCGCGATCGTCCGCAAGAACCAGACGAAGACCGCGCCGTCCGGCAGCAATGATCCGCGCGGCATCGAGGCCAACAGCAGTGACGCCGGCTTTGTCCCGGAGACCAACGCTACCCTGGCCAACGTCACCATCCTTGGCGGTCCGGTCAACAACGCCGCCGACAAACTGCAGCCGGGCGCGCTGTTCCGCGGCGCAGTCACCTCGGCGCTGGTCAATAGCGCGGTGAAGGGCTTCAACACCGGTTGCGTACGCATCCAGGACGCGGCCAGCGGGGGTTCCGGTACCACCGTAAACCAGTTCTCCGACATCACGCTGACCAACGTGCTGGGCGATTGCCAGTCCGGCTTCTACGTGGGTTCGCGCGTCGCCGACGCCGGCAGCAACGCCTCGGCAACGGCCTTCGATGTCGACGCCGCCTATGCCCTCGCGGTCGGCAGCGCGACGCTCGGCGGCGCGGTGACGATCCCTGCCGTCAACAACGGCTCGGGCTTCGCCTTCGAATCCACCGACTACGTCGGCGCCGTCAAGCCGGGCACGTCGGCCGCCAACGCCTGGTGGGCGGGCTGGGTGGTTCCGGGTTCGCTGTAAGCAGTATCGCGGTGCGATTAGAAGCGGCGGCCCTCGGGCCGCCGTTTTTTTTGGACAGGCGGCCGTTGCGTCGCCACCCATCGCCAAACTCCGATCCGCGGCCGGCTGTCTTCGTCGCGTATTCGCAGGCCAAAAAAGCAAAGGGCCCCGACGCGCAGGCGTCGGGGCCCCTTCCACGGTCCTTTGTTGCTACGGACTCAGTAGTTCCACTGCAGCTGCAGACGCAGCAGATCGCCATCGATCACTTCATACGGCGCGCTACCGACATTGGTGCGCTCCATGTGCGCGTAGGCGACGGTGAGCTCCAGTTCCGGGCGGAACTGCCATTCCAGACCGGCCTCGGTCTCGTCGACGTCCATGTGCGGCGCATTGGCGTCGAACTTGGACGCACCGTCGTAGGTCTGCCACTTCACGTAGGGCGTCATCATGCCGAACGGCGTGGAGGTGCGGTACATGGCCTGCAGGTAGCCGCCGCTCAGTGACTCGACGCTGACGGTCCGTGCATCCAGATCCAGCTCCGGACCCCGACCCACGGTCCACTCGCCCTGCAGGCCGAACGGCTGCGGGTAGTAGATGAAGTGGGCGGCGACGCGCTGGTCCTTGAAACCGCTGGCGCGGCCGTCCAGCGCGGGCGTGAAGCTGCTGCCATTGACGCTGATCGAGCTGGTGCCGATCTTGAAGCGGCCGCTGTAGGCGTCGATGCCCGCTTCGAAGTACTGGCCGTTGGCGAACTTGAACGGATACGTGACGTGCACGATCGCGTGCATGCTGTCGTTGCCCTCGGCGCGATTGGCGCCCTGGCCGTTGTAGGCGCCCAGGCCGAACACGCCGTAGTCGCCTGAGCCCTTCAGGCCGGAGCGCACGAGGTACTGGAAACGCTCGGCAGCTGGCTTCGGGTCGTAGTAGAAGACCAGGCCCAGATCGCGCTCGTCGCGCAGTCCGGAGTTGAGCGCATCGGCGCGATCCGGCGTCAGGCGGTTCTGGCTGGACTGCAGGTTTTCCCAGCCGTACGGCATCTTCGACTGGCCGGCGCGGATGCGGAATTCGCGGTCCTTGTCGAAATAGATGTCGGCGTAGGCATCGCGGATCTGGCCGAAGTTACCGGTGCTCGAGCCGCTCGGCGTGCTCGCGAAATCCGGCTGGATGTAGACCGCGAGGTAGTCGCTGACGTCGCCGCTGAGCACCACGCGCGCGCGGCGGATGCCAAGGTTCTGGTTGTCGCCGATGAAGCGGTCGCCGGGCGCGCGTAGTTCGTCGGCATTGTGCTGCAGGCCTTCGTCGAAACGCAGCTGCGTGTAGCCGCGCAGCGACAGCCTGTCGTACCACTTCTTGTCGCTGGACGCCGTCTTCTGCGACGGTGCCGCGGCCGGCGGCGGCGCCGCAGTGCTCGGTGCGGCGGGAACGACCGGGGCCACCGCGGCATTGCCGTCGACCTGCTGGAAGCTGCCCAGCTTGTCGCGGTTCGGGCCGGGCTCGGCGTAGATCTGCCGCGTCGTCTTGTCGACGTAAAGGTCGAGGGTGGCGGCCTGCGCTGCGGAGGCAGTCAGGGTGCAGATAAAGGCGGCAATGGCGTGCTTCTTCATCATCGTCGGGATCACGTCGGGATGGGGCGGGCGAGTGGAAGTGGCGGCACGCTAAGTCGCGGGAATGTCCGATTCGTGACGGAAATGTTTCGTTTCGATGACAACCAGCCTGGTCATCACCGCCGATTGCCATGAATTCTTCATGAAACAGTCACATGCGTGCTCGGAAACCGGATTCCGGCCGAAGCATCGCAGGCCCCGATGACAGTGCGGAGGCGCGCCTTGGACAGGCCTTCGCGCCCCGGTCGCGCAGACTCGACGGCTTTGGGCCAATAAAAAAGGCGCCTCGATGAGGCGCCTTCCGGGCTCGGCAACGCGGCTCAGCTCAGCGTGCCGTGACAGTGCTTGTATTTCTTGCCGCTGCCACAGGGACAGGGATCGTTGCGGCCGATCTTGGGCAGCTCGCGGGTCTGTGTGACCGGGCGCGGTGCCGCCGGGGCCGGTTCGAAACGCCGCGGTGCGGCCGGCTCGGCGGCGGCGGCCTCGGTGCCGGCCTCGATGGCATTGCCATCGAGCGCAGCCGGCGCCTCCTGATGCTGCAGCTGCATGCGACGTTCCAGGGCCTCGGCCTGGCGGCGACGCTGCTCCTCGACCTCCTGCACCTCGGCCTCGCTCTGGATGCGGACGCGGCCGAGCAGCGAGATCACCTCGTGCTTGTAGCGCGCCAGCACGTCGTTGAACATGCTGAAGGCCTCGCGCTTGTATTCCTGCTTGGGGTCCTTTTGCGCATAGCCGCGCAGGTGGATGCCCTGACGCAGATAGTCCATCGCCGCCAGATGCTCGCGCCAGAGGTTGTCCAGCGTCTGCAGCATGGCCGCCTTCTCGAAGTGCTCCAGCACCGAGGCGCCGACCTCGGCCTTCTTGGCCTCGTAGGCCTGCTGCATCTGTTCCAGCAGGCGCGCGCGCAGGCCCTTCTCGTTGAGCTCGCGCTCGGTTTCCAGCCATTGCTTGATCGGCAGTTCCAGACCGAAGTCGCGGCGGAAGGCTTCTTCCAGGCCTTCGACGTTCCACTGATCCTCGATCGACTGCGGCGGCACATATGCGTCGATCACCGCGCTGACCACGTCCGGGCGGATGCTGTCGATCATCGCGGTGACGCGCTCGGCGCCCATCACCTGATCGCGCAGTTCGTAGACCGCCTTGCGCTGGTCGTTGGCGACGTTGTCGTATTCGAGCAACTGCTTGCGGATGTCGAAGTTGTGCGCTTCGACCTTGCGCTGCGCGGTCTCGATCGCACGCGTCACCCAACGGTGCTCGATCGCCTCGCCCGGCTGCATGCCCAGGCCCTGCAGCATTGCGCGCATGCGCGGCGGTGTGAAGATGCGCATCAACGTGTCGTCGAGCGACAGGTAGAAGCGCGAGGCGCCCGGATCGCCCTGACGGCCGGAGCGACCGCGCAGCTGGTTGTCGATGCGGCGCGATTCGTGGCGCTCGGAGCCGATCACGAACAGGCCGCCGGCTTCCTTGACCTTGGCATGCTGCTCGCGCCAGGCCGCGCGGACCGCCTCGCGGGCCGCGGTGTCCTCTTCAGGAATCGACGCCAGCTGCGCTTCGAGATTGCCGCCGAGCACGATGTCGGTGCCGCGACCGGCCATGTTGGTAGCGATGGTGACGGCGCCGAGCCGGCCAGCCTGCGCGACGATCTCCGCCTCGCGCTCATGCTGCTTGGCATTGAGCACTTCATGGGTGATGCCGTTCTGCGTCAGCAGTCCGGACAGCAGCTCGGAGGTCTCGATGCTGGCGGTACCCACCAGCACGGGCTGCTGGCGCGCATGCGCCTGCTTGATCTCGCCGATGACCGCGTCGAACTTGTCCTTGGCATTCATGAAGACCAGGTCGCCCTGGTCCTTGCGCAGCATCGGCCGGTTGGTGGGGATCACCACCACTTCGAGGTTGTAGATGCTCTGGAACTCGAAGGCTTCCGTGTCGGCCGTGCCGGTCATGCCGGACAGCTTCTGGTACAGGCGGAAGTAGTTCTGGAAGGTGATGCTGGCCAGCGTCTGGTTTTCCTGCTGGATCTTGACGCCTTCCTTGGCCTCGATCGCCTG
>CBINNP010000108.1:0-11235 GCA_966252075.1 uncultured Solimonas sp.
GGGCGGGCGTGCCGATGCAGTTTCATGGGGGTGTCTTTCGGCTCACCCCGGTCGTGGCCTGGTCGGTCACGAAGCCCAGCTCCAACACCCGGACTTCTGCGTAGCCGCCATCCCCTGGGCGACGCGCTCGTAGATCCACCAGGCGGTCGCCGCGGATGAAGTCCTCGGGCTGCGGTTGACGCGGCGCGGAGGCCTGCAGCCGCTGCGCGAGCTGCTCGTCGCCCATGCGTTCGTCGTTCCAGAACACGCTGCCGTGGGTGGTGACGGACAGGTTCGCCACATCGGGCTTGATCGGCTTCACTCCATTCAGACACAGATGCTAATGAGAATTATTATTGATTGTCCATGCTTTTGTGTGATATGGCAACACCGATGGAATAACCCGGCCTTGCCTGGACACTCGCCGCCTCGCCGGCGACTGAAGGCCGGATGGCGGCAACTGGAAGGCCTCTGTGACCGGCATCGCCACCGGGAAGCACTCATGCGGTTCCCTGCGGCCAGAGGAATGGACTCCACTTTCTGGGGGGAAGTACATGAACTTACGCCATCTTCGCTGTTTCATCGCCGTGGCCGAAGAGTTGCACTTTGGCCGGGCGGCGCGGCGGCTGCATGTGGAGCAGTCACCCCTGTCGCGCACGATCCGCCAACTGGAGGCGGACCTGGGCGTGACGCTGCTGGAGCGCACGCCGCGCGGCGTGCGCCTGACCCCGGCCGGGCAGGTGTTTCTGGAGGAGGCCCGGCGCGTGCTGCTGACCCTTGAGCAAGCCCAGACCAAGACGCGGGCGGTGGCGGTGGGACACCGGGGCACCCTACGCATCGCCCTGGCCGGCGGCGTCGGGCGGACCCGGCTGTCGGCGCTGCTCGCGCTGTGCCGCGAGGAGGCGCCGGAGGTGGGCATCCGGCTGTTCGAGGCGCCGCTGTCGCAGGTGGTGGGCGGCCTGGGCAACGACCTGTACGACGCGGCCTTTGCGATGGCCGGCGAGATGGCGGCCGGGGTGGTCGCCAGGCCGGTGTGGCAAGATCCACTGGTGGTGGCCATACCGGCGCGGCACCCCTTGCTGGCGCACAAGCGGGTACCGCTGGACGAGGTGGTGGGCTACCCGCTGGTGCTGTGTCACCCGCAGGTTTGTCAGGAGTGCAGCCGGCAATGCGAGCGCCTGCTGCGCCTGGTGGAGACACCGCCGGTCGTGGCCGAGTACGTGACGACCCATTCGTTGATGCTGGCCCTGGTGGCGGCCGGCTATGGCGTGGGATTTTCCACCGCGGCGCACGCGGTGGCATGCCGGCAGGCGGACGTGATCGTCCGGCCGCTGGATGAGGACTCGGCGGCGTTGACGACCTACCTGCTACATCCCGAGGGCGCGATGTCGGAGCCGCTGCGCCACTTCATCGACCGTGCTCAGCGTGTCGGCCATATGCCGTTGGATACGCAACGGCTCGCATGAGGCTGCTTCAGGCGGGTTGGGGCGATGCCATTTTGGTCAAGGTGCCAGACCTGTTTTGTCATAGCGGGGTTCCATTGACGCGGTGCACGGGCGTGCTGCACTCAGGCTGCTCGCGCTTGCGGTTGGCATCCTGCGATGAGACTTGCATGCCCATCGCGTCGCGTCACAGCGAAGACGCGCGGCGCAACAGTGCTTGCCGTATGCGCATCGGCTCTGGCGTGTTGAGCTGATCGCGCTTTACTGGGCCTTTTCCCCTGCAAAGACTTTGGCCTGGTTATCCGGGTCAGGCATGGTGCCCGCGAATGACGCTGGTGACAGCATGTTTCGCGGCTTGCGAATTGTGAGTGATGGCGCCATGCGCGGCAAGACGCACATCTCGCAACGAAACCGGCGGCATCGTCGATGCCACGGTCTTCGCCGCTTCGCCACTTGCTCGTTTCGCCCGGAGACTTCTGGACGGCCACGCACGTCGCCTGTACGGCGGGTGCGTGTGCGTGGACTCGGTGCGATGACGAATGGAGGCGCGCGATATGCCGAAGTCGAGCAGCCTGGCCGATGGTGCCAAGACCTACTACCGCCCGATCGAGGCGGCAATCCGCTGGAGCGGATTGCTGCGCTTCGAGCGGCGCATCCTGGCGACCTTGGGACAGCGGCCTCTACCGGAGGCAACGGAGTTTCCGCGCTGGCCGATGCTGCGGTTGAACACCGAAAGAATCTTCGATGCGCTGGCTCACGGCGAGATGCCGTATGGCAAGGAGGGTTTGGTGCGGGACACGCAGGGCCTGACGATGGACGACCTGTCGCTGACGGTGCGGCACGTCGACCTGAAAGCCTGGATGGCGCACTACTACCCCGGCGAGAAACCGGCGTTTCTGTTCGATGAGATCGAGCGTGCACTTCACCCGGCGATCAGCCTGGACACAGTGGGCGCATTGCTGGCCGAGCGGGAAGCGATCAAGGCGCGGCTGGCGGAACACTTGGGCGTGCACGAGACGCTGCGCGCCGAGCACGAGGCGCTGCTGAAAACGCACGCCGACTACACAGCCGACGCGGAGCGTGCGAACACACCTGGGCCGCGCAGCGAATCGACCTACCTGAACATCGTTGGCGGGTTACTGACGCTACTGCTGGGCAAGTCTCCCAGCGGCATGCCGTATTCCAGCTTCCTGACGCAGGAAGCCATCATCAGCGCGATGGTGGCGCACCACGGCAACGCGATGGGCATCACCGAGCGCACCCTGCAGGCCAAGTTCGCACTGGCTCGGCGCAATCTGCAGAGCACAACTTCCTGAGCGATGCCAGACCGTATCTGCGGTCGCGGATGCCGCATTTGCGGTGTCTTTCCTCAGCGCGGCGTTCTTAATGCGAGTCACGCCAATCAGCGCCACTGAGCGTTAAGGAGTGACCCTCATGTCTTCGCAGACCACCGCCACGGCGGCACCGACCGAGCACCGCATCCTGCGCCGCGCCGAGGTCGAAGCCAAGACCGGCTTCAAGCGCGCGCACATCTACAGCCTGATGAAGGAAGGCAAGTTCCCCAAGGCGCTGCGCCTGGGCGTGCGCGCGGTGGGCTGGGACTCGGTGGAGATCGAGCAGTGGATCGCTGATCGCCTCAAAGAACGCGCCTGACGCTTCTTCTCGGTTCATGCCATTCGACGAGGAGAAGCTCATGCAGGTGGTGTCCATCATTTCGACCAAGGGCGGCGTGGGCAAGACCACGACGGCGGCCAACCTGGGCGGCTTCATCGCCGATGCCGGGCTGCGCGTGCTGCTGCTGGACCTGGACGTGCAGCCGACGCTGTCGAGCTACTTCACGCTGGACGTGCGCGCGCCCGGCGGCATCTACGAGATGCTGGCCTTCAATGAGCGGCGCATCGAGCAACTGGTGTCGCGCACCGCGATCGCGGGCCTGGACCTGGTGCTCTCCAACGACGACCGCGGCGAACTGAACACGCTGTTGCTGCACGCACCGGATGGGCGCCTGCGACTGCGCCATTTGCTTCCCGTCTTCCGCACGCACTATGACTTGCTGCTGATCGACACCCAGGGCGCGCGCAGCGTGCTGCTGGAGATGGCGGTGCTGGCATCCGACCTGGCGCTGTCGCCGGTGACGCCGGAAATCCTCGCGGCGCGCGAGCTGCGGCGCGGCACGCTGCAACTGATCGAGGACATCGCGCCGTATCGCCACCTGGGCATCGAGCCGCCGCCGCTGCGCCTGCTCATCAACCGTGTGCATCCGGTGTCGTCGAACGCGCGGCTGGTCCAGCAGGCGCTGCGACAGGTGTTCCAGGAACAGGCCGGCGTGCAGGTGCTGGGCACCGACGTGCCGGCCATCGAAGCCTATCCGCGCGCTGCGACACGAGGATTGCCGGTGCATCGAGTGGAGTACCGGCAGCCGGCGGGGCGCACGGCGCCCGCGGCGCTGGACACCATGCGCACGCTGGCCGGCGAGCTGTTCCCCGCGTGGCGGGAGCGCTTCGCGCTGGTCACCGGCCGGGGCGATGCGGGAGGGGCCGGCCATGGCGAGCGCGCATGAACTGGCGCGCGGCCGTGAACGGCTGCGCGCGCTGATCGAGTTCGCGCTGGGCGAAGGCTGGCGCGTGGTGCGCACGTCCGGCGGGCACCTGAAATTCACGAAGCAAGGCTGCGCGTCGATCTACACCAGCTCGACGGCGAGCGACCACCGTGCCGACCGCAATGCCCGCGCGCAACTTCGCCGCGCCGACCGGCAGGCGCAGGAGAACGGCCGTGGCTGAGCTGACGCCGCAGGACATGGCTGCCAAGCTGCTGGCCACCGGCTTCGAGCGCAGCGGCCCTTCGGCCGCGACCTTGAGCGACCCCATCGCCGACACGCCGATGGTGGTGACGCTGGACCAGTTGCGGCCCTACGACCACGACCCGCGCGTGACGCGCAACCCGGCCTATGCGGAGATCAAGGCGTCCATCCGCGAACGCGGGTTGGACGCGCCCCCTGCGATCACGCGCAGGCCGGGCGAGGCGCACTACATCATTCGCAACGGCGGCAACACGCGGCTGGCGATCCTGCGCGAGTTGTGGAGCGAGACCAAGGAGGAGCGCTTCTTCCGCATTGCGTGCCTGTTCCGCCCGTGGCCGGCGCGCGGCGAAATCGTGGCGCTGACCGGGCATCTGGCCGAGAACGAGCTGCGCGGCGGGCTGACCTTCATCGAGCGGGCGTTGGGCATCGAGAAGGCGCGCGAGTTCTACGAGCAGGAAATCGGCCAGGCGCTGTCGCAGAGCGAACTCGCGCGGCGACTGACTGCCGACGGCTATCCGGTGCCGCAGTCACACATCAGCCGCATGAACGATGCGGTGCGCTATCTGCTGCCGGCGATCCCGACGCTGTTGTACGGCGGATTGGGCCGGCATCAGGTGGACCGGCTCGCGGTGCTGCGCAAGGCGTGCGAGCGCACCTGGGAGCGGCGTGCGCTGGGCCGCACCGTGACCGTGGACTTCGCCACCTTGTTTCAGGACGTGCTGACGCAGTTCGACACACAGCCGGACGACTTCTCGCCGCAGCGGGTGCAAGACGAGCTGGTCGGCCAGATGGCCGAGCTGCTGGAGGCGGACTACGACACGCTGGCGCTGGAGATCAACGACAGCGAAAGCCGCCAGCGTGCGCTGACCAGCGAACCGGCGGCGCCGACGCCACCGGCAGCGCCTGTCGTGCCTGCTGGTCCTCTCCCGCCGGTCTCCGCGCCTCAGCAGCCACCCGCCTCGTCTGTGCCGCGCGACACCACGCCGGTCGCGCCTTCGGCGCCAGCAGCGACACCGCCTGCATCGCCCGAAGCGCCGGAGGACCAGCACGGGCAACGCGACGAGCGCCTGCAAGGGCACATCGTGACACCGGCACCGACCACCGAGCGCCTGCAGTCCATCCAGCGGATGGTCGCGGACCAGCTCGGCGACAAGCTGCCCGACTTCGAGGCCGATGCGCTGCGTGCGATCCCCGTGCAGGCGGGCGGGCTCTATCCCATCTCGGACGTCTGGTACGTCGAGCCGGGGCTGGACGTGCCGGATCGCCTGCGCGTGCACATCGCGCAGTTCGCGCGCGAGATCGGCGAGGAAGCGGCGGTCGCCGACCACATCGAGGCCAGCGTCGGCGGCATCGGCTTCGTCTGCGTGGCACCGGCCGTGGGCCAGGCGAAAGCGCTGCCGGCGTTCGCGCGGGCGGTGCTCACCCTGCTGCATGCGCTGAGTGCGGCGCCGCCCGCTGCGAACGGATTGGACCGCGCGCGGCTGGCCGACGAGCTGGCGGCGCTGCTGCATGGCCACGGCGGCTCGGCCACACGCCTGAGCGATGCTGCGCTGGTGAAGCTGTTCCGTCTGCTGCGCCTGGCGCGCCGGCTGCTGGATCTGGAAGCCGGCGTAGCGAGCCAGGATTCCTGAGCGCAGGAGGCTCCCGCATGTCGGCACCGCACCCACTCAACCAGGCCGTGATCGCCCAGGCCCTGCATGACCTGCGCAACGGCCAGTTGCGCCGCTGCAAGGCCATGGGCTTCGGCGAGGAGGAGTTGGATGCGCTGAAGCACCCCGAACTCGTGAGCATGCTGGTGAATGCCACGGTGTCGTGGTGTTCGGTGTCGGTGAACCGGGAGGTGTTGAAGCGGCTGCTGAGCCAGGTGCACGACGTGGAGCGGGAGATCGCCACGGTGGACCGCATGCTGCGCCTGGGGGCGAGCACGGAGATGGTCAGCAAGTTCTACGGCCTTACGCATCAGGAAGTGGCGCTGCGCCGCGACATCCTCGGGCTACCCAAGCGCAAGGGCCGGCATCCGGTGCTCGATGAGGCGCAGGACGTGACCTTGTGGGAGCGCTGGAAGGCCGGCGTCACCGAGCGCCATATCGCCCTGACCGATGACATGGCGATGCTGGCGCTGACCATGGACCTGGCCGAGGCGCTGAGCCTGCCGATGTCGGTGGTGTGGGCGGCGATACGCAACTGGATCGACCAGGGGCTGGTGTAGCCATGACCACGGGCGGCGCACCACGGCGCGAAGGCCCGGTTGCGCTGTCGGCGTTGTTCGACGAGGCGCTGCGGCACCTTGAGTCGAAGGAACCGGCGCAGGGCACGGCGCCGAACCAGGACGGTTTCCTCTACAGCGGCAACCGCCATGAGAGCGTGCCACGCCGACTGTTCCTCGACCGACGCCTGACGCCGCTGGAGCGCAATGCCTGGCAGGTGTTCCGCCTGCAGCTCAACGACGACGGCGTGACCGCCTTTCCCACCTACGACCAACTCCGCCCTTATCTGGCGTCCATGCCCTGTGCGGCGCAAGCCTCGCACGAGACCGTGGCGCGCGCCTTGACGCTGCTGCGGCTGACGCGCTGGCTCAGCCTGGTGCGGCGGCGGCGCGATCCCAAGACCGGCCGCATCCAGGGGAACCTCTACGTGCTGCACGACGAACCGCTGTCGCCCTTCGAGGCGATGCAGCTCGACCCCGACTATCTGGGCCTGGTGAGCCAAGCGCTCACGCACGCGGCGAAGGCGGTGCAGGTCGTGGGCATGAACACGCTGCGAGAGATCGCCGAAGACCCCCTGCTCAGCGGGCGCACGCTGCCGACCCGTCTGCAGGTGCTGGCGCAGCGCATGGCGCGGCATGGCTGGACGACGCCAGGTTATCCACAGGAGGGTGCGGACCACGAATCCGAAGAAGGCCAGGAAGCCCTGCTTCGGAATGACGCGCGCCCGTCTTCGGAATCCGAAGCAGGGCCGAAACCCGCGCCGGACGGCTCTCTTCGGATTCCGAAGGAGGACCGTACAGTACGTAATGATCGTATAAATGAAGTACGTACAGTACCGCGCGCGAGGGCCTTGCAGAACCTGCGACTGCCCGAGCGTTTCCTGCGCTTGAAGGACGAGCAGCAGGCCGGCGCGCTGGTGGCCCTGCAGCAGGTGGACGAGGCGCAGCGCCAGGCGGTGCTCGACGAGTGGGCGGCGCGCTGTGGCGGCAGCACGGTGCGCAATCCCGCCGGCTATCTGTTTGGCATCATCCAGAAGGCGATCCGCGGGGAGTTCAAGGCCTGGGCCGGAGAAAGTGCATCGACGCCGCCAGCGCCCCTGTCACCTGCGCCATCGTCACCGCCAGCATCCCGTGCGGCCGACCCCGAGGTGGCACGTGCCTACCTGGCACAGCTCCGAGAAGCCTTGCGTGATCGCTGATGTTGACTATCCCCAGGGGATAGCTGGAACAGACACCCTTCCGCCGTGCTCGATTGCTGCCCGCCGAACGACAGGCGAAACTGTCGCCTGTGAATCAAACGAGGACAGCCACGCACGAGCCCGGCCGACGATGGACATGACGACTTCCCCCGTCACAAGCGCACTGCAACCACTACAGCGAGACGTTCAGCGCTTGCTGGGCAGATGCCTGTTGCGCCTTCAACAATACGAGCGCCTCATGAAAGCCATCGTGGCCCACCACGAGATTTCAGGCCCGGCGCATTCGCTGGAGGCCATTCGCGCAGCGCGGATTGAAGATGCCGCGACCAAGACCTTGGGCACGTTGGTCGGACAACTGTTTGGCTCGTATGTCGTCACCGATGGAAATGGTGGCAAGGAACACGACGACGATCTCCCCGGCGACGTGATTTCCTTTCGCACGCGCGTGCAACTGAGCCTGTCTGCGCAGGACTACGCCAAGACCCAGGCCGACCTCAAAGACCTGGTATCGCTGCGCAACACCCTGGTGCACCACTTCATCGACCAGCACGATCTATGGACCGTGGACGGGTGTCGCGCTGCACAGGACGAACTCGGTTCCGCCTATACGCGCATCGATCAACACTTCGAGCAGCTGCGCGGCTGGGCCGAGCACATGGATCAGGCGCGGCGCCTGGCAGCGGAGTTCGTCCAGTCGGATGTGTTCCACGATCTGGTGGTCAATGGCATCGCGCCGGATGGCACGGTGGACTGGCCGGCCGCCGGCATCGTTCGCGCGCTGCGCGAGGCCGTCGCGCAGTTGGCCGTCGAGGGCTGGACACCCATCGCCGCCGCTGGCCGCTGGATCGCGGAGCGGCATCCCGAGCAGCTTCCAGCCAAGTACGGCTGCAGCAGTTGGCGGCAGGTGGTGCACGAGTGCCGCCTGTTCGAGCTTCGCTACCGTGAGGTGGAGGGGCAACGGGCCGCCTGGTACAGACCTCGCGAGGCATAGCCCCGCAACGCGGTCTCACCTCCGCGCGAGCCGCGAACACATCCGCCGAGCTATCCCCAGGGGATAGCCGGCACACACAGCCTTCCGCGCAGAACAAACCGGGCGCGCATGGGCTGCGGTTTGTTGACTGACAGCCTTCCGGCCGATGCCGATGCTGGCGACTCGCCCCTTCACCGCGAGTCGCTCCCATGGCCAACGAACGCACAGAACCCCTGCAACTGAATCTCGGATCGCTGCGCAGCGCGATGTCGCTGACGCTGCACACGCACCACGCTTCGCGCATCTGGCACGGCCGCGCGCCGACCGAGGGGCGCCCAGGCATCATCGGTCTCAACGGCTTCATCGGCGCCATGAACAAGATGAAGCGCGGCGCCGAGCAGGACGACCCGTACTCGGACTGGTGGATGCTGCGGATCGAGGACAAGCTCGCCGACACCAAGACCCGCCTGCAGACCCTGCGCGAACAGGTGGATCAGGCCTTGGCCGACGTGCCAGCGGCGTTGTCGCTGGGCGAGAACATGAATGTGCAGCCGGTGAAGCTGCCGCTGTTCGTGAATGCACAGCTCGGCTTCATGGCGGTGTACCTGCTGGCCGACTACGACGACCTGGCGCGCAAACTCATCCTGGCGCACCACACGGCGCTGATCGACCGCAGCACCTTGGAGCGCTGGCTCAATGATGGCGCGCACGCGCTGCGCAGCCTGTTCTCGCTGGCCCAGCAGTACCGCTACTCGGGCACGACGCGCGACGACTTCGCGGCGAAGAACGCAGCGGCACGAGCGGCGCTGGAGAAGTTCGGCGAACTGCCGCAGGACGTGCTGGAAGGCACGCGCCGCTCGCGCTTCGCGCCACCGATCGCGCGGCGGACGACCAAGCCCGGCACGCCGCCTGCTGCGCCCGCCATCAAGCCCGATGCGCCGGCTCACACGGATGGCGCAGCCGATGGTGCGGCGGGCGATGAGGGTACTGACGCATGACGGCATCGCCCCCCATCAGCCACTCCACGCGCTTCGTGGCGCTGGAACAGGCGGACTTCCAGCGGCTGGAACACGCAGGCTACCTAAAAGGCCTTTTACAGCCTTTTAAGGGTAAGGGGAGTCTGGAGACCTGGGCCTGCCAGTGCGCGGCGCTGCGCGACGACGTGATTGGCCTGGCGCAGCGGCGCGTGCTGCCCCAGGCGCGCGCCTGCCCCTTCAGCCTGCTCCACGTGCAACTGGCCCAGCAGGCCACTGGCGCAGGGACGACCTTCCTGCGCTGGCGCAACCTCGACCGTTCCTCCATGGGCGTGGCGTTGTGGGAGGCCCTGCTGGCCAACCCCGCGACGCCGGCCTCGCTGATCGACGAGCTGTACGCGATGGAACTGCAGCGCATCGTGCTGAACATGCAGATCAGCCTGACCCACAGCATCGCTCGCCAAGCCCTGGAATGCGCCAGCAAGGCCGCCCAGGCCGAAGCGGCTTACCTGCGGCGTGTCCACGGGCATACCGCGGCCGTTCCACCCACCACCAAGGAGTCACCATGAGCACGCACTTCGTCGGCGAGGGCAACATCGGTTCTGCGCCGGACTACCGCGAATTCCCGAACGGCAACGACGAGCCGCGCCGGCTGCTTCGCCTGAACGTCTATTTCGACAACCCGATCCCGAAGAAGGACGGCGAGTACGAAGATCGCGGCGGCTTCTGGGCGCCGGTGGAGCTGTGGCACCGCGACGCCGATCACTGGAAGACGCTGTATCAGAAGGGTATGCGGGTGCTGGTCGAGGGCCGCACCGTGCGCGACGAATGGGAGGACGCCGACGAGAACGAGCGCGTCACGTTCAAGGTCGAGGCCCGGCGCGTGGGCATCCTGCCGTACCGCATCGAGTCGGTGGCGCTCAGCGCCAAGCCGGCCGGCGGACAGTAGTTCGCCCATCGCCGCTCCCCCGAGGGCGGCTGTAGCAACCGTCATACGCCCGCGATGCACCAGCGAGCTATCCCCAGGGGATAGCTCCAAGGTCGTCCACAGAGTTCCAGCCGCCCTCCCGTAACGACGCTTTTGCTGTGCCAGCTCCTGCGGTCTATGCGCACCGCTGCGGCAACGGACCGCCTGCCGATCACAAAGCGGTGTCTGCGCCAATCGGCTTCCTTGCTGCCGGCATCTCCTGGCCCCGCCAAGCTGACGCCCATCCGATGAACCGCACATTTCCAAGGAGGCTTCATGCGCGTGTTCCTGTGCGAGAAGCCGTCCCAGGGCAAGGACATCGCCCGTGTGCTGGGTGCCGGTCAACGCGGCAACGGCTGCTACAGCGGCGCGGGTGTCGTCGTGACCTGGTGCATCGGTCATCTGGTGGAGGCGGTTCCGCCCGAAGGCTACGGCGAACAATACAAGCGCTGGGCCATCGAGCAACTGCCCATTCTTCCTGAGCGTTGGCGTGTCGAGCCCAAGGCGGCGACCGCGGCGCAATTCAAGGTCGTGCAGCAGCTCGTCGCCAAGGCGGGCGAGCTGGTGATAGCGACCGACGCCGATCGCGAGGGCGAGATGATCGCCCGCGAGATCATCGACCTGTGCGGCTACCACGGGCCGATTCAGCGCCTGTGGCTGTCGGCGCTCAACGATGCGTCGATCCGCAAGGCGCTGGG
>CBINNP010000109.1:0-11089 GCA_966252075.1 uncultured Solimonas sp.
CGCCTCGCTGCCCGCGAGCAGCGCCGCGCCGCGGGTGCCGGCGGCCTGGAAGCCGGCCAGCAGGATGGTGTTGGCCGGATCGCGTGCGAAGGCCTTCAAGTGGTGGACGACACGGCCGCCGGTGGCCATGCCGCTGCCGGCGATGATCACCATCGGCCCCGCCTGCTCGTTGAGCCACTTCGACTCCTCGACGGTGTTGATGATCTTCGCTGCGGCGCCGAGCGCGGCGCAGGCAGCGGCATCCAGACGATGCTCGCGGCGATGCCGCAGATACAGCGTGGTGACATCGGCCGCCATCGGGCTGTTGAGGTAGACCGGCAGCGTCGCCGGCAGCGCGCCGCGCTGCTTCAGCTGCGCGATGCCGAGCAGCAGCTCCTGCGCGCGGCCGACCGCAAACGAGGGGATTACGACGACGCCGTTGCGGGCGATGGTGCGGCGGATCACCGCGCCGAGCTGTTCGAAGGGATCTTCGGGATCGTGACGGCGGTTGCCGTAGGTCGATTCGACGACCAGCCAGTCGGCGTCCGGCGGCGGGCTGGGCGGCCGCATGATCGGATCCTGCTGGCGGCCGAGGTCGCCGCTGAACAGGATCGCCCCGTCGGCGCTGGCGATTCTGAGCATTGCTGCGCCGAGGATGTGACCGGCCGGCAGCAGCCGCGCCGAGAAGCCGGGCGCCGGCGTGAACTCGCGGTCGAACTCCTGCGGCTCGAAGCGATCGAGTGCCGCCAGCGCGTCGGCTTCCGTATACAGGGGCAGCGCCGGCTTGTGCTTGGAGAAGTGGTGGCGGTTGGCGTACTCGGCTTCTTCCTCCTGCAGCCGGCCGCTGTCCGGCAGGAGAATGCGGCACAGCTCGTAGCTCGCCGCTGTGCAGTGGATCGCGCCACGGTAGCCGTCGCGCACCAGCAGCGGCAGGTATCCGGAGTGGTCGATATGCGCATGCGTCAGCAGCACCGCGTCGATCTCGCGCGGCGACACCGGCAACGGTGCCCGGTTGCGCAGGCGCAGCGGCTTGTAGCCCTGGAACAGGCCACAGTCGATCAGTACACGGCCGCGTGCGTGGCTGAGCAGATATTTGGAGCCGGTGACGGTGCCGGCGGCTCCGAGAAACTGCAGATCCATGTGCGCTCCCGGTCAGAGGGTCGCAGCATGGAGGCGGGGCGGCAGGGCCGCATTGACGGCGGTCAGGCCGGCGCGCTGCGCACCGCCGCCGGCAGAAAGCACAAGCCCCGCTCGGGCGGGGCTTGTGCTGAGGCGTTGCTGCGACGGCGCGGTTTAGCTTTCCGGCGTCAGCTCGATGACATCGAAGCGTACGTCCGGATCGACGTCGGCGTTGTAGTCGACGTCGCTGCGCGTGAAGCCGAACAGCTTGAGGAACTCCTGCTTGTAGCCGGCGTAGTCGGTCAGCTGCGAGAGGTTCTCGGTGGTGACCTGCGGCCACAGCGCCTTGCAGGCGTCCTGCACCTCCGGACGCAGTTCCCAGTCGTCGAGACGCAGGCGCTGCTCGTCGTCGGCCGCGCCCGGCGCGCCGTCGGCGCGATAGAGGAAATCGCGGAACAGGCGGTTGAGCTGCTCGATGGTGCCTTCGTGCAGGCCCTTGTCCTTCATGATGCGATAGGCCATCGAGATATACAGCGGCATCACCGGGATCGCCGCGCTGGCCTGCGTCACCACTGATTTGAGCACCGCGACATTGGCGTGGCCGCCGCGGGCCTGTAGGCGGGCGTCGAGACGGCGGGCGGTGGCGTCCAGATCCGACTTGGCGCGGCCGAGCGCGCCGTGCCAGTAGATCGGCCAGGTGATTTCGGTGCCGATGTAGCTGAAGGCAACGGTGCGGGCGCCGTCGGCCAGCACGCCGGCCTTGCCCAGCGCGTCGATCCACAGCTCCCAGTCCTGGCCGCCCATCACCGTGACGGTGTCGGCGATCTCCTGCTCGGTGGCCGGCTCGACCGAGGCCTGGATGATGGTGTCCTTGTTGGTGTCGATCGCCGTGGCGGTGTAGGTCTGGCCGATCGGCTTGAGCGCCGAGCGCTTCACCTCGCCGGTGTCCGGCAGCTTGCGCACCGGCGAGGCCAGCGAATAGACGACCAGATCGACCGTGCCGCCCATTTCGGTCTTGATCAGCTCGATGACCTTGTCGCGCGCCTCGTTGGAGAAGGCATCGCCGTTGATCGACTTGGCGTAGAGCCCCTGCGCCTTGGCGAACTTGTCGAAGGCCGCCGAGTTGTACCAGCCGGCGGTGCCCGGCTTCTTCTCGCTGCCCGGCTTTTCGAAGAACACGCCGAGCGTGTCGGCGCCGAAGCCGAATGCGCTGGTGATGCGTGCCGCCAGGCCGTAGCCGCTGGACGCGCCGATCACCAGCACTTTTTTCGGGCCGTCGCCGCGCACGCCCTGCGCGCGCGTTGCCTCGATCTGTTCGAGCACATTGCGCTCGCAGCCAAGCGGATGCGTGGTGGTGCAGATGAAGCCGCGGACCTTGGGTTGGATGATCACTGCTTGACCTCGGTATGAGAGTGGATCTGCCGATACGCAAAAGGCGCCGGGAGCGCCGGCGCCTTGCGTGAACGCAGCAGCGTTCAGGACGGCATGAAGACAATAGGATAGTTGGGATAGGTGAACGGCGGCACGTCCTTGGCGCCGAAGTTCATCAGCATCACGCGCTGGATCACCTTGCGCTCCAGCTCCGCGTCGTTGAACGAGCTCGACACCAGCTTGCAGTCGGTGACGGCGCCGTTCGGGGCGATCGTCAGGCTGACCACGATCTTGCCCTGGCCGATCCCCGGATTCTCGCGCGCAGCGCGGTTGTAGATCGCCGTGAACGCACCCTTGTTGCGGTCGAACACCAGCTGGATCTCTTCCAGCGTGCGGCCGGCCGTCATCTTGGTGCCATCCAGGCCCGGCTTGGTCCTGTCCGGGCCCATGCCCTGCGGCGTCTGCACGACGGTCGTGCGGCGCGTGCCGAGGCCGGCACCGGACTGCGTGCGGCGTTCGTCGCCGGTCGCGGTTGCACCGATGCCGCCGCTGCCGCGCGTGGCGCCGTCGGCGAAGGCCGCGCTGGAGCCGCCGGTGGCACCGGTGCCGGCCTGCGCCGTCACGCGGTTGGTCGACAGCGGTTGCGAGGAATCCAGGCCGCGCAGCGATTGATCGCGCAGCTCGGCGAGCTGGTCGGCCATCGCCAGCACGCCGGATTGCTGCGCCACGGTGCGCGCCTGCTGCTGACGCTCGGCCTGGGTCGGCTCCGGGCGCGGCGGCGCCTGCGGCTTGGGTTCCGGCTTCGGCTGCGGCTTCTCGGCCTTGGCGACTTCCTTGGGCGGTTCCTTGCTGTCTTCCGGAGCTGGCGCCGGTTCCTCGACCTTCTCGGCCGGCGGCGCTTCCGGAATGATGCTGACGTAACGCTGTTCTTCGCTTTCACCGCCGCCTTCAGGCACGGCGGTGTAGTGGATCAGCGGGATGATGATGCCCAGCGCGATGACCAGCGCCAGCATGAAGGTGGCGACGCGCCGGAAGCGGCGGTCGGCGTCTTCGCTGAAACTCCAGCCATCGAGCGGAGTGAGGAAGCCGGTGGTCACTGGGCGTCTCCCCGCTTCTTTTCGACGACCGCCAGCGAGATCTTCGCGAAGCGGGCCTCGGTGCAGGTGGCCATCACCTTCTTCAGGACCTGATACGGAATCGCCTTGTCGGCCATGATGTTGACGTTGCCGCGCGACAGCGCTGCGGCATCGCCCCCTTCGACACGCATCAGATTGACGCGCTGCAGGCGGTCCTTGAGCGTCGGCAGCACATTGCCGGTATCGGCCAGCGCCTCGTCGGTGGACAGGATGCGCTGGTTGTCGACCAGGATGTCGCTCTTGCTGACCATGATCACGGTGGTCTGCTCAGGCTGCGCCTTGGCGATCGACTTCGGCAGTTCCAGCGAGCTGGGGCTCGGCAGGATCTCGACGGCCAGGGCATTGACCAGCAGGTAGAAGACCAGGATCGCGAAGATGTCGATCAGCGAGACGATGTTCATCTCGACTTCGCGACCGGCCGTGCGGAACTTGCGCAGACTGCGCTTGGCGGCGGCGTTGGAGCGTCTCATGGCTGGCCTCCGGGCGCGTCACCCAGCGAGATGTTCGGGAACATCTCGGGCGGCAGGCCGGCGGCACGTGCCTCGGCCGGCGTGAAGCGGGCGGTGTCCATGATGCGGATCAGGTCATCGTAGGGAATGGCCGGCTCCAGCAGCAGCGTCACGGTCGTCTCTGCCGGCGCGCTCTTCTTGACCTCGGCCAGCAGATCGCCGAGTGCCTGCACGTTGTAGCCCTCCGGCGTGTTGTCGAGATGGCGCAAGGCACCACTGCGATCCGACACGTCGAGGCTGTTCTTGCGCAGCGTGATCGTCAGCTGCAGCGGCGGCTTGTCCGGCGTCTGGGTCTGATCCGACGACGGCAGGTTGAGATCGACCACGTTGAGCTTGGCCGCAGTGATCGACGAGCTGACGAGCAGGAAGAACACCAGCACCGCGAAGACGTCGATCATCGACACGATGTTGAGATGAACCGCGCGTGCCCGCATGCGCTGATGGCGCTCGAGACGTCGCGATCGACGGGATATTTTCATCCGGGAACCCCGATGAGAATCACGGTGGACGGGGGTGGGGCCGCGGATTTACTTGCGGGCCGCGGCGCTGACGAACTTGGCGCAGGCGCCTTCGAGGCTGTCGACCAGCTCCGTGGTCTTGGCCTGCAGCCAGGCGTGGATCATCAGCGTCGGGATTGCCACGATCAGGCCGAACGCGGTGCAGTTCATGGCCTCGGAAATGCCGGCCGACAGCAGGTCCGCCTTCTCGGTCGGGTCGGCGGCGCCCAGCGCGGCGAACGCGCCGATCAGGCCGATGACGGTGCCGAGCAGGCCGAGCAGGGTCGACATGTTCGAGAACGTGGCGAGATAGTGGGTGCGCTTCTCGACTGCCGGCAGCACTTCCATCAGCGCTTCTTCGGTGGCGGTCTCGACCTCGTTGCGATGACGGTCGACCTTGGCCTGCGCGGCGCCGGCGCTGAAGATGCGCGCAACGGCGGCCTTGGAACCGGCGGCAAGCTGCTCGACGGCGTTGATGTCGCCCCGCGCCAGCAGCGGCGCAGCGGCTTTCCATACCTTGCGGTTATCGCGCTCCACCTTGCCCAGGAACAGCCAGCGCTCCAGCGCGATGGCGATGCTGAGCGCCAGGACGACGGCGATCGGGTACATCATCCAGCCGCCTTTCTGGAAGAAGTGCAGGAGGGTGGCGAAGATATCCATGTTGCGTTCCTTGTACTCGAATGTTTGCTGACGGTGCGGACAGGGTCTGTTGTGGAGCGGTACAGCAGGTGCAGCGGGAGTTTCCTAGCGCGAGACCGGCGTGACCACGCCTTTCTTCTTCAGCGCGTTGGCCAGAGCCTCGTAGTACTCGACCTGGCGATTGAACACGGCCTTGTCGATCGGCTTGAGCTGCTCCTGCAAGAGCCGCGCCGGCCGGTCGATGTTTTCCTCGGCGCGCGAGTCGCGCCACGGCGTGATGTAGAGGCCGATGGGCGATTCACGCTCGCCGCCGAAGATCGTCGTGCCGGCACTGTCGGCGGCCTTGGGCTTGTCGCCCGGCGGCGTGACCACGCCCGGATTCTGGATCGCCGGCATCTCGCCGTCCGGGCCGGTGCCGACGGCCGGCATCTCGGTCTGTGCGGTGGCTGCGAAGCTGGCAGCGAGCAGGGCCAGCGCGACAAGGCGTCGCGGCGACGTGCTGAGGATGAGGCTCATCTTATTTCTTCTCCGCCGGCTTGGTCGCCGGGCCGGCCGCGGGCGCGGCGGCGGCGGGCGCTGGCTGCGCGGCCGCGATCTGCGCTTCGATCTGCGCGATCCAGGCGATGACGCGCAGGTCTTCCTTCTGCGCCAGCGCCAGGTACTGCTTGTACTGCTCGAGCGCCGCCTGCGGCTGCTTGAGGTACTGATCGAGCAGGATGCCGTAGTTGAGGCGCGTCAGCGCATCGTTCGGCGTGATCTGCAGTGCTCGCTCGTACGATTGCCTGGCGCGCGCGTAGTCGCCGCCTTCGCGGCTGAGAATGCCGAGCCAGTTGAACGCCACGGCGTTGTTGGCGTTGAGCTGGCTGGCACGCGTGAATGCACTGAGCGCCTGGTCGCGACGCTTGGACTTGGCGTAGAGAATGCCCAGATTGGTCCACGGTCCGCCGAACTCCGGAAAATCCTTGGTCAGTTCGACGAAGGCCTTCTCGGCTTCCTGAATATCGCCGCTTTTCATCAGGTCCAGGCCGGCATTGAGGCGTGCCTGCGGATCGCCCTTGTCGGGCGTCGGCGCCGCCGGCTTGGCCTGGCTGCTCGCCGCCGGCTTCTTGCCGCCGGCGGGGATCTTGGCTGCACTGCCGCAGCCCGCCAGCAAGACGCTGCACAGCAGTGCGGCGATGACGCCGTTGCCGAGGTGCGGCATCGTCGCGTTAACGAAGGCTTTCATAACGATCCTGGCCCTGCTCATGCTTGCCGTATCGGGCGGGCGCCAGCTTCTCCAGCGCCTGCAGGCTGCGGGTGGTCCAGCCATCGAAGACGCCCTGCTTGATGCGGCGCAGATTGGTCTCGTAGGTCTCGATGGCCTTTTCCTCGAAGGGGTTGGCCTGCTCTTCGAGCAGCAGGTTGTACTGCTCCAGCTCCAGTTCCGACAACTTCCTCGGGCGCTCCGAGTCCATCAGCGCGCGGGCGAAGTTCTGGTAGACCGCGCCGGTCTCGTAGGTGGCGGCGGTGGTCACGTCGGCGAAGCCGTAGGCCGCCGCCTTGTTGTACCAGCCTAGGGTCTGCTCCATCGACTGCTTGCGCTGCGGCAGGCTCTTTTCCAGCGGCGTCGACAGCGCGATCGATTGCGTGGTCAGCGCCGACAGGCGGCCCAGTTCGAGGCTGGACTTGGCGGCCAGCGCGCGCGAACGCTCCGTGCTGCGGCCACCGGCGCTGTCGTTGATCGCCACCTGATCGCGCAGGGCGGTGCTCAACTGCTGGGCATTGCCGCCGGCGCGGGCGTAGTCGACCAGCTTGCTGCGCGCCTCGACGTTACGATCGAACGAGCCGGTGAAGGTCTTGGCGAAGTAATCGTAGGCGGCGGCCGCTTCGGCGTTGGCCTTGCCGGCGTCGAACAGCGTCGCCGACTGCCAGGCGGCCTCCTCGCGCGTCGCCACCGACTCGCTGCCGCGGCGAGCGATGCGGCCATAGGCGGGCGCGGCCTGCAGGGGCTTGTTGTCCTTCTGGTAGGCGGTCGCCAGCTTCTTGTCGACGTCGGCTTCCAGCGGATGATTCGGGAACAGCCGGCGGAAGTTCTCCAGCACGCCTTCGGCCTGCGCCCAGTCCTCCAGCGCCAGCAGGGCGGCGGCACCGTCGTACTCGGCGGTGGCGCGGATCTTCGACTGCGGCGTGACCTGGCCAACGCGCAGGAAGTGCCGCGCCGCCGTCTTCATGTCGCCGGCGTCGCGCGCGGCCTCACCCTGCTTGTAGATCGAGGCAGCGAGCTGCTCGCCGACTTCGCCACGACGCGGGCCGTTGGCCGGCGTCAGCTTCAACTCTTCGCTGAACGCGGCTTCGGCTTGCGGATAACGCTTCTGCGCGAACTGCGAATCGCCGGTGACGCTCCAGGCCAGGCGCTGCTGCTCGGCGGTGACGTTGCCCTGCGCCTTGAGCACGCGATCGGCGATGGCGATGGCGCGATCGTAATCCTTCAGCTCGTAGAGATCCTGCGCGGTCTGCGTCAGCGCTGCGTTGCGCTGCACGTGCTGCGGGAAGGTGTCGGCAAGCTTCAGGCTCTCGTCGATCGCCAGCTTGAGCGCTTCCGGGCGCTGCGCCGCGGGCACTTCCCTGGCGTTCTTCTGATAGGCGAGCACCGCGGCGTAAGCGGCTTCCGGCACTTTGGCGTGCTGGCCATAGCCGTAGGCGGTCTTGCTGTATTCCTTGGCGGCGTCCAGCGTGCGGCCGCCGTCGAGCAGGGCGTCGCCGAGCAGGAAGTTGATTTCCGGCAGCTTGGGATCCTGCGGGAAGATCTCGATGATGCGGCGGTACCAGCGCGCTGCGACCAGGAACTCCGGTGGCGTGCCGGCCTGCGCCGGCGCGGCGCCCGCTGCCGGCTTGGCGGTGAGCTTTTTCTGCGCGCTGGCGTGGTAGTACTTGGCGAGGTCGTCGAGATGGCCACGCAGCGCCGTCATCACCTCCGCGCTTGCCGGCTTGCCCTGCCAGTACTCGGCGGCCGGGTCGTAGGTGGTGGCGTAGCGCTCCTTCTCGCGGATCGTCAGGTCGCCGAAGCCGCCGTCCTTGTACGCGGTGATCACGCGGGTCTGGAAGGCCGGCGCCTGCGGCGAGCGCGGATAGCGCTGGATGAACGCCGCATAGGCATTGGCGCCGTCGGTATAGCGGTCCTTCTCCAGCATGGCATCGCCAAGCGCGACGTAGATCAGCGGGTAGAAGCGCGGATCACCGTGCCTGGCCAGGTAGTCGTTGAGCGCGCTGCCGCCGCCGAGCGTGGCCAGCGACAGGGTAATGACACGCAGCGAGTCCTTGGCGAGGTCGAATTTCTCCTTGGAGACGCCGGCCAGCGCTGCTTCCGGATCGGTGGTCTCGCCGGGGGGCAGCTCGCGTTCGAGGATGGCGAAAAAGGTTTCGATCGCCGGCTCGTACTTGGACTGCTTGTACAGCGACCAGCCGTACTTGTACTGCGCCGACTCGAAGAACGCCGTGCCGTCCTTGTAGCCCATCACCGTGCGGTATTCGTTCTCTGCCTCGGCGAAACGGCCGAGGTTGAACAGCAGTTCGCCGCGACGGAAATGCGCGTCACCGGCCAGCGGCGATTGCGGCAGCGTGGTGTTGAGCTTTTGCAGCGTCGCGATCGCCGCCTCGACTTCGCCGATGTTCTGCTGCGCGCGCGCCAGCTGATAGAGCACCCGATCGTTCTTGGGATCGTTCGGATGCGCGGCGAGCAGCTTGTTGTAGAGCGCGATCGAACCGCGCAGGGTCTTCTCGGATTCCTGCGTCGCACCTTCGGCGTCGGCCATCTGCACGTTGAGGTCGGCGTAGCGGCGCGTCGCCTCGTCCTGGGTGGCCTGGTCGGCCTGCAGGTCCATCAGCTTCTTGTAATTGTCGGCGGCCTTCTGCGGATCGGCGGCAATGTCCTCGGACTTGACGATCGGCAGCACCTCGTTCGAGGGCGCCTTCTGGCCGCCGATGGCCTTGCTGATCGGCGGTGCGGAATTCTTGACCACGTCCGGCGTACAGGCCGCCAGCAGCAGCGCGGCCTGCGCGACCGCCGCCAGCTTGAGGCCGGTGCGGATCGTTACGGTGTCGGATCGGCGCGGGAACTTATTCACGGTCGAGTTCGCCCTTCTTCTGCCGGTCGTAGAGTCGGGCCAGCGCGAAGCGCGCCTCGACCAGATAGCGCTCGATCTGCTTGCGCTGGCCTTCGAGTTCCTTGGTGGAGATCGTCTGCAACTGCTGCGCCTGATCAACCAGCGCCGCCTTGACCTGACCTCGCAGGTTGCCGAGGCGGATGCGCAGCGTCTGCGTCCGCTCGAACGAGCCTTCGAAGATCTCCGGTGCCTTGGCGACGACCAGTGTGCTGACGGGGGTGGCGGCGACGGGGGCGGGCGCCTCGGCCGGCGCCGGCCTGTCCTGATAGCTGCCAGGCGCCGCCAGGCTGGTGTCGAGCTTCAGCGGGATCTTCACATCGCTGTAGACCTGCTTGCTGTCCTGCAGCTCGTTCTTCAGCTGTGTGTCGATGTCGACCGGCTTCTTGGCAATCTCCACCGCCGTGCGCTCGATCACGTCGAGCCGCGCGCGCCAGGCCTCGAGGTTGCGCGACAGCATGCGCAGATCACGATAGTTCTTCAGCGCCTCCTGGAAGCGATGCTCGGCGAGCAGCGTCTGCAGGAAGTAAGTCTCCGGAGCATCCGGCAGATCGCGCAGGCGCCAGTCCCAGCCGGATTCGGCTTCCTGCTCGCGATGGACGATGGTTTCGACCATGCGCCCCTGCTTGATCGACGACAGCGCCAGGCCCATGCGCTTGTGGCTTTCTTCGAGAACCTCGACGGCCTTCTCGTAGTACTGCAGCGCCTGCGTATGGGCGCCCAGATTGTCGAGCGTGTACGGAATCGCCAGCCAGGCTTCAAGCACGGCGGGGTCCATCGGATCGCGGCTGAGCAGCTCGACCCAAGGCACCAGCGCGCGCTTGAGCGCCGCCTCGGTTTTCGGATCGCCGTTCTTCAGGCGGAAGTTGCGCATGCCGGCGCGGGCATAGATATCGTTGTCGAGAAAGCCGGGGCGCAGCAGCGCGCCGAGACTCGACACCGATTCCTTTTCTTCCTCTGCGCTCGCATCCGGAGTTTCCGGGCGCGCATTGAGCACGCCCTGCGGGGCCACTTCGGACCAGCCCAGGCCCAGCAGCGCGCGGTTGGATGAAGCGCCCTCGATGCGGACGCGGCTGAAGATCGGCTTGGCGGTGGCGCCCTGGCCCTTCTGCAGGAAATGCCAGCCCAGCGCCAGGTTGGCGCGGTCGCGCAGCTCCAGCTCTTCCTTGGTCGACGGCCGGATGCGACCGACGTCATCGAGCACGCGCTCGCCCTGCTCGACGCGGTCGCTGGCGATCAGTGCGATCGCCAGGTTGTAGCGCGTGAACGGCGACTGCTTGCTGGCGTTGTCTTCCTTGAGCGCGACCTCGGCGGCTTCGGCCGGCTTGCCCTCGGCCAGCAGCACGCGGATCAGAAGATCCTGCCACTCGGGGATCATTTCCTTGGGCAGCTTCTCGCGGATGCGATACAGCGTCGCCCGCGACTCGCCGTAGTAGCCACGCTGGAAATCGAACTCGGCCAGCTGCAACTGCGCCGGCAGGAACTTCTTCGGCTCCGGCGCGCGGGAAGCGATGCTGCGGTACATCGCCTCGGCGCGATCACGCATGCCGAAGCCCAGGTAGTTGTCGGCGAGCCGCCACTGGTATTCGGTGGACAACTGTTGCGGATCGTCCGAGCCTGCCAGCTGACGCAGTTCGATCAGTGCCGAGAAATGGCGCTTGTCGGCATCCAGATAATGCGAGTAGCGGACTTGCGGATCG